>JAZOAG010000043.1:0-49542 GCA_045595325.1 Lachnospiraceae bacterium
GTCCCAAGGGTTGGGCTGTTCGCCCATTAAAGCGGTACGCGAGCTGGGTTCAGAACGTCGTGAGACAGTTCGGTCCCTATCCGGCGTGGGCGTAGGATATTTGAGAGGAGCTGCCCTTAGTACGAGAGGACCGGGGTGGACGGACCACTGGTGTATCTGTTAGGAACCAATCCTATGGCAGAGTAGCCAAGTCCGGCAGGGATAAACGCTGAAGGCATCTAAGCGTGAAGCCCCCCTCAAGATGAGATATCCCTGTAGTAAGATCCCTTGTAGACGACGAGGTAGATAGGAATGAGGTGTAAGTGCAGTAATGCATTCAGCTGACATTTACTAATAGATCGAAAGCTTATCCAGGTTAGGAACGTGTTAGGAAAGAATCTTGGTTCAAGGTTACTGTGTTCAGTTTTGAAGCGACAAGTTTCATGGCCCAGTGGCTCAGTTGGTTAGAGCGCCGCCCTGTCACGGCGGAGGTCGTCGGTTCGAGTCCGATCTGGGTCGCTTAACATTTTGGAATCTTAGCTCAGCTGGGAGAGCATCTGCCTTACAAGCAGAGGGTCATAGGTTCGAGCCCTATAGGTTCCACTATACTGAATTATTCAGTATTATATTGTTATATGGATGGGTTCCCGAGTGGCCAAAGGGGGCAGACTGTAAATCTGTTAGCGACGCTTTCGGTGGTTCGAATCCACCTCCATCCATTTGTTCTTTTTAAAGAACATTGTGCAGGGAAGTAATTTACGCACGATAATTTGGCTTATAGCCATCATTAACGCGGGGTAGAGCAGTCTGGAAGCTCGTCGGGCCCATAACGCGGAGGTCGTTGGTTCAAATCCTTCCCCCGCTACTATGTATTTACTTGGACGAGTAAGTGCACTGCTTATGAAGATAGGCGTTAAGCCCAGATAGCTCAGTTGGTAGAGCAGAGGACTGAAAATCCTCGTGTCGCTGGTTCGATTCCGGCTCTGGGCATTTGAGAGACATATGAGTGTCTCTTTTTTTTCTACATTTTACCGACCGACTGGTCGGTCACAATTTTTTCACAAATTATTTGATTATATAGATGTAAAAGAGTGGAGGATGCAAGATGATTTCTAAGTTCAGTGTTAAAAAACCGTATACGGTGTGGGTTGGTGTTGTTCTGGTATTGGTTTTGGGTGTTGTTTCCGTTATGAAGATGACAACAGACCTTTTACCTAATATGAACCTTCCGTATGCATTGGTAATTACCACGAATCCCGGTGCGAGTCCGGAGGAAATTGAGAAGGGGGTTACTGCGCCTATTGAGGCTGCGATGGCAACCACCTCAAACATTAAAAATGTAAGTTCTGTTTCGTCTAACAGCTATTCCATGGTTATTTTGGAATATGAGCAGAGTGCGAATATGGATTCTGTTGTAATTGAGATGCAGCAGAATTTGGATCAGTTAAAGAGTGCATGGCCTGATACGGTAAGCAGTCCTATTATCATGCAGTTAGATCCCAGTATGCTTCCTATTATGGTTGCTTCTGCTGACGTGGAAGGAATGGATCAGATTGAAATTTCCGAATATGTTGATAATGAGCTGATTCCTCTGTTGGAAAGTATTGAAGGTGTTGCTTCCGTTAGCATGACCGGTGCTGTGGAAGAGCATTACGAAGTGACCATGAATCAGAGCAAAATCAATAAACTCAACAGTAAGATTGAAGAAAAGATTAAAGAGCAGTTTGTTGAGGCTGAAGAAGAACTTGCGGAAGCCAAGGAAAAAATCGAAGACGGTCAGGCTGAATTAAAGAATCAGCAGAATAATATTGCTTCTCAAATGTCAGAGGCCGGAAAAGAAGTGATTAACGGAAAAATTCAGGCTTTTGTGGGAGAAAGTGACTTAAACGCTACCCTGGCTGAATTGATTGCAACCCAACAGACCTTGGAGAGCAGTATTAAGTCCATCAAAGATATGTATAATCAGGCAGTGGAATATCAGACCACCGTTGATGAAATGAGCAAATTGCTTGAATTAACGGATGAGGAAATTCTGATACAATCCGGTCTCACCAGAGCTCAGGTAGTAGAGAAACTTGCTGAAGCAGTGGCGGGATTGGCTAAGATTAATGCGGGTATTCTTTTACAATCTGCAACCTTTGAATCCATGGGCGTAACTGTAAAAAGTTATGAAGATTTACCCAAGGTAATTAAGGAATTGAACAAGAATCTCGTACAGGTAAAAGCCGGTATCACCCAGATTCTGGAAGCGCAGAATCAGCTTACAGAGGGTAAAATATCCTTAGATGCTGCTTACGTTACCTTAAGCGAATCACAGATTAATGCAGTAATAGGGTTAAGCAATGCTTCTGCGGATCTTGCTACTGCATTGGCGCAGGTAGAAAACGGCGAGATGCAGTTAGAGCAGGCCAAAGAAAATGCCTTAAATGCAGCGGATTTGAACGGAATTCTTACCATTGATACTTTAAACGGCATTCTTATGGCACAGAATTTCTCCATGCCTGTGGGATATGTACAGAAAACAGAAGGCCAATGCCTCATCAGCGTAGGTGACGAATTGGAGACCGAAGCAGACTTAAAGGGCATGATTCTTTTAGATTTAGGTTTGGAAGGAATTGAGCCCATTGCGCTGGAAGATGTTGCGGATATTGAACTTGTAAATGATGCTGCAGATTCCTATTCTCGTGTAAACGGCAATCCGGCAATTATGCTTTCTTTTGAAAAGCAGACAGGATATTCTACCGGTGAAGTAACGGATAAGCTTTTGGATAGATTTGAGTCCATTGAAAAGGAAACCGGCGTGCATATGTCTGTATTGATGGACCAGGGTGTTTATATTGATTTGCTGGTGAAATCCGTTGTGCAGAACATTATTGTGGGTGCCGCACTTGCGATTATTATCCTTTTGATTTTCTTAAAAGATGCCCGTTCCACCTTTGTAATTGCCTGCTCCATTCCTTTGAGCGTGGTATTTGCGCTGGTATTGATGTATTTTACGAATATTACATTAAACCTGATTTCCTTATCCGGTCTGGCGTTGGGAATCGGTATGCTTGTGGATAATTCCATTGTAGTAATTGAGAATATTTATCGACTGAAAAAAGAAGGATTTTCTGCGAAAAAAGCAGCTGTTGAAGGCGCTTCCCAGGTAGGTGGTGCGATTATCGCATCCACCCTTACCACCATCTGCGTTTTCGCCCCCATTATTTTTACGGACGGTATTACAAGACAGCTTTTTGTTGATATTGCATTGACCATTACTTATACACTTTGCGCCAGTCTTATTGTGGCACTGACTTTCGTACCGATGATGGCTTCCGGTATGTTAAAGAGCGCCAAAGAGCCTAACACAAAGTTATTTGACAAAGTGCAGGAGATTTTCGGCAGATTCATGGGAGTGGTTCTTTCCGTGAAACCGGTAGTTATTATCATTACGCTGGTGTTACTTGTGGTAAGTATTGCAGCGGCCTTCTCCAATGGTTTCTCCTTTATGAATATGGAGATGGAGGCTGACCAGATTTCCATGACCGTCGGTCCGAAAGAAGAACAAAAACTTACATTTGAAGATTTGAAATTAATCGGAGAAGAGACAACCGGAATTTTGATGGAGATAGAGGGGATTGATACGGTAGGTGTTATGGCCGGCGGCGGTTCCACCATGAGTCTTATGGGAGGTGGCAGCGGTGAGTCCCTTACCTATTATATTCTCCTTGATTCTGCTTCCAATCGTAAGATGAACGATATCATAAAAGAGATTGAAACCAAAACTTCCGATATTGATGCGGCGATATCCTTAAGTGCGGCATCCTCCGATATGACAGCTATGTTCGGAAGTGGTCTTACCGTACAGATTAAGGGTCGCGATATGGAAAAACTGCAGACCATTGCCATGGATGTGGCTGCTATTCTGGAGAAAACGGAAGGCTGTGTTTCCGTAAATGACGGCTTACAGGAAAGTACGGATTCCTTTACCATCCATGTAAATAAGGAAGAGGCAGCCAAGTATCAGATGACGGTTGCCCAGGTATTCCAGCTGGTATATTCCAAACTGGCGGCTACTACGGCTTCCACCCAGATTTCCACGGACTTAAAGGACTTCGATGTATATGTAAAAAGCGAAAGCCAGGCTGAAGTAACCATGTATGACATTATGACCATGAAATTCCCTTTTACCAACAAAAAAGGGGAAGAAGAAATGGTTCGTCTGAGTGAGATTGCGGAATTTGAAAAAGGTATTTCTTTGAATTCCATTAATCGCGATGCACAAAGCAGATATATCAGCGTAACTGCCGGAATCGGGGAAGGATACAATGTAACACTGGTAAGTAATGATGTAAAAGATGAATTGGAAGGATATGAATTACCGGAAGGCTATACAATCGAGATGGCCGGTGAAGATGAGATGATTATGGATGCAATATCCCAGCTGGTTTTGATGCTGATTCTCGCGATTATCTTCATTTATCTGGTAATGGTGGCCCAGTTCCAGTCCCTGCTTTCACCATTTATCATCATGTTTACCATTCCGCTGGCGTTTACCGGTGGCTTTGGCGCATTGTTCCTGACCAATAACGAAGTAAGTGTTATCGCTATGATCGGTTTCGTTATGTTGGCCGGCGTTATCGTAAACAACGGTATTGTTATGGTGGATTATATTAATCAGCTTCGTCGCGAAGGCATGATGAAGCGTGAAGCGATTGTGGAATCCTGTAAAACAAGACTTCGCCCTATCCTTATGACGGCGCTTACCACTATTCTGGCCATGATTCCCATGGCATTGGGAATTGGTGACGGTGCGGAAATGATGCAACCTATGGCTATTGTTATGATTGGAGGTCTTGTGTACGGTACTTTACTGACTTTGATTGTGGTACCTTGTATTTACGATATTTTCAATAAAAATAAGAGTATGGTGGAGGAAGAGTTGTAGTTTGTTTTTTGGAGGGTTATTATGAGTGAAAAAGCAATTGCCATAGAGCAGGTCAGAGCATTCTTCGGAAATCCGTCCCCAAAGGAAGAAGCCATGTTTCAGGCAGTAGTGGATATTATCAAAGAACGTAAGAATATTGCGGTGGTTAAGGTAAGTGACATTACTACCAGGGCAGGCGTTGGTAAGGGGACGGCCTATGAGTATTTTACCAGCAAAGAGGAAATTGTAATCAAGGCACTTTTATTTGAAACATTTAAATGCATGAAAGTAGTAGAACTTATATTAAAGAGTGAAAAAAATTTCAAAGAAAAGTTTTACTGGCTGATTGAGTACCTCGATGCCAACGCAGAGATGGTGCGTATGTTAAATGAACTTCTTCATGTGCCGGAGCTGGCGAATTTGGAGGCAGGAACGGAAGAGCAGTTCTCTTATGCAAAGAAATATGTGGATTCCGTGGCGGACTATTACCTGGAGTGCGGCGTGAGGGAAGGAATTATTTCGGAACAGGATGTGGTGCTTCGAAGAAACTTCCTCTACTCTCAGGTATTGGGGTATATGGTACTTCTTTTGACGGATTTTCATGAGAAGGGAACGAATCCGGAGCAGGCCAAGGAATTTGCTTATCGTACCATGGTACGGGGATTGACAAATTTAAATTAAAAACGGATAAAAATACGAAAAACCGGTCATACTGATGAAGAGGAATTCGCAAAAACGAAGGAGTGAAGAAAGAGAGATTAAAAACTCCGGCTGTTTTGGCGAAAATTATCCATTGAACTGTAAGGAGGCATCAGTATGAATACGGATAGCGTAATGTTGTTAAAGGAATGCGACGCAGGGTGTAAAATGGCGGTGGAAAGTATCGGACAGTTTCGGGTTTATGCAGAGGATTCAACCTTGAAAAGTGTGCTGGATAAGTATATGAAACGCCACGAAACGTTTGGAGGAAAATGCAGAAAGATTCTGGTGGAGAACAATGAATGTCCCCAGGACCCTTCCAGAATGGCCAGCGCTTTTGCCAAAATCAGCACGGATGTGCGCATGATTATTGATAAGGATTCAGCCAAAATCGCAGGACTTCTGATTGATGGCTGTAACATGGGAATCAAAACCACTACGGAGAATATGCACAAGTACTCCAATGCCAATTTAGAGGCCATGAGCATAGCCAAGGAGATGGTTGCGTTAGAGCAAGAGATGTCAAAGGAACTGCTGGGATTTTTATAAAAGCGGAGCTAAGAAGCAGAAAATATTCCTTTTTTATAAAAAATAAGGACAGAAATCATAAATATTGCAAAAAAACATGAAAAAGAAAACAATAAATTTTGTTTTCTTTTTTATATTGTGGTAAAATAAAATGATATATTATATCACTTTAAGGGAAAGACGGAGGCGAATTAAAGAAATGAGTAAAGTTAGAATTGTTTCAGACAGTACATGTGATTTATCTCCAGAGCTAAAAGAGAAGTACGACATTAAGGTAATTCCTCTCTGCATCATCATGGATGATAAGAGTTATTTTGACATGGTAGATGTCACACCGGCGGAAATTTTTGCGTGGGCTGATGCCAATAAGACTACGCCGAAAACGGCAGCGGCATCTATAGAGAATGCAATTGATTTCCTGAAACCTTTTCAGGAGGCCGGCGATGATGTAATCTACATCGGTATTTCCGAGGACATGAGTACAACCTGTAATGTGTTGCGTCTTGCGGCATCGGATTTGGAATACGATCGCTTTTTTGTTATTAATTCCATGAATCTTTCTACAGGAATCGGTTTGCAGGTATTACGTGCGGCTGATATGGCAGCAGAAGGCAAGAGCGCCGAGGAAATTGTGGAAGCAATTAGCGAGGCAAGAGTGGATGTAAGAGCCAGCTTTGTGGTAGATACGCTTACTTATCTTTCAAGAGGCGGTCGTTGCAGTCAGGCTACGGCGCTTCTGGCAAATACACTTCAGTTAAAACCCAGAATCGAAGTTAAAATGGGCAAAATGGGTGTGGGACAGAAATATCGCGGCAAATACGGCAAAGTGATTCTTAAATATGTAAAAGAAATGGAAGAAGCACTTCTTAAGAGTGATAAGAAGAGAGTGTTTGTTACCCACACCGTAATGGATCAGGAGATTGTAGACGAGATAAAAGCATATCTTGAGAGCCTTCAGTATTTTGACGAGGTGCTTGAGACCAATGCCGGCGGTGTTATTTCCAGCCACTGCGGTCCCGGAACACTTGGTGTTTTATACTATGAAAAATAATATTTATGAGAATCTCTACCGGCTGGGGGAATCGGATTATTATCCTTTTCATATGCCGGGGCATAAGCGAAGAGCGGATTTATCCCCTCTTCCCAACAAGCTTGATATTACCGAGATTGACGGATTTGATGAGCTTTATCATGCAACGGGAATCCTGCAGGAGAGCATGCAGCGTGCGGCACGCATATATCAAAGCCGAAGAACATTTCTTGGTGTTAACGGCAGTACCGGCTGTCTGCTTGCAGCTATCTTTGCAGCCTTTCGTCCGGGAGACCGGGTGATTGTAGCCAGAAATTGTCATAAGGCAGTGTATCATGCCATAGAGCTGAGAGGACTCATCCCGATTTATCTTTACCCTGCGGCGGACCGGGAATGGGGTGCCTGCAAGGGCGTTAGTGCGGCGGAAGTGAGAAAGCTGTGGATGAAGCAGGAATCTTCCCATATCGCGGGTATGATTCTTACGTCTCCCACTTATGAGGGAAATGTATCGGAAGTGGCAGAGATTGCGGAGTTTATACATAGCCGGAATGGCGTGCTTGTGGTGGATGAGGCCCACGGAGCCCATTTTGGCTTCTACCCGGATTTTCCCCGAAGCAGCGTTACCCTTGGGGCAGATCTGGTGGTGCAGAGCATGCACAAGACCCTGCCGGCTCTGACGCAGACTGCACTTTTGCATGTGGCAACAGACCGGGTAGAAGAAGAGCTTGTGCAGAAATACTGGGGGATGTATCATACCAGCAGCCCCTCCTACTTACTGATGGCTTCCATGGATCTGGTATTTAAGGAGCTGGACGAGAAGGGGAAAGAGGCTTTCGCAGAGTATGCGGAATTGCTTTCCGGCTTTTATAGGGAAGCGAAGCATTTCAAAAATATTCGTCTATGGCAGCAGGAAGGCAGAGATCCGGGTAAAATCGTGATTTCTCTTGGAAGCGGTGATGTTCTTTACTCCCTTTTACGGGAACGGTATCACCTCCAGCCGGAGATGTGTTCTCCGGGGTACTGCCTGTTGATGACGTCAGTGGCAGATACCAAAGAGGGATTTGCTCGTCTCCTTGCAGCCTTGAAAGAATTGGATGCAGAATTTGACATTGCAAAGGATGATGCTTTCGAAAACCTGCGGAAGGAGACGAAGATAGCTGATTTCTATGAAATCAGGCCGGAGCGGGTATGTACTGCCGCCGAAGCGGTTTTAAAGGATAAGCGGCACTGTGACATATGGGATTGTGTCGGCGAAACAGCAGCGGAATACGTATCCCTTTACCCGCCGGGAATTCCTTTTCTGGTGCCGGGAGAGCGGATTTCCAAAGAGATGAAAGAGCAGCTTTTACTGTTAAAAGAGAAGGGCTTTTCCCTGAAGGGCATGGCTGATTTAACAGGAAATAAAATATATGTGATTAAGGACAAAGGAAATTAAAATGGGATATATTTATTGTCTGATGGGGAAGAGTTCCTCCGGAAAAGATACCATATATCGGAAACTTTTGGAAAAGGAGACTTTGGGATTAAAACGTGTGGTACCTTACACCACCCGACCCATTCGCGAGGGAGAGAAAGACGGACGGGAATACTTTTTCGTGGACGATGCCAAGGTCGAGGCCATGTTGCAGGCCGGTTGTATTGTAGAGCTTCGATCCTATCATACCTGCCACGGGGTGTGGAAATACATGACCGTGGATGACGGTAAAATCGGGAAAGGGAACGAGGATTACTTAATGATCGGAACCTTAGAGGCATACGGAAAGCTTCTGGAATACTTTGGCAGTGATGTTGTGGTGCCGGTTATGGTAACATTAGATGATGGCGTACGTTTACAGAGGGCTTTAAACCGGGAGATGAAGCAGGAGAATCCGAAGTATGAAGAAATGTGCCGGAGATTTCTGGCGGATGCAGCGGATTTTAGCAAGGAAGCTTTGACGGCAGCAGGGATTACCCGTTTTTATCTGAATGAGGATCTGAATGCCTGCGTAAATGAAATTGCGGATATGATTTGCACAAACCGTAAGGCGTTACAATAAAGGTGGCGTAAGCCGGAAAGGGAGGGCGCGATGGATATTAAAGTGAATCAGGTACAGCAGACACCACAGGTGAGTTCCCCCTCTCATGTAGAGCAGTCCGACGGTTCCTTCAAATTTACCCTGGCAAGTCACATCGGCGAGAGTGAGCTGCAGGCAAGACTGCAGCTGATGATGGAAGAAATTACCATGCAGGGGAAGAAGATTGAGAAACGCAAGGATATTAAAGATATGTTGCGTTACCGCGGGCTGATTAAAGATTTTATGAATGAGGTGGTGAATCGTTCCCACGAGTTTTCCCGTGAGAATTACTTAGACCGCAAGGGTCGCCACAGAGTGTACGGAATCATTCGACGGGTAGACGAGACTTTAGATGAGCTTGCCCGGGAATTGATGAAAGATGAAAAGGATAATTTAGCGATTCTTGCCCGTATCGGGGAAATCAGAGGATTGCTTCTTGATATTTTTACCTAGAATAGGAAAGGAAAAGTAACCGGGCCGGTGAGCGGCGGGAAGGGAGTCCCGCAGATGAGGCGGCATGGATTACAGGAAAAAGAGATGGCTAATTTTAATGATATTGTGGGACAGGAACATTTAAAAACCCAGTTAAAGAAGATGGTAAGCGACAAGACGGTTTCCCATGCATATCTTTTAAACGGCGAGTTGCGGTCCGGAAAAGAGTTTATTGCCAAAGTGTTTGCCAATGCCCTGCAGTGCGACAATCCCGGGGAGGCACCTTGCCAGACCTGTCCATCCTGCATCAAGGCTTTGTCCGGAAATCACCCTGACATTAAGTTTATTTCCCACGAGAAGCCCAATTCCATCGGTGTTGAGGACATTCGCCACCAGATTAACGACGATATCCACATTTTGCCGTACGCGGGACCTTATAAGATTTATATTATGAACGAGGCGGAGAAGATGACCCCCCAGGCGCAGAATGCCCTTCTTAAAACATTGGAAGAGCCTCCTGCCTATGCAGTGATTCTTTTGCTGACCACCTCTGTGGAAGCCATGCTTCCCACCATTGTAAGCCGTTGCGTGAACCTTGCCATGCGCCCCGTGCCCGATGCGGTTTTAAGGGAATTCCTCATGAAGGAAATGCGTGTGCCTGATTACCGTGCAGACATCGGTGTGGCATTTGCCAGAGGGAACGTGGGGCGGGCCAAGATTCTGGTTTCCAGTGAAGATTTTGACAAAATCAGGGACGAGGCCGTAACCCTTTTAAAATATATTGATGAAATGGAAATTTCGGAAGTGGTAACAGCCATCAAGAAAATCAACGAATACAAGTTTGATATTAATGATTATCTGGATATTATTTCCGTCTGGTACAGGGATGTTTTGCTCTTTAAAGCAACAAATGACGTGAATTCCTTGATTTTTAAGAAGGAAATACAGTATATTAAGAAGGTGGCGAAAAAATCCTCCTACGAAGGAATCGAAACCATTCTGGAATCCTTAGAGAAGGCCAAAGCAAGAATGCGTGCAAACGTAGGATTTGATTTAACCATGGAGTTGCTGCTTCTTTCCATCAAAGAGAATTAAAGCAGACTCCGAGAATGATAGCAATGAAATGGAGAGAATAGATTAGTATGGTAAAAGTAATAAGCGTGCGGTTCCGCACCGCGGGAAGAGTATATTTCTTCGACCCAATGGATCTGGAAATCGAAAAAGGGCAGCATGTTATTGTGGAAACGGCCCGTGGCGTGGAATACGGCTATGTTGTCGGCGGAATTCGCGAAGTGGATGAAAGCAAGGTGGTTTCTCCCCTGAAGCCGGTTTTGCGTATAGCTACGGAAGAAGACGATAAGAGAGATGCCAGAAACCAGGAAAAGAAAGCGGAGGCTTTCAAAATCTGTCAGGAAAAAATACACAAGCACGGTTTGGAAATGAAGCTTGTGGAAGCGGAATATACCTTTGATAATAATAAGGTTCTCTTTTACTTCACAGCTGACGGACGAATTGATTTCCGTGAGCTGGTAAAAGATTTGGCAGCAGTATTCAAAACAAGAATCGAGCTTCGCCAGATTGGTGTAAGAGATGAGATTAAATTCATGGGTGGAATCGGTGTTTGCGGCCGTGTACTTTGTTGCCACAGCTATTTATCCGAATTTGCACCTGTGTCCATCAAGATGGCGAAGGAACAGAATCTTTCCCTAAATCCCACCAAGATTTCCGGTGTTTGCGGCAGACTGATGTGCTGTCTGAATAATGAAGAAGAAATCTATGAGGAGTTAAACAGAAAGCTTCCTAACGTAGGAGACTATGTTACCACGGAAGACGGGTTGCGTGGTGAGGTTCACTCTGTGAACGTATTGCGCCAGAGAATCCGCGTGGTTGTAGAAGTGGGAGATGAGAAGGAAATCAAGGAATATCATGTGGACGAACTTCGTTTCAAGAAGAAATTCCACAACAAAGAGAGAGCAGATTTATCTCCGGAAGAGTTAAAAGAGTTAGAGCTTCTTGAGCGTCAGGAGCAGTTAGACGCCATGAATGCAGAGAATGAAGAAGAGCGTCCCGCATCCAAGGGCGGAGACAGACAGAAGCGTCATGAGAATAAGGATGGCGAAGCTGCCGAAGAAAGCCGTAAGGACGGAAAGAAAGGCGGACGCCGGACGGACCGGAACCAAAAGTCGGGTGAAAACAAAGGCGGTGACAACAGAAATAACCGTGAGAACCGCGGCAGCAGGGAAAACCGTGAAGAACGGGGCAACAAAGCAGACCGCGGCAATGCCGGCGGAAAAGAGAACAATGGTAACCGTAATAAATTCCGCAAGTTCAGAGGACATGGAAAGAAAGATGGAAAGAACAAAGGTGGAGAAAACCAGTCATAGCAAGAGGGAGCCGGTTCTGAAAGAAGGAGAGCGAATTGATTCCTTAGAGCGGAAAGGGTATTGCATCATCCAGAATGCGGAAAAATTCTGTTTTGGAATGGATGCCGTGTTGCTGTCGGCTTTTTGCAATATTAAACCCGGAGAAGAGATAATTGATTTGGGCACGGGAACGGGGATCATACCCATTCTTTTAGAGGCCAGAACCGAGGCAGGACATCTTACCGGACTTGAAATCCAGCCGGAGAGTGCTGACATGGCAAGACGCAGTGTGGCGATGAACGGGCTCGAGGAGCGTATTGACATTGTAACAGGTGATTTAAAAGAAGCAGACGAGCTATTTAAAGCTGCTTCTTTTGACGTTGTGACCTGTAATCCGCCGTACATGATAGATGCCCATGGTCTGAAGAATCCGGAAGGCCCCAAAGCAATTGCAAGACATGAGATTGCCTGTACTTTGGAGGATGTGTTAAAGCAGTCAGCCAGACTTCTAAAACCCGGCGGACGGCTTTTTATGGTGCACCGTCCTTTCAGACTGGTAGAGATTCTTACGGGAATGAGACAGTATGGTATGGAGCCGAAGCGTATGAGGCTGGTTCATCCTTTTGCGGACAGGGAGCCCAATATGGTACTGATTGAGGCCTGTCGGGGAGGCAAGCCGCGTATCTGCGTGGAGAAGCCTCTGGTTGTATATCGGGAACCGGGACTTTATACAGATGAAATTTTACAATTGTACGGAAACGAATAAGGGAGTAACAGAATGAGTGGAATCTTATATTTGTGTGCCACGCCAATCGGTAACCTTTCCGATATTACGGAACGTGTCAAAGAGACTCTCCGGAATGTGGATCTGATTGCAGCGGAGGATACGAGAAACAGCATCCGTCTGTTGAATCATTTCGAAATCAAAACCCCCATGACAAGTTATCATGAGTATAATAAATATGAAAAAGCGGAAGTGTTGGTAGGAAAGCTTCTGGAAGGGCAGAATATTGCCCTGATTACCGATGCGGGAACGCCGGCTGTTTCGGATCCCGGCGAGGTTCTGGTACAGAAATGCCACGAATGCAATGTGACGGTAACTTCCCTGCCCGGGGCCTGTGCCTGCATTACGGCCCTGACTTTGTCCGGTCTTTCCACAAGACGGTTTTGTTTCGAAGGGTTTTTACCATCGGATAAGAAGGAGAGGGCAGCAATCCTTAAGGAACTTCAGAACGAAACCCGCACCATCATCTTATATGCGGCCCCCCATCATTTGCGGGGAACCCTTAAGGAATTGTATGATTGCCTGGGCCAGCGCCGGATTACGTTCTGCCGGGAACTGACGAAGAAATTTGAAACCGTTATGCCCACGACACTGGAGGAAGGCATTGCCTTTTATGAAGAGGAAGAGCCCAAGGGTGAGTATGTTCTGGTTCTGGAGGGGAAAAGCTTTGCGGAACTTTCCAGAGAGCGGCAAAAGGCCTGGGAGGAATACTCTTTGGAAGAACACATGGCGCTTTATTTACAGCAGGGAATGGACAAAAAAGCAGCCATGAAACAGGTGGCAGCGGATCGCAATATTTCGAAGCGGGAAGTATACAATGCACTTTTAGAAAAATAATATATAAACTCGTTGACAAAAGTTGTTGCGGATAATATACTCATAGCGAGTAATGAATACTGAAACTTGGTTGTTAGAAAAGGAGCAATTACAATGTTGGATAAGATTACAGAGATTATCACAGAACAGTTGAATGTAACAGGAATCGAGATTACAGAAGAAACTTCTTTGAAAGATGATTTGGGCGCAGATTCTCTTGACCTTTTAGAGTTGGTTATGGCTTTCGAATCTGAATTCGGTGTGGAAATTCCCCCCGAGGAGTTAGAAGATGTAAGTACTGTAGGCGATATCATGGACTATATTGCTAAGAGAGAAGCAGAATAAAAACATTGAAACAAAATCCCGTCCGACGCGATGTATACCGCGTGGACGGGTCTTTTTTTATCCAATATCAATTCTTCTATGTTATTTCTTACGCGCTACATTTCTTTTTGATGGTATCTTATTTCGTAAAGGTCTTGCGGAAGTTCCGATCCCTGTATACCTTAGGGGTGTATCCGGTCACATCCTTAAATACCTTGGTAAAGTGGCTCTGGGAAGAGAAGCAAAGCAGCTCTGCGATTTCCGTATAGGAATAATCAGAGTACTTAAGCATGTTCTTCGCTGCCTCAATACGATAGTTGCGAATATATTCACTGATGGAAATACCGGTTTCTTTCTTAAACAATTTGGAAAGATAGGTTTCGTTGATGCCGATATGATCAGCAATGGATTTCACACAAATGGGAGAATTCAGGTGCTCATAAATGAAATCGATGGCTTTTACAATCTGCTTGGAGTTAATATCCATCTTGGAAAGCTGCTTCATGCGCTTGCAATATTCCATGGCCATCTTATACTGCAAATCCTTTAATTCATCCACGGTTTTGCATCGGTCGGCTTCCTGAATGTAGTAATCACTTAATGTATAAGCCAAATCATGGTCCATGCCGCCGTCGATACAGAAGCGGGCTACCATGGCCGTGGAAATGATGAAGTGATACGTTAAGTTACGCACGGGGTTCTCGGAAAGTTTACCCTTACCCTGGAAGGTCTCATGGCGGAATAATTCCATCTCATGCTCTACGGTTTCCGTATCCCCATTTCTTACTGCATCATAGAAAGACATCTCATTTTCATAAGAACGGTACTTGATTTTGGAATCTTTCGGCAGATATAATCTGTGATTAAAATCCGTTTGGCTCATATTACAATCCCCCTTAATACATTACACAATCGGCGAGCGACTCCGAATATCGCTCCCACATTTTCCAACGGTTTCTAAATAAATAACAAAAAACAATAATATTTGCTATGTAAATGGTATACCATTCCGAAGCAAAATGCAAGTAGAAAATATATAACAGAAAGAAAAAATAAAAGAAAGGAACCCGATACTTTTGGGGATTAGTCGGGTTTTCTTTCAAACAGAAAAAGGGCAGAAAAATGATATTTCCATATTTTTAACCGAAGAAAACGTGAAAAAGTATGCCGGCACACATTGATTTTAGATGAAAAATTAGGTATGATATTGAGTGTATTTTTAAATATGAATCAGTTTCGGTATCATAGGTGGAGGCAGTTATGGGTAAATTAGGTTTTGACAATGACAAATACTTGAAAATGCAGTCGGAGAAGATATTAGAGCGTATTGCGGCATTTGGCGGTAAACTCTATCTGGAGTTTGGCGGAAAGCTCTTTGATGATTACCACGCTGCAAGAGTATTGCCCGGTTTTAAGCCTGACAGTAAGATCGATATGCTGGCGCAGCTGAAGGATGAAGCGGAGATTGTTATTGTAATCAGTGCCGGAGATATTGAGAAGAATAAAGTACGTTCTGATTTGGGAATTACTTATGATGCGGATGTATTACGTTTGATAGATGCCTTCAGAGGGTGCGATCTTTATGTGGGAAGTGTGGTTCTTACCCAGTTTTCCGGTCAGCCCAGTGTCATTACCTATCAGAAGAAGCTGGAATCTTTGGGAATCAAGGTGTACCGCCATTATTCCATTCCCGGATATCCTTCCAATATTCCTTATATTGTAAGCGACGATGGCTTTGGAAAGAATGACTATATTGAAACAAGCCGTTCTCTGGTGGTTATTACCGCACCCGGTCCCGGCAGCGGTAAGATGGCAACCTGTCTTTCCCAGCTTTATCATGACCATAAGAGAGGAATTCGGGCCGGTTATGCGAAGTACGAAACCTTCCCCATCTGGAATCTGCCGCTGAAACACCCCGTGAATCTGGCTTACGAGGCGGCAACGGCCGACTTAAATGACGTAAATATGATTGACCCCTTCCATTTGGATGCTTATGGGGATACAACCATTAACTATAACCGAGACGTGGAGGTATTCCCGGTGCTCAACGCCATGTTTGAGACCATTATGGGAGAATCACCGTATAAATCTCCTACGGATATGGGAGTGAATATGGCCGGTTACGGCATTATTGATGATGAAGTAGCAAGAGAGGCCTCCAAGGCAGAGATTATCCGACGTTACTACAATGCCCTTTGTCTGCAAAGACAGGGGAATGCGGATGATGAGCAGATTTTTAAACTGGAGCTTTTGATGAAGCAGGCGGAGATTTCCGTGGAAGACAGAGCGGTAGTAGGCCTGGCGAACAAAAAGGCAGAGGAAACCGGCAATCCGGCAGCAGCCATGGAGCTTCCTGACGGAAGACTGATTACCGGAAAGACCAGTGATCTTCTCGGAGCGTCCAGTGCCCTTCTTCTGAATGCGTTGAAGGAATTAGCCGGCATTGCGGATGAGATTCAGTTGATTTCTCCCACAATTATCGGCCCCATTCAGGAACTGAAGGTTAATTTCTTAGGAAATGCAAATCCGAGACTTCATACAGACGAGGTTCTGGTGGCGCTTTCCATTTGTGCGGCTACCGATGAACTGGCCAAGCGTGCCATGGAGCAGTTGCAGAATCTGCGCGGTGCGGAGATTCACTCCAGCGTTATTCTTTCCCATGTGGATAAGAATGTATTCCGCAAATTAGGTGTGAATTTAACCTGTGAACCGGTATATCAAACCAAGAAGTTATACCACAAATAGAGCCGTGGTATTGCGGGAATAAGTCAGTTATTACAAAAAGAAATCCGTTGATGTGACAACTGTCACAAAAAATAGAATTATATGCAAAAAAACTATCACTTTTTACAAAAGTATGGTAATATTACTGTGTTGTTTTTATTTTTGTTATAAATAGGAGGAATTTGATTATGCAGTACAGAATTGAAGGAAGCCCGTTTCCTGTTGTAGTATGTGAATTACAGGCTGGCGAAACTGTTAAATGTCAGAAAGGCGCTATGGCATGGATGACTCCCAATATGGAGATGGCAACCAAATCAGGCGGACTTGGTAAGATGTTCGGAAAGATGATGACCGGTGAAGCGCTTACAGAGAATAACTATACCGCACAGGGCGGCGCAGGAATGATTGCTTTTGCAACCGGCGTACCCGGAAACATTCTTGCAATCGACGTATCCGGCGGAAGAACTATTGTTGCACAGAAGGGCTCTTTCCTTGCTTCTGAAACAACTGTTAACATGGAAACACATTTCCAGAAGAAAGTTGCAGGCGGTTTCCTTGGCGGCGAAGGCTTCATTATGCAGAAGTTTTCCGGAAGCGGTTATGTTTTCCTTGAAATCGACGGAAGTGTTGTAGAATATGAATTACAGCCCGGACAGTCCATGATTGTGGATACCGGTTCTCTTGCAGCTATGGATGCAACAGTTAACTTGGACGTTCAGATGGTGAAGGGTCTTGGTAACATGATCGGTGGTGGAGAAGGTTTCTTCAACACAGTATTAACAGGCCCCGGAAAGATTTGGTTACAGACTATGCCTGTATCCGGTCTTGCAAGTGCAATTTCACCTTATATTGCAACAAGCAGATAATAGAAAAGAACGAATGAATCAAATTAGCCATCGGGGGGAACCCCGATGGCGTTTTGCGTAAAGGGAGAGGTGTATTTTTGCATCATTTCCCAAACTGTATAATCAAACCATATCATCAAAAAGGAAGTTAGAACCATGAAGAATGAAAGAACGGAGGGCATGTTAACACTGCCCCTATATGAAGACGAACAGGATTGCTACGAGTTTGAAGCCAAAGTAATATCCTGTGAAAAAATGACTTTTACCCATAAGGATTCCAAGCAGGAGGCTTATGCCTTAGTGTTAGACCGCACGGCATTTTTCCCTGAGGGAGGAGGACAGGACAGTGATGAAGGATTCATCGATTCCCAAAAAGTGATTTATGTGGAAAAGAAGGAGGGCAGAATTCTGCATTACGTGGAAGAGCCCATAGAACCGGGCACCTGCGTAAACGGCAAGCTTGACCGGGAACTTCGATTCCTTCGCATGCAGAATCATTCCGGCGAGCATCTCGTTTGCGGTCTGATACATTCCCTTCACGGTTTTGAGAATGTAGGCTTTCATATGAGCGAGGGTTTTGTGACGGTGGATTCAGACGGATTCCTTTCCAAGGAAGAATTAGCCCGCATTGAACTTCTTGCCAACAAAGCCATTTATGAAAACAGACCCATTACCGTGGTATATCCGGAGAATCCGGATGAGATGGAGTTTCGCAGCAAGCTTGATTTGGAGGAAGGCGTCAGAGTGGTTATAATCGATGGTTACGATGCCTGCGCCTGCTGTGCGCCCCATGTGAATACTACCGGTGAGATCGGGATTATTAAGATTGTAGATTCTTTTTCCCACAGAGGCGGTGTGCGTTTTATCATGAAGTGCGGCCTTACAGCCTTAGAGGATTATTGTATGCTGCATGAAAGCAACAATGCCCTGATGCGTATCT
Source organism: Lachnospiraceae bacterium (assembly GCA_045595325.1). Classification (GTDB taxonomy): domain Bacteria; phylum Bacillota; class Clostridia; order Lachnospirales; family Lachnospiraceae; genus UBA3766. The sequence goes on from JAZOAG010000043.1 coordinate 18,428, forward strand.
TTTCTGCGAAAAGAGAGGATGTGGATGGAGCAGCAGAGCGTTTTACGGAGCAGTTAAAAGGATTGAAGGAGCAGTGCAGTGCCTTAAAGGATACCATCACCGGCTTTTATAAGGAGAAGCTTCTTGCCGGGGACAGTACAAAGAAGGTACAGCTTTTATTTACGGAAGGCCTTGACGATATTCAGATGCGGGGCATTGTAAATGACGGTGTGGCAGCGCTACCCGGGGTTGTAGCGGTGTTTAACGGCAATGATGAGACGGGTTATCGTTATATCGTGGGGAAGAACAAAGACTATGAGGATGTTAATCTGAAAGAATTGGCGGAAACCATGAATGCAGCCTTATCCGGGCGCGGTGGCGGTTCTCCCATGATGATACAGGGAAGTATTTCGGCGGGTAAAAATGCAACGGAGGCATTTTTCCATGAAACTTTATAAAGGGATTTTCTGTATTCTGGGGTCGGCATTTTTTTTCGCCCTGATGAATTTGTTTATTAATCTGGCCGGGGATTTGCCGGTGATTCAGAAGGCATTTTTTCGAAATGCCGTAGCACTTATTTTTTCCGGAATTGTCCTGTTTCGAAGTTACGAGAAGGGGGATGTGCTTCTAAACAAGAAGAACTTCCCGGCTCTGTTTCTGCGGGCTTTCGCGGGAACCATCGGCTTCGTGTGCAACTTTTATGCGGTGGATAGGATGAACATATCCGATGCCTCCATGCTCAATAAGCTGGCACCCTTTTTCGTGATTATTTTTTCCGCAATCTTTTTAAAAGAGAAGGCGGACGGATTCCAGTGGTTTTCCGTGGTGGTGGCCTTTCTGGGAAGTCTGTTTGTGATCAAACCCTCCTTTGGCATGGAGGTGGTTCCTGCCATTGTGGGAGTGGTGGGCGGATTGGGGGCAGGCATTGCATATACCTGTATCCGGAAACTCAGACAGTTTCATACCAAAGGCCCTTTCATCGTGTTTTTCTTTTCGGCATTTTCCTGTCTGGTATTGGGCCCCATTATGCTCTTTCAGTTTGAACCCATGACTTTAAAACAGGTGATTTTCCTGTTGCTGACAGGGCTTGCGGCTTCCGGCGGACAGTTTTGTGTCACAACGGCATATATTTATGCACCGGCAGGTGAGATTTCCGTTTATGACTATTCGCAGGTGATTTTTGCGGCGATTTTAGGGTTTTTATTCCTGGGGCAGATGCCGGATTACCTAAGCTTTGCCGGATATTTTATCATTATCGGCATTGCGGTGGCCATGTATATCCGCCAGCATAAGAAGGCGGATGAAGGAAAAAAAGCGTGAAAAGAACCCGGTGGGAGAGAATTTATCTTTACGAGAGCAAAAATGATCGGTAGAGAGCAGGCAAATAAGAAATACACCTGTTTAATTTGGACATAATGAGGTTTTATGTAAAGAAATATTATTATAAAATGAGAATAGAAGGCTTTTGGCTGCAATGTAAACCTGAGAGGGAGGAATAAAAAGTGACAAAGTGTAAAATGTGTTATGGTGAGTTGAATGTACAGGAAGGAAAAGGTGTTGTAGTCTGTCCTTTTTGCGGCAGTGAGCAGACGATTCCCAAAATGCGTTCCGCTTCGGCACAGGAGTTATACGAAAAGGCCGGCAGATACCGTCACGGAAATGAATTTGAGAAGGCGCAGGCTCTCTATGAGGAGATTCTGAATGAGGATCCGACAGACGCAGAAGCATACTGGTGTGTAATTCTTTGTAAATACGGTGTCGAGTATGTGGAGGACGCGGTAAGCCATGAGCGAATTCCTACGGTAAACCGTACCAGATACACCTCCGTATTTGACGATGCCAACTATAAGGCAGCCATTGAAAATGCGGACGAGGAACGGAAAGCGGTTTATGAGAAGCATGCAACGATTATTAATGATATTCAGAAAGGAATTCTTGAGATTTCAGCCAAGGAATCTCCTTTTGATATTTTTATCTGTTATAAAGAAACTGACGAGGAAGGAAACCGTACCCCGGACAGTGTGAAGGCCATGGAGATTTACGATGCCCTTTCACAGCATGGTTACAAGGTGTTCTTTTCCAGAGTAACTTTAAGCAATAAGGTGGGTGAAGCCTACGAGCCCTATATCTTTGCGGCATTACAATCTGCAAGGATCATGGTTTCCGTAGGTACTTCGGAAGCGTATTTCCAGGCCCCCTGGGTGCGTAATGAATGGAGCCGTTTCTTATCTCTTATTGAGGAAGGGGCAAAGAAGCAGCTGATTCCGGTATATCAGGATATGTCCCCGGAATACCTGCCTGCTGAGTTTGGAGCCCTTCAGGCGATGGACATGTCACAGCTGGGGTTCTGTCAGGAACTTGTGCGAGGCATTGACAAACTTATGGGAAGAGATGCCGGAAATGCCAAGCATTTCACCGGTAGTGAAGGAGCTTTCCTGGAATTGGGATACCTTTCTTTGGAGAATGAGGAATTCGACAAAGCTTCGGAGTACATGGACAATGCTTTGAATTTCAATCCCAGAAATGCAGATGCGTATTTGGGTAAAATGATGGCGCAGGCCCGGGTTACCAGACCGGAGATGTTGGTAGAGTCCGGAATGGAGATTACGGAGGATGAGAATTATCGCCGCATCATGCGTTACGGTGATGAAGAGATGAAGGCACTGGTGCTTCGGGCAAAGGAAGCTTATATTACGGCAAGACATGATAAAAAATATAAAGAATTGATTTCCTATATCAGAAATACAAGATGTAAAGCAATTTTGGAAAACTATCGCAGGGAGCTGGAGAACTACAAGACTTACCCTGATTATGCGGAGCGCCTTGCGGAGTGCGAACATCGTATTTTACAGGCGAGCGGCAACGAGGCGGCATCCCGTATTCTTGCTTACGAAGGCTTTGCCAACAGCGGACAACCTGAAAAAATCCGCATTGCCCTGGATTTCTATCGCAAAAATCCGAACTTGGAGAATGCCGAACAGATGATGAAACGATGCGAAAAACTGTTAATGGAAAGTGAAAGACTGGAGAGCGATGTGGTGATGAAAGAGCCGGGGACGTTATTGTTTGATTAGTTCCTGCATTGATGGAAGATTGTACATGAGAGTGTGAGAGTGAGAGGAGTTTCAAGATGGAATTAAGATGTAAAATGTGTGACGGAGTGATTCCTGCAGGGGAATATACAGGTGTGGCAACATGTCCTTTCTGCCAGAGCGTACAGACGGTTCCCAAGCTGAAAGAGCAAAAGATTGCAGAATTGTATGAGCGGGCTGAACGTTACAGACATAATAATGAATTCGATAAGGCACTGGCCCTGTATGAGGAAATCGTGAAAGAAGACCCGTATGACGCGGAATGGCACTGGGCATTGCTTCTTTGTAAATTCGGTGTGGAATATGTGGAAGATACGACCAGCAAGAAGAGAATTCCCACCGTGAACCGTGCCTGCTTGACTTCCGTGTATGATGATCCGGATTATAAAAATGCCCAGCACTACGGAAATGCGGAACAGCAGGAAATTTTTACTGCAGAGGCAGCAGTTATGGAGGAAATCCAGAAGGGAATTCTGGAAATTTCCGAAAAGGAAGAGCCTTTTGATATTTTTATCTGCTATAAAGAGACGGACGAGAACGGCAGAAGAGCCTTGGACAGCGTTCTGGCCATGGATTTATATGAGAGTCTTTGGGCAGAGGGATACAATGTATTCTTCTCCAGAGTAACCCTTAAGGACAAAATCGGAACTGCCTACGAGCCTTACATTTTTGCAGCATTGCAGTCTGCCAGGGTAATGATTGTGTTGGGAACGAAGCCTGCACATTTCGAAGCAGTGTGGGTGCGCAATGAATGGAGCCGTTTCCTGGGATTGATTAAGCAGGATAAAACCCGTCTTTTGATTCCCGCATACAAGAATATGAACCCGTATGATATGCCCAAGGCATTCTCTCACCTGCAGGGACTTGATATGTCAAAACTCGGGTTCAAGCAGGATTTGATTGCGGCCATTAAGAGAGTGGTGAAACCCGGTATGAAGGGTAAATTTGCCGGTATTGAGTCACGAATCCGTTTGAGCGGAAACGAAGCCGGATTTATCGAAAGAGGCTTTATGCTGTTAGAGGAGGAGGAGTGGAAGAAGGCAAGAATTACCTTCGCGAATGCTCTTCGTATCTCACCGAAGAATCCGAAGTCCAATCTGGGTATGTTTCTGGCAACCGCAGGTTATCACAACCGGGAAGAATTTCTGATGTACTATGACGGTACGGTAGCAAACGAATTCGCGGCATTTCTTTTAAAAGAAGGGGATGACGAAGTACGGGCCTGTCTGGAGAAGTATGCGGACATTATTGAAGAATACATAGAAGACCTGCAGGCGGCAGGTGCAGACAGAGACGATTCGATTGATAAAGCTGTCGCAGACAGAAATTCCGGCGCCGGGAAAAAACCCCGGTATAAGCTGACCGGTGTGATGGACATGAAGGAATTAGGAAAGCAGTTAGGTACTACGGATGCAGATATCTATGCCTTTTACAAAGAAATGATGACATCTGACCATAAAGAAAAGGTTGAGGTAGCATATAAGTTCTTTTCCAAGCTTGCGCACAAGAATACCGATGCATTTCGGAATGCGGAGTACTGCCGTAAAAGAATGCAGGAACTTGAGTTAGAGGAGTGCCAGAAAAGCCGTATAGACGAGATAGAAAGAAGGATTGTTGAAAAGCTATAACGATTCAGCGTGGGCAGATTGAATAAAGGTGTCAAGTATGCCTGCATAATGGATACATGACCGGAAAGGGGTATTGTAGATATGGAAATGGTTATGAAGTGTAAAATGTGCGATGCGCCGCTTAAATATGAAGAGGGAAGCGGAACTGCCACTTGTGAATTCTGTGGTTCGATCCAGACAATTCCCAAGGTAAGAGAACAGCGAATCGCGGATTTATATGAAAGAGCGGGACAGTACCGTTATAACAATGAGTTTGACAAGGCATTGGCATTATATGAAGAGATTATCAAAGAGGATATTACGGATGCGGAAGCGTACTGGTCTGTCATTCTTTGTAAATACGGTATCGAGTACGTGGAGGAAGATGGCAGCGGCAAGCGTGTGCCTACCATTAACCGTGCCCAGTATACTTCCATTTATGAGGATGCTTACTACGATGCAGCCATTAAGTACGGTGACGAAGAACAGGTTGCTCTTTATAAAAGAGAGGCAGAAGAAATCAACCGTATTCAGAAGGGTATCCTGCTGATTTCCAAAACAGCGGACCAGTATGATATTTTTATCTGCTATAAAGAAACCGACAGCAACGGCAGAAGAACCGTAGACAGTGTTCTGGCTGACAATCTTTACGAGAAGCTTACCGAGGAGGGGTATCGTGTATTCTTTGCCCGTGTCAGCCTGGAGGACAAGATTGGTGTGGCATATGAGCCTTATATTTTTGCGGCTTTACAGTCTTCCAAAATCATGATTGTGGTAGGAACAAGAAAAGAGCATTTCGAGGCAGTATGGGTGCGTAATGAGTGGAGCCGTTATCTGGCACTGATGCAGAAAGAAAAGGACAGAATGCTGATTCCTGCGTATAAGGACATGGATCCTTACGATATGCCCAAGGAGTTCTCCCATTTGCAGGGTATCGATATGTCCGTACTGGGTTATGACCAGGATATGATTGAAGGCATCAGAAAGATTCTTAAGCCGGAAGGAAAACAGAACGCAGCACGGGAGAATACGCTTGTAACAGGTTCCGAAACCGGTTACATTGAACGTGCATATTTGTACCTGGAGGAGAAAGAGTGGGATAAGGCGCTGGAGTGTTTGGAAAATGCGTTGAATTTTTCCGCAAAGAATGCGGAGTCTTATATGGGAATTCTGATGGCGAAGAACCGGGCTGCAACCAAGGATGAGTTTCTTCATAATACCAAAGGATTGATTATGATGGACCGCAACTACGACAGGGTAATGGCTTTTGGTACGGAGGAGCAGAAGGCATTGTTGACAGAGGCTGTCAGACAGAGCGGTATGCGTAATCAGGAGAAGCATTATCAGAAGACCCTGGAGCGTATGCAGCGTGAGAAAGGTGTGGAATCCCTTATCTGGTGTAGAAACATTTTCTCTCATTTAGGGGATTATAAGGATAGCAAAGAACTTTCCAAGCAGTGTGAGGAAGCGCTTCCTAAGGCCAGAGAGGATGAATTCAATTTCTATAAGGGTCTGCTGGGGTCCCGCAACAGAAATTCTCTGGAGGCAGCGGAAGAATATTTCCGAAAAACCCAATATCGTCCTGATGAGGCGATACGGTTGCTGAATACTTGTCTGGCGGAACAGGAACGCCTGGAAGAGACCGGCCAATAAGTAAAACAGAATGACCATGATATGCCCCCTTCTTGCCGGCAATTGTCCGGTAAGGAGGGGTTTCATATTTTTATTTCCTGTTCTTCTGCGTTTCTCCGTTAAAGTATAAAAATTGCATAAAAATTCAGAAAATTACAAAAAAAGCTACAAAAAAACAGAAAACTGTGCTATAATACTGTAAAGTTGGGTACAAAAATTGAATCAAAAATATACAGGATAAATCGTGAGTATTCACGAAGACTAACAGGAGGAGGCAGTTTATGAATTATATTGTTCATTATGACATCGCAGCAATTTTTGTCTGTATTCTTGTTAATTCATTATACTTTTCCAAAAAACACTTTGCGACTAAAGCGGATATCTACTTTCGAATCATGCTGGTATTACTGATGTTTTCCTCAGTAGCCGATTCTGTTTCCGTATATACCTTATCTCATGTATCGGAGATTCCTTTGTGGATTAATTACCTGGTGAACGGTGTGTTCTTTCTTACTTTTAATTCGTTGCATATTGTACATTTCAGGTATGTTCTGGTAATCACGGGATACGATATCGGAAAAGGAAGCACTTTTTGGAAGGTGATTTCCAACGGTGCCCTTGCCTATATTGCAGGAACCATTCTTCTTACCCCTCTTACAAAGCATGCCTTCTACTTTGCGGATGGTGTATACCATCAGGGTATTTTGCTCACCAGCCTTTATGTTGTTGCTTTTGTAATGCTGGTAATCTGCGTTGCGTTCCTGGTATATTCCCGAAGCAAATTAACCACAATCCAGAAAACCACCACACTATTGGTGGCGCTGGTATCTTCCGGTGCTGTGCTGTTCCAGTTTTTCTTCCCGGAGGCGTTGATTACCAACTTTGTAGCAGCCCTGCTTTTGATGATACTTTATCATTCATTACAGAATCCTGATGAATATTTAGAGCGTGACCTTAAGATTTTTAATCAGAAAGCTTTTCTTGCATATACGGATATTTTAGTCGGAAGAAAGAAGAATTTCCGTGTATTTGCTTTCCAGTTAGAAGGATTCCAGTTTATTAACCAGTGTCTCGGAATAGAGCTTGGAAATAAACTTCTTCAAAGTCTGGTAGAAGAATTCCGGGAAAAATTTACCAGAAATGACTTGTATTATCTCGGAGAGATGAAATTTGCCTACATATTGGAGAAGGATGAAGAGGCTGACCGTTACGTTGACTATTTAAAGTGGCGTTTCTTAAAACCTTTTAGCATGCAGAATGAGAAAATCAATCTGACACCGAGAATGGTGACGGTAAAATGCCCGGAAATTGCAGATACACCGGAGTCTATCCTTACTGCCATTGATTTATCCCTGACAGAGTCGAAGAAAAAGAATCTGGTGGATGTATTTGATACCACCAAGGATGCAATTGATAAAAGGCAGAGAGTTACGCTGGTGAACCACATTCTTCAGCGCGCAATTCTGAATGATGAATTTGAAGTGCACTATCAACCGATTTATTCCGCAAGAGACCATCATTTCAGTGTGGCAGAAGCTCTGGTTCGCCTTACGGATCCGGAGCTGGGTAAGATTTCACCGGAAGAGTTTATTCCTATCGCAGAGAAGAGCGGTTTGATTTTGGAAATTGGTGAAATTGTATTCCGTAAGGTATGCCGCTTCATTGCGGCGAACAACATTCAGCAGTATGGAGTCCGCTATATCGAGGTAAATCTTTCCATGGTACAGTGCATGCAGGAGAATCTTCATGTTCAGATGACTAAGATTATCGAAGAGAATAAGATTCCTTTCGGAATGATTGATTTCGAGATTACGGAGACTTCCCTGAATACGGACAATATGGTATTGAAGCAGAACATGACAAACTTAATTAACAAGGGATGTACGTTTGCGGCAGATGATTTCGGTACCGGATTATCCAATGCGGATTATCTTATGAAGTATCCTTTCGAGGTAGTGAAGTTGGATAAGTCCTTCGTCTGGGAAGCAGATGTGAATGAGAAGGCTCGTAAGGTGTTGCACCATACAACTTCCATGATCGGAAGTCTGGATTTAAAGATTGTGGCAGAGGGTGTGGAGAGCTTTGAGCAGGCACAGGCGCTGTTGGCGATGGGTTGCCAGTTTTTGCAGGGCTTCTATTTTTCAAGACCCATTTCGGAAAGCGATTATCTTAGCTTTTTGAAGCGTTCCAAGCAGATTGTTGCCGAGAAATTAACCGCTCCCATGTTGGCAAAAGGGTTGCAGTAAAGGGAAAACAAGCGTCATTTGTAGGCATAAGAACATTTGATTTGTTACTGTTTTTCCTTGACATAAAAATGGATAAATGGGATAATATGCTTGTTTGATTGCTATTATATGAACATATAATAGATTATGATGCGAAGCCTTCTATCCCCCTTTCCCCCCTCAAAATACAGCTTATGGGATAGAAGTGTTCTGTAAGCAGCCAAGTTTTCCTACCTTGGCGAAAGAAGGCCTCGTATCATACCCTTCGGGGGTTTCGGGGAAGTTAACGGGAAGTGTTTATTAGGAAGTATATATGGTGTCGCTGCAGGAGAGGTTTGGAGAACTTATGCGGCGACACTTATTATTTCTTTGGTAAAATGCTTCGGAATGGAGTTGTTTATGAAGATTACTATGCCGGAAAATGTCCATAAAATCATTACGGTCCTGGAAGCGGGCGGCTTTGAGGCCTACGCCGTGGGCGGCTGTGTCAGGGATTCCGTACTCGGTCGTATTCCCAATGACTGGGATATTACCACCTCCGCCAAGCCGGAAGAGGTAAAAGGACTGTTTTCCCATACAATAGATACGGGAATTCAGCACGGAACGGTGACGGTATTGCTGGACCGGCAGTGCTATGAGGTAACGACCTACCGGATTGACGGAAAATATGAGGACGGAAGGCATCCCACGGAGGTTGTATTCACCCCCAATTTGAAAGAGGATTTGCTGCGACGGGATTTCACAATCAATGCGATGGCATATAATCCCGAGCGCGGAATGGTAGATTTATTTGGCGGTATGGAGGATATTAAGAAAGGTGTAATCCGGTGTGTGGGAGACGCCCGTAAGCGTTTTGAGGAGGATGCTCTGCGTCTTTTACGAGGAATCCGGTTCGCGGCACAGCTTTCCTATGAGATTGAAGAAGGAACGTTTGAGGCCATGAAAGAGCTTGCGCCAAACCTTACCAAAATCAGCGCTGAGCGTATTATGGTGGAATTGATTAAGACGCTTACTTCCCCCAATCCGGGTATGCTTGTTAAGGCATATGAGTGCGGTTTGACAAAGCATTTTTTACCGGAATTAGACCGGATGATGGAGTTAGAGCAGAACAATCCCCATCATTGTTATACCGCAGGTATGCATACCATTCATGCTATGGAAGGCATCCGGGCAGATAAGGTTCTGCGGCTTACCATGCTTTTTCATGATATGGGAAAGCCGGACTGCATGACGGTGGACGAGGAAGGCGTCGCACATTTTTACGGACATCAGATGCGTTCGGTTGAGATTGCCAAAACCGTTATGAGACGTCTGCGCTTTGATCGGGATACCATGGACAAGGTTGCACATATGGTGCGTTTTCACGACGAGCGGATAGAGGCGGGAGAGCGATGTATGCGTCGGGCGGTTGCCCGCATCGGAGTGGAGTATTTCCCGGAACTCTTTGAAGTCTGGGAGGCCGATGTTATGGCGCAGAGCCGGCATAAAAGAGAAGAGAAGTTAGAGAGAATTCGCCGGAATCGTCTGGATTATGAGGCCATTACGGCGAAAGCCCAGTGTGTTTCCAAGGCCGAACTGGCGATAAAAGGTGCCGATTTGATTGCCGCGGGAATGAAACCCGGTAAGGAACTGGGAGAGTTGTTGGATCGGATGTTAGAGGAAGTGATTGAGAATCCGGAGAATAACAGCAAGGAATATCTTTTGGGAAAATTTGTAAAGTAAACATTCATTTTTCCAACTGCCGCAACATATCTTTTATAAGATTGAAAGATATGGAGGCAGACGGATATGAACGACAGAGCAGTGTCATTGCTGGAAAATTATGATTTAGACGTACTTAAGACTTCTAAGGGGCGGGGGTGTATCCTCTGCGAAACCGATAAGGGCCTTAAGATTTTGCAGGAGTACACCGCGCCGGTAAGTAAGCTGCCTCTTATGGATATGCTCTTTCGAACCATTCGTGAGATGGACTTAGTGGAGGTGGACGCACCGGTACCGAATAAAGAGGGGGTCCTGTTTACAGCGGACCGGGACGGTGTTGTATATGTGGTAAAGGATTACTTCGAGGGGCGGGAATGCTCCAGCAGGAATCCGGAGGAACTGAAGGTCTGTATGGGGACTATGGCACTTTTACATACGGGGATGTTTCTTCCGAAGGACTTTGATTTGGGGCTTTTCGAATGTTTTGATTTGGGGCAGGAGGTAGAAAGACACAATGCCCTTCTGCGTAAAATACGCAAATTTGTCAGGACAAGAGGAAATAAAACCGCTTTTGAACTCTATCTCCTTTCTGCCTTTGAGGAATTCTTTCCCCAGGCGGAGTGGGTGGAAAAAACCCTGAAACGGGAAGATTTTAAGGAATATTATGACCGGGTGGAGAGGGAGCGAAGCTTTATTCACGGAGATTTTCAGTATCATAACGTATTATTTTGTAAAAACAAACAGGCGGTGGTAAACTTCCAGCGCTGCCGGCTGGACGGCAGAGTGGGGGACATTACCCTTTTTCTTCGTAAAATAATGGAAAAATACGGCTGGGATTGGAATCTTGGACGGGAATTGTTAGAGGCGTATGAGAATGTTTCGCCGCTTTCCGGAGAGGAGCGACGGCAGCTTTTTTACCGGATGGCTTATCCGGATAAGTTCCGAAAGATTATCAGTACCTACTATAATTCCAACAAGGCATTTCAGTCGGAGATATATATTACCAAGCTGCAGAAGATTTGTGACCAGGAAACGGCAAGGCAAAACTTTTTAGACAAACTGGCCGGAAATATGTTAAACTGGAGATAGAAAAATTTCTTAAACAGATAAAGGATTAATAGGATATGCACAAAGGAATTCGGTGGAACAGAATCGTTTGGCTAATAAGCCTCCTCTTGTTTGGGGCTTTGATTTCCTGCGTCCCGAAACCGATAGCGGATGCCGGAAACGAAACGGAGCCGGTGCAGGTGAACCATGCCTATGAGGATACGGCAATTCTGGTATCTTCGGACCACGTTACGGGAACGCTTACTTTTCAGAACCTGGAAACAGGGAAGAGATATACCCTGAATTATGACGGGGTTACCCCTTTTTATGATAAATATGGTACCGCCATGGCGGCAATACAGTTAAAAAACGGTTCTATTGCGGATATTTCTTTTATCAAAGAAACCAAGAAACTTACCTCATTCCGGCTGTCGGAAGAGTATTTTGCCCTGACGGAGGTGGAGTTTGAGGATTTGTCCAAGAAGGATACGAGAATGACTCTTTTGGGAGAGGAATACCGGTTGGATGATTATCTGGTAATCGCTTCCGAGAATGAGACGATGGAGCGAATGGAGCTCTATCCCGGGGATATGCTGACGGTGTACGGAAAGGATCACATCATTTACAGCATGCATTTAGAGTCCGGACACGGATATTTGCGGTTGAAGAATGATGACTATTTCATTGAAGGGTGGATTGAAGTCGGAAATAAGATTATTACGAAGGTGAAGGAGAATATGCTCCTGACCATACCGGAGGGCTCCTATGATGTTCTGGTGAGCAACGACGGTATCAGCGGATTAAAGAGGGTTACCATCGGGCGGAACCAGGAAGTTTCCCTTGATTTGGGAGACATTGAATGTGAGAAGAAGAGCGGAAATGTGCTTTTTGTATTGCAGCCCGCGTCAGCAACCCTTTTTATCGACGGAAAGGTGGCAAATACGGAAGGTCCGGTGCCTTTAGAGTACGGAATTCATCAGTTGATTTGCCGGGCGGATGGCTATGAGACGCTTTCGAGTTATATCAAGGTTGGAAATGAGTATGCATCCGTGACCATTACATTAACGCCGAATGAGAAAGAGGAGGATGACAACAAGCAGGATTCCTCCGATAAAGAAGAGGATTCTTCTTCGGAGAAAAAGAATTCCGAGGAGGAAAGCAGTGGTATCACCAGTAACAGTGAACATTCTTCCGGAGATGACGAAGAGGACAGCGGAAAGGACAGAGAGGATTCCTCTGATCAGGAACCCACGGGAGATTCTTCCGAACGGGAGGAGCCGGAGGAAGACGATTCGGAGGTAACACCTTCCACAGGCGGCAAAATCTACATTGACGCACCGGAAGGGGCGGAGGTATATGTAGACGGTGAATATGTGGGAATTGTACCGGTATACTTCCCGAAAAAGGCAGGCACGCTGGTGGTTACCCTTCGCAAGAATGGCTATCAGACCAAGAGCTACACCCTGCGTCTGGAGGATGATGATTCCGATATTCATTATTCTTTTACAGAGCTTGAGAAATCAGAATAAAAAAGAAACCCGTATTCATTCCTGCTTTGGATGAATACGGGCTATTTTTTGCCTTAATTTAATTATACCAGGCGAACGGTTTCTCTTGCGATTGCAAGTTCCTCGTTGGTAGGAACGATCATAACGGTTACCTTATCGCCTTCGCCGGAAAGAATGGTTTCTTCGCCGCGAACTTTGTTCTTCTCAGCATCGATGCTGCATCCTAAGTATCCGAAGTACTGTCCGACCATCTCACGAACGCGCGCATCGTTCTCGCCGATACCGGCTGTGAAAGCGATGATATCAACGCCGTTCATTGCTGCTACATAGGAACCGATGTATTTAGCAACGCGGTAGGAGTAGGTTTCCAAAGCAGCCTTAGCAAGCGCATTGCCTTCGTCCATAGCAGCGGATAAATCACGGAAATCACTGGAAATACCGCCGGAAAGTCCAAAAACACCGGACTGCTTGTTAAGAATGGTAGTAATTTCAGCGATGGATTTATTCTCTTTGTTTGCCAGAAATTCGATGATTGCAGGATCCATGTCACCGGAACGTGTTCCCATGATAAGACCTTCCAGGGGAGTAAGACCCATGCTGGTGTCAACACACTTGCCGTGGTCAACAGCGGAGATACTTGCACCGTTTCCTAAGTGGCAAACGATAATCTTTAAATCCTTGCGGTCTTTGCCAAGAATCTCTGCAGCTCTTGCAGATACAAAATCATGGCTGGTTCCGTGGAATCCGTAACGACGAATCTTGTACTGCTCATAGTATTTGTAAGGGAGACCGTAGAAGTACGCTTTTTCAGGCATCGTCTGATGGAAAGCGGTATCAAATACGGCTACCATAGGTACGTTAGGCATGATTTCCTTACATGCGTTGATACCGATTAAGTTGGCAGGGTTGTGAAGCGGTGCAAGGTCATTACATTCTTCGATAGCTGCAAGTACTTCATCGGTGATGATGGTGGAGCTTGCGAATTTTTCGCCGCCGTGTACGATTCTGTGTCCTACGGCATCAATCTCGGAAAGAGATTTTACTACACCGTGATTTTCATTGGTCAATGCATCGATTACAAGCTGGATCGCCTGTGTGTGATTGGGCATGGGAGATTCGATTTCTACTTTATCTCCGCCTGCAGGAGTGTGCTTTAATACGGAACCTGCAGCTCCGATTCTTTCACAAAGACCTTTTGCCAAAACAGCTTCGCTGTCGCTGTTGATAAGCTGGTATTTCAAAGATGAACTACCACAGTTGATAACTAAAACGTTCATTTTATATCTTCTCCTTTTTATATTGTACTGTAACTATTCAGTACCTCACTTTAAAATCTCACTCTGACTGTTTGCTTTTAATTTGATAAAAAGCATTCTCAGATATTCGTCCGGGAGGTTACTTTTAGTATGCTTTACCCCAATATACCATTTTTTTCGCAGGTTTTCCACAGCAAATGCAAGTATTTGAGATATTTTTCTGTTCAAAAGGCATACAACGGCTGGTTGCGGCTGCATCTTCCTTGATTTTATCTTCGCAGTCTCTCTCGCCGCACCACATTGCTTTCACAAATCCGGGCTTGTTTTCCAGAATATCTAAGAAGGAAGCATAGTCTGTTGCGGTGTAGGTATGCTCTTCGCGGTGAACGCGGGCTCTCTCTAACATCTCGGTCTGAATGGTTTCAAGCAGTTCTGCAACTTTGGACTCCAACTCGTCCAAACTGATTTCAATTTTATCGCCTGTATCTCTGCGGGCGATCATTGCCTTGTTTGCTTCAATATCTCTGGGGCCGATTTCCACACGAAGGGGAATGCCGCGCATTTCCTGTTCGGAGAACTTCCAGCCGGGAGACTTGTCGGTATCGTCTACTTTGACACGGAAGCCCTTTAAGCGGTCTTTCAATTCGTATGCTTTATCAAGTACGCCTTCCTTTTTCTGCTGGATGGGAATGATTGCAACCTGTATGGGGGCCACGCGGGGCGGTAAAACAAGACCGGAATTATCGCCGTGTACCATGATGATGGCGCCGATTAATCTTGTGGTCATACCCCATGAGGTCTGGTGTACATATTCTAATTTATTCTCTTTGGAAGTGTACTGGATGCCGAAAGCCTTAGCGAAACCGTCACCGAAGTTGTGGCTGGTGCCTGACTGCAATGCTTTACCGTCATGCATTAGGGCTTCGATGGTGTAGGTTGCCACAGCGCCGGCAAATTTCTCTTTGTCTGTCTTCTGTCCTTTGATTACGGGAATTGCCAACACGTTCTCTAAGAAATCCGCATAAACATTTAACATCTGAATGGTACGTGCCTCCGCATCTTCTGCGGTAGCATGTGCGGTGTGACCTTCCTGCCATAAAAATTCACGGCTGCGAAGGAAGGGTCTTGTGGTCTTCTCCCAACGGACAACGCTGCACCACTGGTTATAAACCTTGGGCAAATCCCTGTAGGAATGGATTTCGTTTGCATAGAAATCACAGAACAGCGTTTCGGAAGTAGGGCGTACGCACATTCTTTCCTGTAAAGGCTCCAAACCGCCGTGGGTTACCCAGGCTACCTCCGGCGCAAAACCTTCCACGTGATCCTTTTCCTTTTGTAAAAGACTCTCGGGAATGAACATGGGTAAGTAAACATTCTCTACCCCTGTCTCTTTAAAACGTGCGTCTAACTGGCTCTGAATCAATTCCCAGATTGCATAGCCTGCGGGCTTGATTACCATGCAGCCTTTTACGCTGGTGTAATCGATCAACTCTGCTTTTTTTACCACATCCGTATACCACTGGGCAAAATCCTCTTCCATGGATGTGATGGCTTCCACTAATTTCTTATCCTCTGCCATGATTTTTCTCCTTTACCATGATTTTTCTGTTCTTTTTTCTTTTAGCGCTTTTCTTTTAGCTCTTTTTCTCTCTTTTTCTTTTAGCGCTTTTTCTCTCTCATTCGGAGAATAAAAAAAAGCCCGTCTGTCCGCAAGGGACCGAAGGACTCGGCGTTACCACCCTAATTAATGCAAAAGCATTCACTCATCATACCGTTAACGCCGGTGCTACGCCTGTGATTAGCAGGGACTCCGAGGCCGGTTCGGCACCAGGGGGCGTAAGAATCTTGCAGCCAAAGGATTCTCTCTCTGAAACGTCTGAATACGTACTATTCCTCATCATTGTCTTTCTTAAGTTATTTACCATCCACAATTCTATGAGGTTTTATGTGGTTTGTCAAGGAATAACAAAGAAACTGTGCCGGAGTAGGTAGGATATGCCGAGGAATACGGCCCAAAGGGAGGAAAAGAAGAGAAAGGGCTGAAAGCCGGGGAGGAGGATTCAGCCCAAACAGTGAAATTCATGAAATAAGGCCGAATGCTCGGGCTTGTCGATACGGCCCAAAGAGAAGAAAACAAGAGAAAGGGCTGAAAGCCGGAGAAGAGGATTCAGCCTAAACAGTGAAATTCATGAAATAAGGCCGAATGCCCGGGCCTGTCGATACGGCCCAAAGGGAAGAAAACAAGAGAAAGGGCTGAATACCAGCCCCCAGGATTCAGCCAAAACAGTGAAATTCATGAAATAAGGCCGAATGCCCGGGCCTGTCGATACGGCCCAAAGAGAAGAAAACAAGAGAAAGGGCTGAATGCCAAGCCCCATGATTCGGCCTAAACAGTGAAATTCATGAAATAAGGCCGAATGCCCGGGCTTGTCGATACGGCCCAAAGAGAAGAAAACAAGAGAAAGGGCTGAATACCAGCCCCCAGGATTCAGCCAAAACAGTGAAATTCATGAAATCAGGCTGAAAGCCCAGTCGCAAATTTATACTTGGTAAAAGAAAGAAGAGTGTGTATAATGATAACTATTCAGAGTTAAGCAAATATCTACTCAGAACAAATCAGATAACTATTCAGAGATAATCAGATATCTTTTCTGCACAAAGCCGGCTTGCGGAATATAAGAATTATACTTCCAGGAATGAGAGTATAAAAAATAATATTCAAAAGGTAGAAATCGACAGAGCATGATGCGTATGAGAAGATTCATTCAAAAGCGATAAATCGACAGAACGTGATGCGTATGAGAAGATTCATTCAGATGAGAGAAAGTGACAGAGTGTGATGAATATCAGAATAATTTATCAGGATCAGGATATTATAGTGTGTCATAAAGAGGCGGGAATAGCAGTGCAATCAGCCTCCGTATCGACTCCGGATATGGTCAGCATGTTAAAAAATGAGTTGAAAACTTCATATTTAGGAGTGGTGCATCGTTTGGATCAGCCTGTGGAAGGGGTTATTGTGTTTGCCAAAAACAAAGGGGCAGCGGGAAAGCTTTCTGCCCAGATACAGTCCGGCCAAATGAAGAAGGTTTATGAAGCTAAAGTTTACGGCATTCCGGAGCGTGCAGAAGCCTCCTTAGAAGATATGCTTTATAAGGATGCGCATACAAATACATCCTATGTTGCGGATGCAAAATTTCTTGCGGGACCGAAGAAAAATCAGGCAAAGAAAGCCCAATTAAATTATCGGGTAATTGAGACGGGAAAGAACTGCGCCACCCTTTTGGTGGAACTGCTCACCGGAAGACATCATCAGATTCGCGTGCAATTATCTCACATGGGACACCCGCTGCTTGGAGACCTGAAATACGGAACAGGGCAATCCGTTCAGTATTCCGGGGAATTAGGAATCAAGACGGTTGCCCTGCGCGCTATTTCACTTACCTTCCGGCATCCTGCCAGCGGTAAAGAAGTTACCTTCGTCATATAAAGATGCATCGTGCCAGCGGTAAAGAAGTTACCTTTAGCATATAAAAGATGCAGACGGGGGTCGAAATATCATTTTTTCTATTTTTTACGGTTTCTAACTGCTTCAGCCAGTAAAAATTCAATCTGGCCGTTAATGGAGCGGAAATCGTCTTCGGCCCATTTGGCCAAATCATTCCACAGACTCGAGGAAAGCCTTAGAAGCACCTGCTTTTTGGCTTTCTCTTTTTCTTTGATTGACTTTTCGCGGTCAAGAATTTCCTGCTCCATAGCATGAAGCTTCTCAAGACGTTCCTGTAAGGCTTGTTCTTTTTTATCTAAATCCATACTTCATGCTCCTTTCCTGTCATTTTAATAGATGGAGCCGCTGTTTACAACAGGCTGGGCTTCTTTGTTTCCGCAAAGCACAACTAAGAGGTTGCTTACCATGGAAGCCTTACGCTCGTCGTCAAGAACTACGACACCGTCCTCATCTAACTGGTCAATGGCCATCTTAACCATACTGACAGCTCCTTCCACAATTTTCTGACGGGCTGCGATTACTGCAACTGCCTGCTGACGCTGCAACATGGCGGCAGCAATTTCTTCCGAATAAGAAAGATGGGTAATACGTACTTCCAAAATCTCAAGTCCGGCACCGGATACGCGGTCCTGTAATTCCGTTTTCATACACTCGGCAATTTCCTGACTGCTGCCGCGAAGGGTTTTTTCCTCGACACCGTCTTCTTCCTGTAAATCATCATAAGGATAGAGACGGGCAATGTTACGGATGGTGGAATCGCACTGGATGGATAAATAGTTGCGGTAGTTTTCTACTGCAAAGACCGCCTGAGTGGGATTTGCAACCTTCCAGATTACAACTGCGCCGATGATGATGGGATTACCCAAAACGTCGTTAACCTTCTGGGTTTCATTGTTTAAGGTGCAAACCTTGGTGGAAATTTTCTTGCTGCCGATGGTTCTTGCATATACATTTCCGCTGGCATCCTTTGTAACGATTTTTTCCGCGCCGGGGTTAAATGCCGATGCAAAGGGATTCACAAAGTGAAACCCTGCTTTCCGGATGGTTCCGTAATATTTACCGAAAAGTGTAAGAACCAGTGCTTCGTTAGGGTTGACTACTTTAAGGCCGGCAAAACAGATGCAGCTTCCCAATAAAAGAGCGGCACCAACGATGCAAAGAAGAATTCCCAGCGCCGGAGAGAACAAGGCGATTACGCCCGTTCCCGTAATACAAACAGGGATACTGCCAAGCAAGACTGCAATAATCACGACAAGTACCAACAAGCCGGGCAAGGGACGTAATTCTTTCTCAACTACATCTGCATTCATTTTCATTTTTTCTTCCATAAAAAATTCCTCCTTGTAAAATAAATTGTTCTCATATCAACAATCCGGATACGAGCGTGATAAAAGGATTCAACGTCTTATCATCAAATCAAATACGATAAAATGATTTCGAGGTGATATCATTTTGATATCATCAATATATCTTGGATTCCGCAAGCTGTCAATAGGGAAAAAAACAAAATTTACATAATCTTTACATTAGGTTGAATTTGAATTTACATCTCTCATATATCATGGTAATTGAGGTAATCCTGTTAGAGGCAAAAGTGAAAGCCTGAGTATATGAGGCGGTAAAACGGAGCCGGACAGGGTAAGTCTGTGTAGGGAACGTCGCAGGCAAATTATAAAATAAACGTTTCCGGAATGGAGAAAGAAATGGACATATTTAGCGTTTTAAAACTTATTGGAGGTCTGGCGTTGTTTCTTTTCGGTATGCAGGTGTTGGGAGATGCCCTTTCCAAAGCATCCGGCGGTCGAATGGAGAAAATTCTTGAAAAGATGACGTCAAATCCTATCAAGGGCGTGTTGCTTGGTGCGTTGGTAACCGGCGTAATCCAGTCTTCTTCTGCTACTACGGTAATGGTGGTAGGTTTCGTAAATGCAGGAATTATGAAACTTTCTCAGGCCGTGGGTATCATTATGGGTGCGAATATCGGTACGACCATAACCTCCTGGTTATTGAGTCTTGTAGGTGTTGAAAGCGACAATATTCTGATGCAGCTTTTGAAGCCCACCTCTTTTTCTCCTCTGATTGCTTTTATCGGTATCATCTTTCTGATGGCAGCAAAAAAACAGAAATTTAAAGACTTAGGAACCATCTTCTTAGGATTCGCAGTGCTGATGTTCGGAATGGACACAATGAGTAGCGCGGTGAAACCCTTGGCTGACGTTCCGGAGTTTACCAATATTCTTACCATGTTCCAAAATCCTATTTTAGGTGTGCTTGCAGGTGTGATTCTGACAGCAGTGATTCAGTCTTCCTCAGCATCTGTTGGTATTTTGCAGGCTCTTTGTACAACCGGTTCCGTAAGCTTCAGCGCGGCATTCCCCATTATTATGGGTCAGAATATCGGTACCTGTGTGACCGCACTTTTATCCGGTGTGGGTGCCAGCAAGAACGCAAGAAGAGCATCTTTAATTCACTTGTATTTTAACGTATTGGGAACGATTGTTTTTATGGTGCTTTTCTACGGCGCAAACCTACTTTTTAAGTTTTCTTTTATGCAAGAAGCTGCAACCCCTATGGGAATTGCAGTGGTGCACTCTGTATTTAACGTAACGGCGACCGTGCTTTTACTTCCGTTCTCCAAGTTGCTTGAAAAGCTTGCATACATCACAATCCGGGAAGAGAAAGAACCGGAACCGACAGAGGAAGAGAAGCGTTTCTCCATTCTCGACGAGCGTTTCCTTGAGACTCCGGGTCTTGCGATGGAGCAGTGCCAGAATGCGGCAATGGACATGGCGAAGCTGGCGGAGGAGGCCTTTGCGGAATCCCATGCGCTGTTGGATGATTTTACGCCGGAGAAGTTGCAGGCGGTTATGGATAAAGAAGATTTGCTGGATGCGTACGAGGACGAATTGGGAAGTTATCTTGTTAAATTAAGCAGCAGAAGTTTGTCCGAGCGAGACAGTCATATGCTGACGGTTCTGCTTCATTGTATCAGCGATTTCGAGCGAATCGGTGACCATGCGGCAAATGTGGCCCACTCTGCCAAAGAGATGAGTGAGAAAGATATGCATTTCACTATTTCCGCAGAGAAGGAAATTGATGTATTGGCAAGAGCGGTAAAAGAGATTCTTGCTTTGTCCGTAAATGCTTTGGATACCCAGGATATTAAGGTGGCTAAGAGCGTAGAGCCGCTGGAGGAAGCCATTGACTACTTGAGCGACGAATTGATGGCCCGCCATGTCAAACGTTTGCGCAGGGGCGAGTGCAGCATCGAAGTGGGATTCGTATTGGCAGACCTTTTGAACAATTACGAGCGTGTATCCGATCACTGCTCCAACATAGCAATCAGCGCAATCCAGGAAAGTCAGGATGTGGAGGCGCATCATTACATGGAAGCGTTACGTTCCCCTGATAACCCGGACTTTGCCAAAGAAGTGGAGCGTTACAAATCAAAGTATACCCTTGCGTAAGGGTCTGATGTTTTCGGCTACTCTTGTTTGGTCTGTTCTTCAAGGAGGGAAAAGATGAATACATTTGAGTTATTTCATAAAAGACACAGTTACCGGGGGGAGTATGAGAGTACTCCGGTTCCCAGAGAGGATCTTATCAAGATTATGGAGGCCGGTTTGGCGGCGCCGTCCGGTTGCAACAAGCAGACCACCAGCCTGATTGCGGTAGATGACCTGGCTGTTTTGGAGAAGCTTCATCAGGTGATTGTGCCTGCGGCAGCAGAAACTGCGCCGGCGATGATATGTGTGCTTACCCGGAGAATCATCGCTTATCGGGACAGATGTTTTGCAGTTCAGGATTATTCCGCAGCGATTGAGAATATGCTTTTGGCGATTACGGAGCTGGGATATCAGAGTTGCTGGTATGAAGGTCATATTACGGATGTGGACAGAATTGGTTATCAGATGGCGCAGATTCTCGGCGTGCCGGATGAGTATGAACTGATTTGTTTCCTTCCGGTGGGTATCGGCAAAGAAGAGCCGGTAGCACCCCGCAAGAAAGATTTTGATAAAAGGGCATGGTTTAACGCGTTCCCGAAGGATTGCTAAGCGCGGGGATAAAAAAAGAATTTGACGATTAGGAAAAGCCTTGATAATCTGACACCAATCGGTGATGTTTATCAGGGCTTTATTTTTTTGTGGTTTTTTGAATATAATATCGCCGTTATCTCGTTATATTAGATAGAGACATGAAGGAAGGTGGAGAAAATCGATTCAAAAGAAAATTTCATACGGATAGTGAAGCAGTATCAGAATCTGGTTTTTTCCATTTGTCTTAAGATGACGGGAGATTATTTTGCTGCAGAGGATTTAACCCAGGATACTTTTATTTCGGCCTATCATCACTTAAGCGACTTTGACGGGCAGTCGGAGAAGGCGTGGCTGTGTCGTATTGCAGGGAATAAGTGTATTGACTACCATAAAGCGACGGCCAGACGAATGATTCCCACAGCGGAGGAAGAGATGCCTGTACAGGCAGAGGGGGAACAGAACCCGCCATTGGCACAGGTTATCAATGCGGAAGTGATGGAGGAGTTTGAAAGATACTGCGGGGAATTGGCAGAACCTTATCGAACGACAGCGCTAAAGCATTTTATCCAGGGAAAGACTGCGGCGGAGATTGCTTCGGAAACGGATACCGGATTACATACGGTACAGACCCATATATACAGGGCGAGGGAGAAGATAAAAAGGTTATATAGGAAGGGGGTGCCGTGAGAATGACGGAACGGAATACTTATTTAAGTGAAGAAGAACTGGAGCAATTGATTGCACAGGTGGAAGAAACGGAGCTGGTGGCGGCGCCTCCGGAACTGTTTGAAAATATCTGCAAGGCAATCAGTGAAACGCAGGAAGATGACAGGCAGCAGGAGGTTATTAAGAAACCCTTCGAAAGAAAGACAGAAAGGATGAAACCGCCGCAAAACGGATTGCTTGCTTACAGCTTACGGGTATGTTTCTCCGTTGCGGCAGCACTGGTACTTCTGTTTATTATGCCGCGGAGAATAGATACAGAGAACCGGTTTGACGGGCGTTTTGAAACTAAAATTCCGATGGAGATGCCGCAGGGTGTTTTTGACCGCGATGGAAATGTTTTGAACAGAATGTTTGGCGGTACCAATATTTTTACGGGAGATTTGAATTTAGATTTTATAAAAAAAGATGAAGGAGAAGAATAAAATGAGAAGAAAGAAAAACGGATTTTTTACTTTTATATGGTCTTTTATACCGGGGGCAGCTGAAATGTACAATGGTTTTATGAAGGGAGGACTGAGTCTGATGATGGTTTTTGCAGCCAGCATTATTATCCCCTCTGTTCTGTATATCAGCGACGTGTTTATGCTTGTACCCATATTGGTGTGGTTTTATGCGTTTTTTCATGCCAGAAACATGGCGGCTTGCACGGCAGAAGAGATTTCACAGATGGAAGATGATTTCATCTGGGATTCTTTCGGAGACGGAACCAAAACGAAGATTGCCAGCCCTACGCTTCGCAGATGGGGAGCGGCAGTTCTGATTGTAATCGGTGCTTCGCTTTTTTGGAATAATTTCAGCGGTTTCCTCATGAATCTGGTTCCGGATAAGTATTTACATTTTGTGGGGTCGATGCTGGATTCGATTCCTCAGTTTGCTTTTGCAATTCTGATTATTGCTGTAGGTGTTGCTTTGATTGTCGGTAAAAAGAAGGAGAATAAAGATGAATAATGAAGCGACGAAGCGTCGTGTGGGAACTATATCGGTAGGGGTTTGCATGGTGACCTTTGGTGTAATGTTTCTGTTATGTTCCGTTTTCAGCCTGATAAGTTATAAAACTATATTTGCACTTTGGCCGTTGATTCTGATTTCGCTGGGAATTGAACTTTTGATTTTTTCCTGTTTTAGGGGAAAATTGTGTTATGATAAGGGGTCATTTTTTATAATGATTCTGATGATGTTTTTGTCTGTGGGAATGGCTGTGGCGGATATAGGGTTCAAACTGGCGGATGAGTTTATAGAGTACGGCTTGATAAATCTGCATCTTTAAGGTATAATAAATTAACTCTTTGCACTGCCAAAACAAACAGTACAAACTGAGCAGACCGAGACGTAATGTCATGGAGTCGGGTCACGGATGTGACAGTGGTAATCTAAATCCACGGGACAGTAGTTGCTTATACTGGAACGTGGATTTTTTAATTTCTTCCAAAGTCAAAAGAGTAAAGCAATATTTTAGAGAAAAGGAAGTCCTTAATAGTCCGCGTAATAAGTGCCATAGAGCTATCTTTTATAAAACGGAGGTAACTGATATGGAAAAAAACAAAGAAAAGAAGAGAACAGAAAGCATCGGAGAGCAGGAGTTTCAAGCGGTGGCAAACAGGGTTTCCGCGATTACCATTGCGGGAAACTTGGTTTTATCCGTTCTCAAGCTCCTTGCCGGATTGATTGCTCATTCCGGTGCCATGATTTCTGACGCGGTACATTCGGCCTCGGATGTGTTCAGTACAATTGTAGTAATCATCGGAATACACTGTTCGGCCAAAGAGGCGGATAAGGAGCATCCTTACGGACACGAGCGTCTGGAGTGCGTGGCGGCAATTGTCCTTGCGGTAATATTGTTTATTACCGGATTGGGAATTGGTGCAGGCGCCTTGTCAAACATCCTGCATGGGCAGTATGAAGAATTGCAGGTGCCGGGAATGCTTGCGTTAGTTGCGGCTGTTGTTTCCATCGTCTCGAAAGAGGCGATGTTTTGGTACACAAGGTTTCACGCAAAAAGGATTGATTCCGGCGCCCTGATGGCGGACGCATGGCATCATCGCTCCGATGTATTTTCTTCTGTCGGTGCTTTGATTGGTATTGCCGGCGCACGCCTTGGCTTTCCGGTGATGGATTCCATTGCCAGCCTTGTAATCTTCTGCTTTATCATAAAAGCGTCTTATGATATTTTTAAGGATGCACTGGATAAAATGGTGGACCATTCCTGCGACGAAAAGACAGAGCAGGAGATGTATGAATGCGTCATGAGAAATGAAGAGGTCATGGGAATTGATCTGCTTCAAACCCGTGTATTTGGCAATAAGATATATGTGGATGTGGAAATCCGGCTACCGGCCGACTATACGTTAAAAGAGGCCCATGGGGTTGCACAAGAGGTTCATGATGAGATTGAGAAGCATTTCGAGAAAGTAAAGCACATCATGGTACATGTGAATCCCGATGGCGTGGATGAGAATTGAACGATAATTCTCTTATGCTTGTTAAAAAGAGAAAAGAAGACTCATTTAAATAATCCAATAAAAGATATCTTTCTTCTTCGTATCAGAGAATGAATAGGAAATCAAATTCTGAATTACAGAAGAAAGGGATGATTGGAAAAATGAATGAGATTATGTATGAAGTACCCGTGGCGTGTCAGAACAGAGCAGACACTGCCCCAAAGAAGAAAATCATTAATTACACAGGCTTAGAAAGCGTTTTTGCATGGATGTGTCTGGCCTTCGGATATTTTATCTGCAGACTGTTTCCTGCAAATGTGAATTCACTGGGAGCGTTTCTTTTGGTGCTTGCTTTGTTTACGGCAACAACAGTAGTATTAAAGATAAAAAAGGCGGAATTCGGTGTAGTGCCTGTTTTGGTTGCCGCTTCAGCGGTTATTATTTCCGCAACACTGATATTTAATTCCAATGGGTTCCAGAGATTCTGGGCTAACGCCTATGCAATGGCTGCGTACTGCTATTATATTCACAGCGCGACCGGAAACGCCACGAAAAAAGGCTTTCATGATATGATTGCAACGGACTTTATAAAGGCACTTTTTGTTGCACCTTTTATGGGAGCGGCAAATCTGTTTAAAGGTCTGTTTGCCGGTAAGGCAAAAAAGAGCGGCGCTGTGATTGCGAAGGTTTCTATTGGATTTTTTATCGCATTGCTGCCTACCGTTATCGTATGGGCCCTGTTGTCCTATGATGCCGGATTTAACGAAATCATCAATAATATATTTGATTTTGATTCTACTGTGGTCGTTCTTAATATAGTAAGTTTTGGCCTTGGAATACCGGTGGGGCAGTATATTTTTAACTTGTTTATGGCATCAATACATAACGCAGATAAGAATGTTTTTCCTGAAGAAAAATGTGTAAAAGCAGCAACTGCGATTAAGAAGGTTCCCGTGATTACCGCGGTGGTTGCAGTTTTGCCGATTATATTTTTATACATTGTCTTTTTTATTTCCCAGTGGGAGTACTATATGTCTGCTTTCTCGGGAATTTTACCGGATGAATTCAGCTATGCGGAGTATGCAAGGGAGGGTTTCTTCCAGCTTTGCGTAGTGTCCGTGATTAACATGATGATTATTGTGTGCGTGGAACTGTTTACGAATGTATCAAAGATATTTGATGTCCGGATTAAGAAAGGAATTGTGCTTACATATGTTGCGGCAACATTGGTTCTGATTGCTACGGCAATGTCAAAGATGGCACTTTATATTGATTCTTACGGTCTTACGCCCAGAAGAGTGTATTCCAGCTGGTGGATGATTATTCTTGCCATTATTTTTGTGATTGCGGGTGTAAAGCAGTTTGCAGACAGATTACAGGCGGTTGCGGTATCAGTCTTCGTTGTTGTGGTGATGCTTGGCGTATTGTTTTTATCCAATATGGATGGTTGCATTGCGCATTATAACGTCGAGAAGTATTTGGAGGGCAAGTTCAAAAGCCTTGATGTTACGGTCGTAGAGAATATGGGCGATGCTGCGGTGCCGGAGCTTACATATTTGCTGCAATGTCTGGAAGAGGATGGCGTAAGTGAGGAAGAAGAGCAGATTTGCACAATGACCAGAAGTGTTTTGGAAAAGAAAGCGGATTATTATACCGCAAGACCGAAAAAAATCAGGGCTTACACGGTGCCGTATCTGAAAGCACTGAAAGCTTTGGAAGAGGTTGGTATCGAAGTAAAATAAATGGAGGTTTTGTATGGCCGTTATTTACATTGTGGAAGATGATCGAAACATATTGGAGATTGAAACCTTTGCATTAAAAAATGCGGGTTACGAGGTGGAAGGATTCCGAAACGGGGCACTTTTTGGTGCAGCCATGGAGCGCAGAATTCCGGCGCTGGTGATTCTGGATATTATGCTGCCGGACGCGGACGGTCTTTCTATTCTGAGAAATCTTCGGGCAAGAACCGCAACCAAGGATTTGCCGGTGATTATGGTCACGGCCAAAACCACAGAGCTTGATAAGGTAAAAGGACTGGATTCCGGCGCGGATGATTACATGACGAAGCCTTTCGGCGTGATGGAACTGATTTCCCGCGTGAAGGCCCTGCTTCGTCGTATGCCGGAACCTCAGCAGGAGCATTTTCTGGAGTATAACGGCATTCGCATGGATGTATCCAAGCGTTCCGTAAAAGTGGCAGGAAAGTCCTGCGAGCTGACGTATAAGGAGTTTGAGCTGTTAAAGCTTTTCCTTTCCAATGTGGGTATTGTAATCAGCAGAGACCGGATTCTGGATAAAATCTGGGGAACGGACTATGAAGGAGAGTCCCGCACCATTGATATGCATGTAAAAAATCTCCGTCAGAAATTAGGGGAGGAAGGAAAAAGTATTAAAACCATCCGTAACGTTGGTTATGTGATGGATGGCGTATAGGAGGCGAGCGATGAAGCGAAGAATACATATTCAGCTGATTTCCATTGCGGTGCTGTCCATGATGTTAACCATGTTTTGCATTCTGTTGCTTTTTTACGATTTATTCCGGCAGCAGGTGCAGTCAGAGCTGGAAACCACGGCAGTTCTTTTAGCGGAGTTTTGGGATTATTCCGGAGAGGATAACCGGATTGTGCCGGGAGAGGAATCCTTCCGCATCACACTTTTAGATGGAGACGGAACGGTTCTGTTTGATAACGGTGCAGATTCCGATACTATGGATAATCATAGTGAGAGACCGGAGATTCTGCAGGCCAAGGCGGAAGGGGAAGGTTTTGCCGTGCGGCATTCCGGAACCCTCGCAACCAGAAATTTTTATTATGCGCTTATGTTGGAGGACGGTAAAATCCTCCGTGTTTCCAAGGAGTCCCGCAGTATTTTAAGCATCTTTTCGTCAGCGACCCCCGCTCTGATTATTATCGGCGGTTCCGTGGCGCTGCTTTGCGGTGTGCTGGCTGTCTTTCTGACCAAGGCTCTGGTTCGCCCCATTGAGCAGATGGCGGCAAACATTGATGACATGGACCGGGTTAAGGTCTATAAGGAATTAGAGCCTTTTGCGGAAACCATCGGAAAACAGCATGAGGACATTGTCAAAAACGTTCGGGTGAGGCAGGACTTCACCGCCAATGTATCACATGAATTGAAAACGCCGCTGACGGTAATTTCCGGTTATTCGGAGTTGATTGAAAACGGCATGGCAAAGGAAGACGATATCATTCGCTTTTCCCGGGAAATCCATAAAAATGCCACCCGCCTTTTGACACTGATTAATGATATCCTTCGTTTGTCTGAGTTAGACGCCGGCGCCGGTGTGGAAATGGAGAGAATTGATTTGTATGAGATAGCAGATGCCTGTGTTTCCATGCTGCAGATTAGTGCCGACCGCCATGAGGTATGGCTTAGCATGACCGGCGAAAAGGTATTTGTGCGGGGAAACCGGCAGATGTTAGAGGAGCTTTTGTTCAATTTGACAGACAATGCAATCCGCTACAATGAGCCCGGCGGGCGTGTAGAGGTCCGACTCCGGCAGGAAGAGGGCAAAGTGATTTTACAGGTAGAGGATACGGGAATCGGAATTCCGAGAGAGCATTGCGACCGGATTTTCGAGCGTTTTTACCGGGTTGATAAAAGCCGCTCCAAGAAAACCGGCGGAACCGGTCTTGGGCTGGCAATTGTAAAACATATTGTGGAATGTCTCGACGCGCAACTGACCTTAGAGAGCAAGGAAGGTGTGGGAACCAAAATCAGCGTTTTATTTGCAACGGCAGAGGAGTAAAACCGGTGGATTTTGTGCAAATACAGCAGTTTTCCCTCTTCTTTTATGACGATTTTACGGGGAATAGTTGTATAAAATATACAAAAAAGAAAATAATATTTTTTGAAATGGGGGTAATAGGGCAAAAATTTCAAATTCGGTTGACGTGATATGAAGAATTTGCCATAATTGTAGACGTGTTCCTATGCGGAAGAGTGAAACAAATGATTGGAGAATGTTTATGCGCAAAACAAAAATAATTTGTACATTAGGACCTGCAACGGATCGGGAAGGCGTGCTGGAAAAGCTGGTTGAGTCCGGCATGAATGTGGCAAGATGTAATTTTTCCCATGGCAGTTACGAAGAACATAAAGGAAGAATGGACCGTTTAAAAGCGGCCAGAGAGAAAGCGAATAAGCCGATCGGTATTTTGCTTGATACCAAGGGCCCCGAAGTTCGTGTTAAGACCTTCAAGGAAGGCAAGATTGAGTTGGTGGAAGGACAGGAGTTTGTTCTTTATTCCGATGACCAGGAAGGCAACGAGAAGGGTGTCAGCCTTACTTATAAAACTTTGTACTCTGATGTGTCCGCCGGCACAAAGATTCTTTTTGATGACGGTTTGATTGAGTCAGTGGTACTTCGCTTAGAGGGCAAAGACATTGTATGTAAGATCTTAAACGGCGGCGTTTTATCAAATAATAAGGGTGTTAACGTGCCGGATGCGCATTTGTCCATGCCTTACGTAAGTGCGAAGGATAAGCAGGATATTTTATTCGGAATTGAGCAGGATGTGGATTTCATTGCAGCATCTTTCGTTCGTACTGAGGAGGATGTGCTCCAGATTCGTACTATTTTACAGCAGAACGGCGGAGAGAATATCTCTATTATTGCCAAGATTGAGAATCGCGAGGGCGTTGAGAATATTGATTCCATTATTGCCGTATCCGATGGTATCATGATTGCCAGAGGTGACATGGGTGTGGAAATTCCCAGTGAGGAAGTTCCCGTAATCCAGAAGATGATTATTAAGAAGTCTTATGCTGCGGGCAAACAGGTAATTACTGCGACACAGATGTTGGATTCCATGATGAAGAATCCCCGTCCGACCAGAGCAGAGACCGCTGACGTTGCAAACGCGATTTACGACGGTACAAGTGCAATCATGTTATCCGGTGAGACTGCTGCGGGAAATTATCCCATTCAGGCACTGGGAACCATGGTTCGTATTGCAGAACGTACCGAGAGTGATATTGATTATCGTAAAAGATTTTTCCATAGAGAAAGAGAGGCAAATCCGGACATTACGGATGCAATTTGTCATGCAACCTGTACCACAGCCCACGATTTGAATGCCAAAGCAATTCTTACGGTTACCAAATCCGGACGCTCAGCCCGCATGATTTCCAGATATCGTCCCGATTGCGATATCATCGGCTGTACCACGGAAGATAAGGTTTGCCGCCAGATTAACCTTTGCTGGGGTGTGGCGCCTGTTCTGATTCGTGAAAAGCAGGAAGTGTTCGGACTGTTTGAACACGCGGTAAACGTGGCAGAGGATAGAGGCTATCTTGCCCCCGGCGATGTGACGGTAATTACTTCCGGTGTGCCTATCGGCGTTTCCGGAACGACCAACATGTTGAAGGTTCAGATTGTGGAATAAGATAAATAGTATCGTTATGCCGGGCAGTTTTAAATCCGGAGACAACGTTTGGAGAAAATTTTAAAGACCATTGTATCTTAATGCATCATAAGAGGACAATGGTCTTTTTTTGAACGAAAAACGTTGTGGGAGGAGAAAAATTGACAAAGAAATCTAAAACATTTAAAATATTTATGAGACTACATTTTTAAGAAGTTCTCAAAGAAGGTGTGTGAAGGAAGATATTGATGATGCAAAAACAAATACAATAAGAGAAATAAATAAGATGTACGATAGAACTCCATTTGAGTTATTAAGATAATAGGAGAAAGAAGAGAAGATGAAAAAAGCTATATTAATCGGAACTATATTGTTGAGTATGTTCCTTTTTGTTGCATGTGGCGAAGAAAAGCCTCTTGCGGACCGTGTAATAGAGAACCTCGAGGATTGTATGGGGGCACGGGAAGTGACGGAGGAGGAGTATGAAGAAATTAAGAAAAGATATAATTTGTACCCCATGGATTATAGAAAATCTCTAAGAAGAGAGAATGCATATTTGCACGTTAAAGAAAGCGATTTGGGAAATGTGGATATAGACCTGAGTTATTGCTTGAATGAGGATGTCAAAGTAAACAATGTGATTATGTATAAATACGAAGATAATGTTGATGATAAATATACAAAAATGACGGTTTTTTTGTATGAGTTTACAGAAGAGGATGATTCAAACTTATTCATACAATATATGACAGGTGTATGGGAACGACATTATGAAGATGTAAAAGAAGACAATACGTCTCAAAAGATTCGTCCCAAGGATAGGAAACTTGGAAAAGTGAAAGGCGAAAATTATGTTTATCAAGTAATTGATTATCAAGAGGGTGGAACGACTATCGATTCTGTTTATTGCTTTTGGAGAGGAAAACAAGTGGTGGAAGTACTGTTTTCAGGTCATGAAGACAACGAAATCTATCC
>JAZOAG010000044.1:0-46782 GCA_045595325.1 Lachnospiraceae bacterium
TTAAGGTAATATTAAGCTGAGCCATTTACAAATCCTCCTTGGTATTTTAGTTTTTGTGGTGATTATTATTATACCTTAAGGGATGAGCGAATGGCTCATTTTTTATTTAATTGTAATTTACACCATTATACGGACGTGGCCTGAAATTCAGCCTTTGGGACTTACTTTTCCAAATTGGGCCGTATCCCCGGGTGACTGTATTCAGCCTTTTTCCTTAGAAGTGCCAACCAGGGCCGTATCCCCGGCTTGCTCTATTCAGCCCTTTTCCTTAGAAGTGCCAACCAGGGCCGTATCTCCGGCTTGCTCCATTCAGCCCTTTTCCTTAGAAGTGCCAACCAGGGCCGTATCTCCGGCTTGCTCCATTCAGCCTTAAACAACCTAAATGCACGTTTAGGCTGAACTCAGGTGTTTGAAATTCAGCCTTTGGGACTTACTTTTCCAAATTGGGCCGTATCCCCGGCTTGCTCCATTCAGCCTTTTTCCTTAGAAATGCCAACTAGGGCCGTATCTCCGGCTTGCTCTATTCAGCCTTAAACAACCTAAATGCACGTTTAGGCTGAACTCAGGTGTTTGAAATTCAGCCTTTGGGACTTACTTTATCAAATAGGGCCGTATCTCCAGCTTGCTCCATTCAGCCTTTTTCCTTAGAAGTGCCAACCAGGGCCGTATCCCCGGCTTGCTCTATTCAGCCCTTTTCCTTAGAAGTGCCAACCAGGGCCGTATCTCCGGTTTGCTCCATTCAGCCTTAAATAGTTCAAATGCACGTTTAGGCTGAATTCCGGTGTTTGAAATTCAGCCTTTGGGACTTACTTTACAAAAAAGGGACCGTAATAGGTCCCTTTTTGCATCATTCTCTTGAAAACAGTGGGTATCTTAATGCAAAGATCATCCAAATACCCAAGCAACAACTAAGTTCCACCAGGCGATGCCGGCAAAAGAAAAATAATAATCATTTAACGCATTCAGCATAGTAAATCCACATCAACACAGCATATCCACATCAACACAGCATATCTACATCAACACAGCATATCCACATCAGCATAACAAATCCACATCAACACAGCATATCCACATCAACATAACAAATCCACATCAACATAACAAATCCACATCAACACAGTAAATCCACATCAACCAAAAATTCATATCAACATAACAAGTATATTAATAAATATATATACATTATCTTGTTAACATAAAAAACACTCTCTCCCCCCGAAAATGACAAAATGCGATTAAATTGTGTTTTGCGGATTATTTCTCCCCGCCGACAAACTTATCCACATGTGGAAACGCAAGAAATCCACCATTTCCACCTACTTATCCACAGAATACCCTTGTCGAAAAAAGTCACTTTTCATCGAAAATTGTACACTTCGGTCAATAAATCTCACATTTCATTTGTCGGAAAATGGCATCCGTTTTGGTTTCCATAATCCATATTAAATTCTTCCCTGAATCCCCACAAAACTTCCCCCCGGAATCCCTACAAAGGTTCTTCCCTGAATCACTACAAAGGTTCTTCCCTGAATCACTACAAAGATTCTTTCCAGAATTCTGCCACCGCTTCTCCTACCGTGGCCTCACTTACACGGATATAAGAATTCCACTCCTTCGGGAACAGCCGCTGATATCCGGCATCCAGAAACCGGTCCTCCAAAAGCACTACAATCCCCACGTCTTCCGCCGTACGGATTACTCTTCCCGCAGACTGCAGCACCTTGTTCATTCCCGGATATTTATAGGCATAATCAAATCCTTTGCCCTCTTCATCGAAATAATCCTTCAGAATGGTGCGCTCATTGCAAACCTGGGGCAAGCCGTTCCCCACCACAATGGCACCGATTAAGGCATCCCCCTTCAGGTCAATTCCTTCTGAGAATATTCCTCCCATTACGCAGAACGCAATAATAAACTCATCCGAGACAAACTGTGAAAGAAAGGCTTCCCGCTCCTCTTCTCCCATGTACTCTTTCTGCAGAATCCAGGAATCCGCGGAGTCACCATACATCTGCCTGCAAAAGCCAAAGACCGTCCGGGCAAACGCATGGGAAGGGAAGAACACCATATAATTCCCCCGCCTCTGCTCCACAATCTCTCCGATATAGGAGGCGATTCTGCAATACATATCTTCATTCCTTTTCGTGTAGCGGCTGGTTACATCCGATGCGATAAAAAGCCCCTTCTTCTCCGGATTGAAAACAGAATGTGCATAGACTTCATAGTCATCCGGATTACCGCCCAAAAGCGTCTTGTAATATTGTATGGGCAGAAATGTGGCAGAAAATAAAATACTGCTGACGCCCCGCTCCATACATCTGCGAAGATGATTCTCCGGACTGACGCAGAATAACTTACAAAAGAAATTCTCCTGCTCGTCAAAGGAAGTATAGATGCGATACTTATCATCCAGGGTTTCGAGCATCAGCACAAAATGTGCCAGCTTAAAATACAAATCCAAAATCTCATCGCGAAGCGTTCCCGGGTGGGTACACTCTTCCAGATACTTCGAAATCTTCCCATGGACATTCCCTACCGCCATAATGAAATCATTGATTTCTTCCGGACTGCCATATTCCTCATAGTCTTTAATACAGCCGCGCTTCAGGGTCAGGAAGTGCTTATTTACCCGCTCCAGTGCCTTGGTGATTGCCACCGAATGGTGCGTGGTAATTTCTTCCCCGCTGCCGGTTAGTCCGTAATTCTTAATACTTTTCTTAACCTGCATGAATTCCTCTTTCACCAGGGTTGCGGAATACATCTCCCGCCCCCGTTCCAGCAGATTATGGGCCTCGTCCACAAGAAAGAAATGTTTCCCTCCCGTTCCACTCTCAAAAAAACGCCGCAAATACACATGAGGATCAAAAACATAGTTATAATCACAAATAATGCCATCCGCAAAAAGGCTCATATCCAGACTGAATTCAAAGGGACATACATTGTGTTTCCCGGCATATTCCTCAATCTTTTCTCTGGTAAAGGAATCCTCCGCCGTCAGCAAATCATATACCGCCTCGTTGATTCTGTCATAATGCCCTTTGGCATAGGGGCAGGCATCCGGATTACACACGGCCTTATCCATGGGACAAATCTTCTCCTTGGCCGTTAGTAACACCGTTTTGAAGCGCAGCCCGTCTTTGCGGAGCAGATCAATTGTATCCAGCGCCACCGTTCTCGTAATGGTCTTCGCGGTCAGATAAAAGATTCTCTCACTTCTCCCTTCCCCCATAGCTTTGATAGCCGGGTAAAGTGTCGATATGGTCTTGCCGACTCCCGTAGGAGCCTGAATGAAAAGCTTCTTCTTATGGCACATGGTGGTATACACATTTGCCACAAGTTCCTTCTGCCCTTCCCTGTACTCAAACGGGAAGGAAATCCCTGCGATACTGTTCTTCCGGATGTCTTCCCACTCCACACGGAACCGGGCCCACTTCTCATATTCCTTCATTAAATCATCAAACCATAAAAGGAGCTGTCCGTAACTATAAAAGTATGTGAAATAGCGAACCTCTTCCGTGTCCATATTGCAGTACGTCATCTGCACGCCAACCCGGGCAAGACTATAGTCGTGGGCATAAAAAAAGGCATAACACATTGCCTGGGCCAAATGCTCAGGTTGTGGTGCCTTCATACGGGAAACATCCCTGTAGGTTCCCTTAATCTCATCAATCATATAAACATATTCGTCATCTGAATCTGTTTCGGAGGACAATAAAAAAAGGTTACCCTGTCCGTCGGTATCCTCCAGCAAATCCTCACTTGCGCGCTGAAATACACCGTCTGCCCGGCCTTCCACTACAATACTGTAGTCTCCGGCACAGTAGCAATAAGACAAAGAAACCTCTGCAGCATAGCCGCTGCCGGCTGCTTTCTGAAGCTTACGGTGGATTCTTCCGCCTTCCAGCATGGCAGTTTCTCCTGCCTTGCCTACACGACGATTATCAATATCTCCGGAGCGCAACAGAAACTCCACCAGATTACGCACCGAAATGTGAATCTCCACCGTATCTTCCTCCTTCTTCAGGATATCAATCCATCCTCTTCTTCTGCGGTAAAAACATCATACCACAAAGCATTTGGTATATCAATACTTTTTAGAACATTTGTTCTGAACAATCAGAATAACCGCACCTGCTGCCGCAAGAATCAAAAGCAGGCAGACAACGGGCCATGAATACAGCAGATTTCCGATTCCGCTGTAGGCGTATGCGATGTTCACCGTAATGTTGGCCACTCCGTGGAAAAGAATGCACATCAGGAAGGAATCCGTATAAACATAAATCCATCCAATCAACATCCCGCATAAGAATCCGTAAATTCCCTGCTGCAAATTCCCGTGATATATTCCGAAGGCCAGCCCGGAGAGCACAATCGCTGCAGCAGCGGGCATAAAGGTTTTCAATTTATGAAGAATCACTCCTCTGAAAAGCAGTTCCTCTGCCAGGGGCGCAATTATGCCGTAGGCAAGAATCCGGTACAGAAACGGAATGGAATAAAAGGCCTCATTATCCTGCATTACCTTGCTTCCCCCAAACAGCTCCCAAGGCAGATAACTCATGGCAACATTTAACACCACACAGCTTCCAAGGGCCAGAAGGAATACGCCGCAGCAGTATCCGGGCAATGCTTTTTTATTTCCTGCAGGAAGCTTTTTGACCGGTAAAAAAACCGCCAGCAAAAGCCCTCCCGCTCCCATGGAAAGCATCCCTGCGAAATCGGTAAGCGGGGGCAGAAGCTGCGCCAGCGACCCAATCACGGCAAGGGTAAAAAGATACCCTACGAAATACAGAAGAACATAGATACAAATATCACACAGGCGAAGCCATATATTCTTATTCTCGCTTGTATTCTCTTTTATATTTTTTCCTGAATTCTCCATCCCGGTCTCTTTCATTCTTTTTCCTGAATTCTCCATCCCGGTTTCTTTTATACTTTTTCCTGAATTCTCTATCCCGGTTTCTTTTATTTTCTTTCCTGAATTCTCCATCCCGGTTTCTTTTATTTTCTTTCCGGAATTCTCTATTCTGTTCTCTTCTTCTATACTCTTTTTTACATTATTGTCCCGATTATGTTTCTGCATCCTTATCTCTGTCCCTCGCAACACAGAAGTGTATGGAGTTCTTCCACGGTATTCACAACGTAGGTTGCGCCGGCCGCTTCCAGCTCGCCGGGTTTGGCGAAACCGTAGTACACGCCCGCACTGTCCAGGCCGAAGTATTTGGCACCGTCAATATCGAAATGACGGTCACCAATCATAAGCAACTCTGTTTTATCCGCCTCGCACTTCACACCCATTTGTTCCAAAGCGGCCTCAATTACCGCTTCCTTGGAGTCACGCTTTCCCTCTAAGTCGCTTCCGCAGATGACGTCGAAGTACTGACTCAGTTCAAAATGGTCGAGAATTTCATGGACAAAAACATCCGGTTTGCTGGAAGCGATTCCCAACACTGCCCCCGCTTCCTTTAATGCCTGCAAAAGCTGCGGAATTCCTTCGTAGGGCACATTTTCGAATTTCCCTACCGCGTTATAGCGCTCTCTGTAAAAGGCCACTGCTTCCTCTGCCACGTCTCCTTCAAAGCCATAGTGCTCCATGAAACTCATGCGTAAAGGCGGACCGATAAATTTCTCCAGGCTGCGCAAATCCCCCTCTTCAATGCCCATTTTGGAAAGGGCATACTGTACGGATTTGCAGATTCCCTCGGAAGAATCCGTAAGCGTTCCGTCCAAATCAAACAAAAAGTAATGATATTTCATAAAAAGATAACCTCCTGCAATGCAAAGGAATAAATAATCTTCTCCTTCACTTTTTTCTTTTCAAGTTTTTCCAGAGCCTCGGCATAGTAATCCAACTGAGTTTTGTAACGTTGTACCAGCTCTTCTCCCCGTTCTACCCGGTCTGTTTTATAATCCAGTACCACCAGTTCCCCTTCTTCTTCGAAGTAAACGTCAATGACACCCTGGATTAACACGGTTTCCTCCGGCGGAAAATCACCCTTGATGGTATCTGCCGGCACGCCCAGTACAAAGGGCTGTTCGCGGTACAATACTCCCCGGGCATCTGCTGCGCCCATACGCCCGGCCACATCAGTCTGCAAGAAATGAAGCACCTTATCTTCCGATACCAGATTATCCCACTCCCCGCTCAGACGCAGTGTGGCAGTGAATTCTTCTCTTTCTTTTCGTAAAAGAGCCTGCTTCTCCTCCCTGCCGGCACATTTCATCATTTCTTTGTAATCAATCAGCTCCATTACCCGGTGATATGCACTACCCCTTACGGTACCGCCATCCTCCTGCTTTTCTTCAATGAAGGAAGGAACGAAGGGAAGCACCTCTGCGGACGCAAACATTTCGTGAGAAGGCTCCTTGGCTTCCTCATAAGCTTCTTTTTTCAGTTCCGAAACAGTCGTTTTGGTAAAAAGACCTTCCAGTGACGCATGGGGATATTCAAAAGAGCGCAGTTTACGCTCCGGCGTAAGCCGGCACAAATTCTCCAACAAAAGATCCCTTGATACAGCCTCCGCAACACTGCTACCCATGGCATCCTCCGGCGTATGGACGGTAACATCAAAGATATCCGGTTCTGCCAATGCGATAGGATAGCACATTCCAAGGAAGGAACCGGTATTAAGAAGCCTTGTCATGGAGAAATCAGCGCCTACAGTGGCCTGCATTGTCTTATTGAGTGCTCCGGTCAAAATGAGTTTTTCCCTGGCACGGGTCATTGCAACGTAGAGAATCCGCAGATCCTCGCCCCTTGCATCCAGTTTTTTCTTAATGGCAACAGCATTCCGGTAAATGGTACTTCGATTGCATCGACTGGACTGGTCAAAATAGTTTCCGGCCACCCCAAGCTCCTCATCCATCAGGATTTCGTCACTGAAATCACCGGTTTTAAAAGCGGTATCCATTCTTGCCACAAAACAAACCGGAAACTCCAGTCCTTTGCTTTTATGAATGGTCATAATGCGGACAACATCCGCATCTTCCGCAAGAATATTCGCCTCTCCGAAGTCCATCTCCTTCTCTTTCATGTTCTCAATATAACGAAGGAAATGGAACAGCCCCATATGCCCTGTCGATTCGAAGGTCTTAGCCTTCTGTACAAGAAGGCGCACATTGGCCCGGCGCTGCTCACCTCCCGGCAGAGCCGATACATAGTTTTCATAATCCAGTCCGGCAATAATATCTTCTAACAGGGCAAAAACGCCCATATAAACTGCCTTTTGACGGTAATCCGACAAAAGGGTCATAAAAGAATTGATTTTAACCCATACAGGATCCCCGGGATTTTCCTGATAAGCAGTCAGGGAATCATAAAGACGCTCGGATTTATCCCGTACACCCCGAATTTTGGCAATCTCATCCTCGCAAAGGCCACCGATAAAGGAATGAATCACGCTGTAGAGCGGAATATCCTGTCTGGGATTGTTTAAAACGGCAAGAAAATCCAACAAAAGATGAACCTCCCATACAGAAAAATAACCCGTATTGGAAGTGATGTGCGTAGGGATACCCCGTTTCATCAGTACTTCTTTCATGGTATTTGCCACGCCGGTTGCCGCACGCAGTAAAATAACCACATCGGAATACTTCATAGGACGCATGGTTTTCCCATCCTTCTGTGTGACCATGAAGTTCTCGTGGAGCTCCTTGATTTTGTCCGCAATCAGATGCGCCTCCCGCTCCTTACCGTTCATCTTTTCGATTACACCATCTGCCTCCGCTGCATTGTAGGCCGCTTTATCCCAAAGAAGAAGTTCGCAGTTGTAATTCTGTTCGTTTGCCTCATAGTTTGCCCCCAAATAGAGTCTGGCATCTTCATCATAGGTAATACCGCCGACTTCGGGAAACATGACCTTCTCAAAAACCGCATTCACGCCCCGCAAGACTTCATTGCGGCTGCGAAAGTTCATTGCCAGGTCAATTCGGCGGTTTTTACCGTTTTCCTTATGAAAGGTATTATATTTCTCCATGAAAATCTCGGGCTTGGCAAGGCGGAACCGGTAAATGCTCTGCTTCACATCTCCTACCATGAAACGGTTCCCGAACGTCTCCGTCTGCCGGCTGACGCTCTCCAGCAAAAACTCCTGTACCGCATTGCTGTCCTGATATTCATCCACCATGACTTCATCAAAGTACGCCTGATATTCTCTTGCCACATCGCTGACCACAAGCGCTCCGTCTTCTTCCTTCCAGAGAATCTCTAAAGCTTTGTGCTCCATGTCGGAGAAATCAATGAGATTTTTCTCTCTTTTTTTATTCCCAAAGAGCATTGCAAACTCTTCGGTGACGTCAAACAGCGTCAAAATATTATCAAGTGCCGCCAGACAATCCCCGTAAAGATTCTCTGCCGGTGCAAAATGCATGTTTTCTTTCCAGTCTTTGATAGCGGATTTTAAGATATCGCGCAGCTGTACCACCTTAGCTTTTATGCTTTCATCCTGATTCGGATTGGATTTTCTGGAGAGTGCCTGAAAGGAATGTTCGTTTATGATAAGGTTGCGGCTTCTCATATCCGTCGCCGCCATCAGTTCCTCTAAGAAACGCTTATCGTCCTCCAGCATATCCATATACTGGGTCGGGCCGTCATCCCGCGCCGCCAAAGCCATGGCCTGACGGTTCAATGCAGCGCATTCTCCCAACACCACATTCTCATGTCTTATCAGAAACTGCATCCAGTCCGTGCTTCCGATATTTTCCGCTGTCAGCTCCTTCATCTGCGCCCTGCATTCTCTCATCCAACGCACGGGAAATGCATGGCACCGGGAAAACTCATACAACGATAACACCCGCTCCTTGGCCGGTTCGATATCAAGATTTCCCCCATACTGCTCCAGAAAAGCGTGGAAGGCCTCGCTTCCCTCTTCCAGACGCTTTTCAAAGAGAGCATCAACGACTTCCTGTTTTAGGATTTTCATTTCCGCTTCTTCTGCAATTCTAAAAGAAGGATCCAGAAGAATCTCATGGAAATGATTTCGTAAAAGATATAAACAAAAACTGTGTATTGTTGTAATAAAAGCGTTATGGATCAAAGTCAGCTGCTTCTGCAGGTGCGCATTGTCAGGCTCTTTTGCCGCCTGCTTTTGCAATGCTTGTGCAATACGTTCCTTCATTTCCGCCGCTGCAGCTTCCGTAAAAGTAACAATCAGGATACGGTCAATGGATACGGGATTCTGTGCATCGCAAATACGCTCAATGATTCGCTGCGTCAATACCGCCGTTTTACCGCTTCCTGCTGCCGCAGAAACCAGGACATTACAGTCTCTTGCGTCAATGACCTGCCGTTGGGCGGGAGTATATTTTACTTCCATGTCTGCACCTCCTTCGGGTCTACGGTTTTCTTAATCTCCTTCTCATATCCGGGCAGTTTACTGTCAAAGCCGCAGGCCCCCTGATAAGCACAATACGCACAAGGGTCATCACCGGATACAACGGCAGGATTACAGGATATCTTTCCTTCTTTCACGTCCTTGGCCAGAGAAATAGCCTTCCATGATGCATACGAGAGAACTGCTTCAAATATTTCCGTGTTCACCACTTTATCGGTCTCTTTAATCTCTGCATCCTTCCCCTTCTGTACAGGGATTACAAGGGAATTCTTTTCGAAATCGGAATCCATGGCATCCACAATGCCCGCCCTGGCATTTACCAGGCCTTTATAATTCAATTCTTTCAGGAAACGCGCTTCTGACTCTTCCTCCGAAAGACTTACGTTTGATTTGATTTTGGGATCCATAATCCGGTAATACAGCATGGCTCCCGGGGATAATTCCGCCTCCGGATGCAGCACTTTCAGATGCTCCAATGTTTCTTTCATATAAACTGCCAGCTGCAAAACAGTGCCGTAATAAAGTTTGGAATAATCAAAATCTTTCAGACCGGTTTTATAATCGATAATTTTTACAAAAATCTCGTCATCCTGACGACATAAATCAATGCGGTCTACTTTCCCTTTTAGAAGGAATTTATCCTCATAAAGCTTCCGGAAGGTGTGCTCATAGTCATACGGCACAAATCTTCCCGGCCGCAGCTGCTCGCCTAAGGTCTTAACCGTCCGCTTCAGAATCCGGCGGATTCTGGTGGTATAGTAACGGTTCTGTGCACTTCCCTGAAGAATTCCGCTGCCGTAGGAAGCACTTATCACATCCACAATCCTGTCTACGGCCTCGTTCATGGCTTCTTCTTCCATCTGATTCCACTCTATCTTCTTCTGCAGGAGTTCTTCGCCGAAGTTCTGCAATACTTCGTGGGTAACATTCCCCATGTCAACCTTCTCAAAACCATACTCTTCCCGCTCACGCAGGCAAAGACCGTACTGTAAAAAGTGAGCATACTGACAGGAAGCAAACTTTTCGAGGCTGCTTATGCTGCAATTCATAATCTCACCAAAAAGAAGGGCTGCCGAATCGCGGTCTAACATAGAAGGTTCGTAAACGGAAAGCGCATTGGCAATCATCTGCTCTACCCACTCTTCATCCCTGTCCTTAAGGTCACGGTAAAGGGCAAGGAATATATCCCTCTCCTTTGGCAAGAGACCATTGTCAAAATATCCCTGAAGCAAACCGGTAAAACCGCGCTTCTCATCTTCCACTGACAAAATGGGATGCCCGGTGGCAGTGTTGTGTCTGATTGCCGGGAACATCTCCCGCAGAGTAGAGATTAAATAGGCCGGATGCAGGGAGGTCCCATCCTCCGACATGGAAGCATAAGAAAGCCATAGATATTCCGATGGCTTGGTCAAATTCATGTATAAATACAGTCTCTGGATAAACATATTTGCTGCCGGAGTAGGGGATAATTCCTTTCCTGACCCGGTTAGGAATTCCCGGTCCAAATCGGATAACAAACCACCGCTTCCGCCGGCGCGGGGAATCTTGCCGTCATTGACACCCAAGAAAAACAGTGCCTTCACATCCTTCAGTCTGGTTCGCTCCATATCACCCACCATAAGCAAATCTACGCCCAAAGGAAGGCTTGCCACCCTAAGTTCCAAAAGGCCTGCTTCCAGGATATCCCGGAAATCTGTAATGGTGATAACCTCATCCCCCATCAGGGAAACAATCTGGTCAAGAAGTCCCATAATCAGCTTGTAAATCTGCTCATACTCCTTGGCCGTGGACAAATCATTCTTCTGTGCAAACCCTTTGGCAAACCGTTCAAGCTTTTCCGCCATTTTCTCCTGCAGGGCAAGGTGATAAAGAACCGTAGCATAATCCCGTCCCGTGGCATCACTTCTTTGGGACAGTTCATAAAGCGGAGTGATTTTACTTATGAAATCTTTTCGTATTTCATTCAGTTTCTCCAGCTCCTCCGGCTTCCTTTTTAATTCCTTATTGGTTGCATCAAAGGGTCCGGCCCAGGCTGCATATCCGCGGATTCCCCGGGAACGCACATAATTTTCCAGTTTATCGATATCTTCAAGAGAATAGTCCAAAAGACCGCTGCGCAAAAAGAAGAACACCTCATTGTATGAGAAATGATTGCGGACGATTTCCGGTGCGCTGCGCAAAAAAGCCACAAAAGGATTCTGCATAAGGCTCTTGGTATTATCAATAAAATAGGGGATATGATATTTCTCAAACTGCTTGCGCAGAGGTGCTTCATAGACACTCATATCCGCAGTGATTACCGCAATGTCACGATACCGGTAGCCTTCTTTCTCAATGAGTTCAAAAAGGCGCTTACACATAAGCCCTGTTTCCTGCAACACACTTCCCGCCCCGTTAATTTCCAATCGGGAAACCGCCCCGGCGTAGGGCTTTGCACCTTTACGAAACAGGGATTTTTCTAAGTGAGCCAGTTCGGGATTATTGATAAACCGCTTCACTTCGCCCGTAAGAATCACATCATCGCCCATGGAGATGCCGTTCTCCTTGGCAAGCTTCTGCAGGGAATATACTGTTTTACGACTCAACGCAAAAAGCTCTGTTTCCTCTCCCATGGTATAGGGGCTGCATTCCTCGTCAATTACCAGCGTCACATTGACTTCTCTTGCGTAAATCAGAAGTTTCTCAATTACTTTATTCTGAATGGGAGTAAAGCCGGTAAAACCGTCAAACACTACAACACTTTTACGAATCAGTTCGGAATAAGACAAGCGCTCACAGAGCAAATCAAGGGTTTCCTCCGTGGTAATATAACGTTCTCCGCAGGTTTCCAGGAATGCTTCATACATCCCCGATAATTCATGCAGGCGAAGGTTTAAACTTTTTCTCTCCTTGGAATAAACCGCCAGCTCTGAAACGTCCTTCGGCGCCAGCCCGTACTGCATAAATTCGGAAATAACGGATTTAATCTCCTGAATAAATCCGGGATTCTTTAACCCCGCGAAAAGAAGAGGAAACTCCTCTTTCCTCTCGTTTAAAATGCCTCTTAACAAAAGACATTTACCGGTGTCATCCAGGGCCTGCCGCTCCGGCTTTCCCACCTCTTCAAAAATGCGGTGTGCCAAACGCCCAAAGCTTAATACATCAATATTAATAATTCCTCCGTCAGGATGGGACGTCACCATCTGTTTCTGCGTCTGCATGGTAAACTGATCCGGCACAATCATCAAAAACTGTGTATCCCGGTTTGCCCCTGCCCGACGTATTATTTCCTGTTGTACTTCCGTGGTTTTGCCCGAGCCGGAAGCTCCGAACCAAAAACGTAAACCCATAATTCTCTCCCGCAACAAACAAACTTTAAACACAGAAAAGGAAGCGCTTCTGCGATAGCTTCTGTGATAGCTTCTGCGATACCTTCTGCAAACCTAAAAAGTCTTGCGTCCTTTCCCGAACGCAAGACCTCTAATCCTACAATGAAATATCAATATTTCCTCCGATGTGTGGCGTTACCGAGCGCTGCATGGCCGCGGCATCCATCATCTGCACTAACCGGTCACCTGCCGCTTCTGCGGTCTCCATGGTGCGGTCGAGAACAGCCACTCCAATCTTAGACATTGTATCATTCTGTGCCATTACCATAGCCAAGCCTGCAATATCCATTCCATCACATCCTTTCTGCAATCCTTTCACCCAAAGAACTTACAAGATTATTACTGTAATTCCTGTACAATTGCCATATAAACTTCATCCGGATTGGGAATTACCGTATCCTTAAACAACATAATGTAACCCAGTAATAAAAGAGGAATATCAATGGTCTTAATTTCCATGTCATTCTCGTTGGCGTAATTCTTGCAATATCCGTCAATCAAAAGAAGAATGTATCTTGTTCTCTTAATGATTACATCATCATCACAGTGCAACAGTTCACAGATAAACTGATTATCCAGTCCGTCAAAGAAATATGCCAGACCTGCAATGGCATGAATGGGAAGCAGATGCTGTAAATAGTGCGCTGCAAGATTTGCAATCTCGGGATCTGTCAGCATGGTAGTTCTGCCTGTGTTAATCGTGGTAGCCATCTGATCATATCTGCCCAT
Source organism: Lachnospiraceae bacterium (assembly GCA_045595325.1). Taxonomy (GTDB): domain Bacteria; phylum Bacillota; class Clostridia; order Lachnospirales; family Lachnospiraceae; genus UBA3766. The sequence goes on from JAZOAG010000044.1 coordinate 13,430, forward strand.
TTCTTCATCCATCAGCATTCCGGAGCAATGTACGTTAATCCAGTCAGACAGATGCGTATACATGATCTGATTCATCCACTTTACGGAATTCTCTGCCTTGTCAAGCTTATCCAGTCTTAAAAACATACTCTTATAAATCTTGGCCACCATTCTCTGTGCCTCAGACTCATTCTGAATAATCTGCTTCACATGGAAATAAATATCATTTACAGTCAAAAGATATATATTACGAAATGCTTCTGTATTGCCACCCAATAATTGCTTAAACTCACGATTCAACTCGTATGTTTGTTTCATCTCGAAATGCCTCCTGCCAAATCCTCTCTTTACTAAAACCATAGTACTCTATAGTTACTATAATTTTACCTTTTTTATTCACTGTTTGCAATCATTTTTTTATTTTTATGCCAGAAACTTTTCTCTTTCAAAGTTACTTATTCTACGACAATAATTCCGTTGTTCCGATAACTCAGAAGCCTATAAAATACCCACGCAGCCCCCCGGAATTGGCACGCCCCCCGGAACCGGCACGCCGGTTCTGCTCTCAGGGTGTCTCTCCGGATATCAAAACGCCGTCGTAATAAACAAGAATCTTTTCCGCGCCGCCTGCAGAATAATCATTTCCGAAGTTCAGGGTTCCCCAGTCTTCTGCCGCCACGCGAAGCTGAATGGTCCACTCATCCCCGGCCTTCAGCCCGGTACCGGAAGAAGAGGTTATGGTGATTGCGGAATCAGCCCCCGTTTTCTTCGTATCCAACGCCACAACACTTCCCTTGACGGTGTCTGTTAAGGTTTCATAATTGCTTCCGGAAATGCAGGAGTAATCGCACCAGAAAAGCATCTTTGCGGAGGTGTCCGCGGTAAATAAGTATTCCAGCTTAAGTTTGGATATGTCAATTGCTCCCGTACCTTTATTCTGCACGGTTAAAAACATGCCCATGGTAGAGCCGCTGCCGGATGCCGCCTGATTCTCTACCTTAAGAAGAATGCCGTCACCTTCCGCCTCGCCCTTATTGCTACCGGAAGGAACATTGTTGTCCTGATTATTGCCGGAACCGGTACCTTCCTGTGAAGGAAGCTTGTCCGTACCTTCCGATGCGGAAACATCAACACCTTCCTCGTCCGGCTCACTGCCAAATACCAGGGCACCGTTTTCGTACAGCGCCATGTGGGGAGCATTCAGAAGTGTTCCGGAATTGCTTCCTGCAATATCCTGATAGGAAAAATCATTGGAAGGATCCCAGTCAGTGCCTGACGTCACCCTGAACTGCACCTCTTTCCGGTAGCAATCCTGCCCGCCCGGATAGATCAAAGTATCCCCGAAATCAATCTCGGCATAGTAAATATGTGCTTCTTCATTCCAGGGTAAAATGCCTCCGGCATTTCCTCCCTGACTATAGTTGGTGGTAAGCTTCACATCAGCTTTCGTACCGCCTGATGCATAGACTTCCGATAAATCCATAAAATAGCGTAAGGTAACATTCTTAAGGGTTCTTGCCGGCCATGCTGATACGTTGGTTACATAGGCCTTAACTTCCGTGTGATCAGCCCCCGAAGTATTGATTGCCGCATTGATAAATACCTCGGCCTCTGTTATTTCTTCCACTGCGCCAAAATCCACTAACGTCTTGCCGCCGTAGGTTCCGTACAAATGCGCCAATGCCCCTACAAAGCCCGCATTATAGTCACAGGCTACCTCATTATTCACATAATTGGAAACGCTGTCATCGTAATTATCACTTGCATCCGGGCCGCCTACCAACGCCCCGTATAAAGTGTGTCTTGCCACAGCCGGTTCATTCATATTGTTGCTATATGAACCCTGGGCAGTTCTGTGATGAGGATTTTGGGGATAATGCTCCGAGAAACCGATCTCATAAGAAATCCCTGTGCTTCCCAGTGCATAATTCACCTGTTCCAGGGCAAAATCCTGATATGTTTTGACCTTTGACGGCGTACACATGGAAGAATCCGCATATACTGCTGCCACAAATGCCGCCGTGGTAGAATAACGAAGTGACCCCCAGCTGTCTAACCAGGCAAGTCCCTTCGGGGTATAAGTAATTCTTTCTCCGTTCACACCCGTGGTCCAGTAATCGAGATTCTTTTCTATATGATTTTTGTATAATTCTTCATCCGTCTGCTGCGCCAAAAGATATGCCGCCCCTAGAGACACATCATCCCAGCAGTGCATCCACTTATAGTCCTGATTGGTCTGTCCGAAATGATTCTTGGCCGCGCTAAGATACTTATCCTCCCCCGTCGCAATGTAAAGCCATGCTGCCGACCAGGCAAGTTCATCCTGAAATCCGCTGTGAGAAGTATAAAAGCCGTTGGCTGCCGTATATCCGGCATCACTCTGTGTACTTTCCGCAAAATCGAAAAGTTCCCTGGCATGTGCAAGACACTCCTTGGCATACGCCGCGTCGGTTTCTTCAAAAATCACTGCGCAGGAAGCAAGAGAAGCTGCTGCCCCGGCGCAAACGGTAGATCCGGGATTGTTTCTATCCACCTTGTAGGAAGGACGGTTCATGGGAAGAACCTCGGCGGGTCCCCACCAGGAATGGTCTGCGTTTCCGTCCCCTACCTGATAATAGAAAACTTCCTTCTCGGGGTGACACTTCATCATGTAATCATTCACCCAGCGAATGGTCTCCAACAGATACTCTAACTGTCCGCTCTCTTCGTAATTTTCGCGGTCTTCATAGACACTCCACGCCAACGTGGAAGAAGTATAAGCCATGGGAAGATTGAATTTCACATGGTCGCCCGCATCGTAAAGTCCGCCGGTCAAATCAATCCCCACATCAGCGCCGTCCGTCAAACCGGAATCTCCGCGCCAGTTACATCTTCCTTCTTCCGGCAAATCCCCGCTTCGCTGTAATTCATAAAAGAGAATGGCTTTCTGCAACGCTTCTCCGTAATTGTACGCTCCGCTGCCTTCTCTTCCTTCATATCCGTTGCCATTTTCCGAAAGTTTCCCTGTGCTTACATAGGAATTCCCTTCCGCTCCCGCAAAGCCGTCAGCAAAAGCTCCTTCTTCTGTTTTTGCCGTATTTTCACTTCCCGGCTTCTGCGTATCCACATCCTGGGAAACCACTGTCTCTCCCCCGTCCGCCACCGGAAGTTCATCGTTATTCTTGCTGACAAAATGCATCACAATGGTAAAAACAACGCCTAAGGAAAGAAGGGCAATCAGACAACAGAAAAACACCTTGGTTCCGACGCCAAGACCTGCATATTTCACGGGATCCTCCTGCCTGTCCTTCTGACTTTTCACCAGTCTCTGGAATTTACTCCAGGCCATCTCATTTGCTATAGCCTCCGTCTGCTCCGCAAAGGGGCCCTCAGTAGGTCCCGCTTCCTTGCTCACAGTTTCCGCAATTTCTGCTTCTGTTTCCGTTTCTGCAAGCTCTGCTTCTGTTTCCGTTCCTGCAAGCTCTGCCTCTGTTTCCGTTTCCGCAAGCTCTGCTTCTGTTTCCGTTTCCGCAAGTTCTTCTTCTGTTTCTGTAAGCGCAACCTCGTTGGGAATGTGTTCCTGCTTCTCGTTCTCTGTACTCATACTTTCCTCCGTAACCATCGCGAAGTTATTTACGTTCTTCCAAACCTTTTAATAAAGATTTGGTATCCAACCGGTTGGATGAATTCTGTGCGGCCGGATTCTTATCTGACTTATTCTTATTTGCTTTATTCTTGTTTGATTCCTTCTTATTGGATTCGTTCTTGTTTGTTCCGTTCTTATTTGTTTCAGCCCTATTTATTTTATTTTGCACCGCCTCACCTTTTACTTCCGTATGACGGTGGGTTTCCTTGGGCTGCTTCATCAAAACAGCACTCTCCTCTGCCAAATGCGCTGCTTCTTTCCTGCTTTTGTCCGCTTCAGCCCGGGCTGCCTTCCTTGCTGCGGCATTTTCCCCTGCCGCCTTCGCCCCTTTCCCTGCCTTGGCCAAAATCTCCGTCCAGTCAAGATGGAAGCGTCTGATGGCGATATCCGCAAGGAAAAACAGACAGGCAAAAATAAGAAGATAGGTGGAAAGATTCCATCTTGCTTTTACCTGCTCCGGTCTTGTTGCAAAAACCTCCTCTGCCATCTGCAGCATAGTGCCGCCCACTGCAGCCGCATATTCTTCCAAAAGGGTATTGTCAGGATAGAACCTGTATTCCATGGAATACTGCATGATGGCTGCCGTATTGGTGCTGCTGACCACATCCTCGTTCTGTTTCTGTTTCACGTTAATGCTGTAAATACCGGTGCTGTCCATATCGATATCTGCGGAATATTCACCGGGTTTGGTGGGTTTTAACTCCACCTCGTAATTCTCTCCGGAATCTTCATATACGGTAGCCCAGACGGATGTCTGTGCATCGAACTCCTCTGTGAAATACTGTACCGTAGCGGTTCCGCCATTCTGTACCACTTCCGTATAGCTGCCTTCCATAGACATATCAGAATCCAGATATTCAAGAATATTATGCCACATAAGCGGTGTGTTTTCCCATCCGGAATAAGGAGAAGACCATTCTCCGGTAACGTCCGAAGTCCATGCCACTGTTTTACCGAGACCATACTGCCAGTAAGCAAGCAGAGGATCTCCATAAGGCGTCTGTAACACCTGGATGCTTCTCTCCTTGGGTGTCGTCGCCACATATCCGTACAACTGCGGCATACCGTTTGCCGCCACATCACGAATCATTCCGTCGTTAGAGGTAATCACCGGAGTGAATGTTTCATTCACCAGATAGGTGTTGGAAGATAAAAATACCTCCTGGGCAAAAATCTTTGGAATGTCAGAATTAATATCCGTATAATAGTAGCGTCCGTTGCAGGACGTTGCCAGGCTCTCAAGAAGGGTGGAATTACAGCCGGTTCCGACTGCCACGGTAGAGAGAGTAATGCCTGCATCGTTGATTGTCTGAATCAATTCCTCGTAGCCGGTCTGTGAATCCTGTCCGTCTGTCAGAAGAAGAATATGCTTCACCATGGCATCACACTGGTTCACATCCGAAGTAGCTTCCAGAAGCGCCGGGTAAATGGATGTTCCGCCATCAATCCCAATCGCAAAAATAGAATTTGAAATGCTTTCCTTATCCTGGGCAAGCTGAAGAGGTACTACCTTATCATAATCATCGTCAAATGCCATGACACCGATGTAGTCTGTATCACGCACATTTTTAAGAGCTGCATTTGCCGCTTCCTTGGCAAGATCCAGATTTGTAATGAAACCGTTTCCGTCACTCATACTTCCCGACTGGTCAATTACTAACTGCATCGCCATGACGGGAACCTCATTTTCTCCCTTTAGCTCCATATAAACCGGAAGCACTTCCTCGATGGGAGTATCCCGATAATTTCCCAGCGCAAAACTGTTTTTACCGCCGGTAGCCACAAAGCCTCCGCCGTAGTCTTTCACATAGGAGCTTAAATTCTCCGTAAATCCTTCCCGCAAATCATCTGCATAAACATCTACGAAAATAATGGCAGAATACTCCATGAAATCTGACATGGTTACCGGCACGGTGGAAGGGGGGACCACCTCGTACATACGTCCCGTACTTCCGAGAATCGCCTGTAATTCCGCGCTGTTCCCCGCTTGTCCCTCTACCACAAGAACGGGAAGTTCCACCTCAATACTGGTAAAAGCGGAAAACTCATTGTTAACGGTAACCGTATCCGCTTCGGCGTCCACCACCACGCGATAAGTCTTTAACCCCTCATCCGTATGGGTGTCCTTAAAAACGAAGCGGTTGGTTCCTTTTTGCAGGGAAACATTCTGCTGACCTTTTAAGGTACGGCCGGAATAAAGGCTTACCACTGCGGGACCGGCCACATTGCTTTCCACTTCCACGTTAATATTGAAATTCTCTCCGATTCCCGCTTCCTTGGGGATTGTCATATCGCTGACATAAACCTCATTCGCGTTATTCTCCGCCAATTTATAAATCTGAAAATCGCATCCGGAAGCCACAACGGTAGCGGCGGTTTCCTGCAAATCTCCTTCATTTTCATTTCCGTCGGAAATAAGAACAATACGTTTGGCACTTTCTTCCGGCATTTCTGCCAACGCAATCTTAACTGCTTCCTCTAAATCCGTAGCAGAACATTCCACATCCGTCTGCACCTCCGAGAAAGAAATACTCTGGGATATATACTGTTCCACCATAGGCGCCTTACCAAAAGTGATAACGCCGACGTAATCCTTCTTCCCCTTCTGTTCCACAGCATCATTCACAAACTTGATTGCTTCTTCACGCTGCTCCTTCACGCTGTCGGAAACATCCACAAGAAAGATTGTAGTAACATCCTTTCCCATCCATTTTAAAGAAATCTGGGAAAGAGCCAGAATCAGGGCAACGGCAAGAATACCTCGCACAATAATCTGCCCGATTTTGGTTCTTTTATTTTGAATTACCATGTAACGCATTGAAAAAATCAACAATGCTATCACCACAGGAATCAAGAGCAATACCCATGGTTGTTCAAATGAAACACTCATCCGAAAGCCTCCCGCATATTATCTGCGTAAATACGCAATCCATTCAACTCCTAAAAACAATAACGCCAACAGGATAATCAGGTTTCTTAAATCCAGCATTCCGGTCACTGTAGTCTTAACCTGCTCCCCTTCTTCTCCCTGCACCTCTGCAGGCACCTGTGTAATATTGCTCTCCGCAATGGGGAAGTTTATGCAGAAACCGGAAACAACCGTTTCCTTCGCCGTCTGCTGGCTTACCCGATAAACACCCTGTTCCGATGTGTCCGTGAAATTATGATGATAATCCTGCAGCTTCTTCTCCTTGCCGTCCGGCAACGTTACCACAGGCATTTCCTCGTCAAATTTACCGCGGATACTCACCGCCGTACCCGGCGTATAACTTCCGATATCCACCAGCGATGTCCGGGCAGAAGAATTAATCATGTTGTACACAAGAATCGGAAATTCCGACTTCAGGGGAAGCTCGGAATTATGCAAATCAAAGCCCATGACACACACGCTTCTTCCGTCATACTCTCCTGCAAAACCAATACAATCAGAGTCAGACTTCAGAAAAGAATCCGCCCAGTCCGGTTTGGCATAGACATAAGTCCGGCTTACGCCGAAGGTTAACTCTTCCAGATATGTGGTAAGGGTATGCTCCGCCGGTTCCACAAGAACGCCTTCCAGATAAGAATCACTGTCAAACAGTTCGGTGTCTGATATATTCATAAAAATCATATTGCCGGTTTCAGGCAATACATCCGGCACCATGCCGTCAAAGATGTAAAGGTCATAATTTTCTTTCTGGAAATCAGCAAAAGAAGCAATGTCGTTGGATTTGGTAACATTCACACCTTCCACGATTCCCATTGCTTTCTCAAAATACAGATTTGCTTCCGTCATAAAAAGAACATCCATGCTTTCCTGTTCATACAAAACATCGTAGCATATATTATCGGCCCGGAGTGCATCCTGAAGAGATAATTCCACAGACACATCATAACCGTCATAATCGATGTTTTCGAAATAAACTACCTTGTTTTCTCCTCCCGCAAGAGTAACCGTCTGTATCTGCAACAGACTTTCTCCTCCATAGAGATTGACATCACAGGAAACCTCATTTGTTCCGTGATTGGTAAGCATGGAAAGGATTGCGGTTCCCTTCTCATTCTCTCCATGACCGACGTAGTCAACACTTACATTCTCCACCGGGCGATAGAAATCCACCATATATCCTTCTATCCCTTCCATATTGGTGTAAGTATCCGTAAAACACACGGTTTCCACGCTGGTCCACTGGGACATCATGGAACGGACCATATCCATTCCCGGTGTCGCATCCCCGGTCAAAAGTGTCTGGGGAATCTCCTGCAGAACATTTGCTGCCTGTCCTTTGTCGTCTCCGTTTGTATATAAAAGAACGGCATCCTCAGCCGAAGCAATTATGGTAATTCTGGTGCCGCTTTTCAATCCTTTTACGTAAGAAACTGCCTCTTTTACCGCTGCCTCTAATCTGGTGGTTTCTCCCTCGTAAAGAGTTCCCATGCTGGCAGACTGATCCACTACAATCACCACCTGGTCAGCACCCACGCCTCCTTTTAACAGATAGGGGGAACAAAGCGCCGCAATCAGAATAAGCAGCGTAATAATCTGCAAAATAAGCAGCCAGTTCTTTTTCAGTTTTTCCCAAGGAGTATTTGCTTCTGCATTCTGGTACATCTCGTTCCAGAGAAAAAGCGAAGAAACAGGACGTTCTACGGCTTTTTGCTTCAGTAAATACATAATGATAATGACCGGGATTAAAATCAAGAAAATCAACGGCCATAAATACAATAATCTCACGATGGTTCTCCCTTTCCCTAACCCTGTTTGGAAACCTTTGACAATGACTGGAAGAACATGGAATCCAGGCTGTCTGAGGAACAAACGGGAATATACGTAATCGCATATTTTTTACACAAATAATCAATGTTGTCTATAAAGGACCGGTAGCTTTTGCGGTATGCCTTTAACATGGATGCCCCCATGGTCATACGCATCCTGGCGGCATTCTCGCTGTCCACCAAAGACACGGTTCCGTCAAAGGAAGGATTCATCTCCTCATCCGAAAGCACATGCACAAAAACCACATCCTGATTTTTCAGTTTGAGGTAACGAAGCATTTCTTCCAGACGATTGGTATATCCGTCAGAAACCAGCACGCTCATTCCCCTGCGGTTTAACTTCTTGCGGGAAAGGGCCTCAAACAAATCCGCGTTTCCGCCGAACGTAGTACCCTCTAAACGCTCAATCACTTTGGGGAAGGCCTGTCGCCCTGCATATCCCTTGCTTTCCACCAATCCCTTTTCGCTCAAAAAATTCAGGTAGAGCCTGTCTGAATTCTCCAGCACGATATAAGAAAAGGCACCGAGAATCCGAAGAGAAGCCACTGCTTTATTATGTTCGCCGAAGTCCATGGACTTGCTGGTATCCAGAAATAAATTAAAGATACCTTCCTTTTCTTCCATGAACAGCTTCACATACAGCTTATCAAACCGTCCGTAGGCATTCCAGTCAATTCGCCGGAAATCATCTCCCAAACGGTATTCCCTGAAGTCGGAAAACTCTACTGAGTTACCCTTGGCATTGGACTTCCGTCCGCCGCTCATTCCGCTGGCAAGGTGCATGGCAATGGACATGCGAAGTGTATGTAATTTGGAATAAAATTCGCTATCAAATACGTTCTCCATGTAGTTGCCTCACAATCAGATTTTGACGGAAGAAATAATCTCCGAAATAATGGTGTCGGCATCCAGACCGTCAGCCAAAGCTTCGAATCCCAATGCGATACGGTGACGAAGCGCCGGATATGCTACACTCTTAATATCATCAAAAGAAACATTGTAACGTCCTTCAATGAATGCCTTTGCACGCGCTGTATTATAGATTGCCTGTGCCGCACGGGGGCTGGCTCCGCAGGAAATATACTTCTTGACATAGTCGCCGGCGCCGGCCACCTCAGGGTGGGTTGCCACGACAATCCTAAGCGCATATTCTGCCACGGCATCTGCCATGGGAATATCTCTGATTACGGAGCGGATGGCTAAAATATCCTGTCCGTTCATAACCGGTGAAATCTCTACCTGACGATTGGTTACGGTAATATCCATAATCTCCTTCAACTCTTCCAAAGAAGGAAAATCCACTTTAATCTTGAAAAGGAAACGGTCCAGCTGCGCTTCCGGCAACGGATAAGTACCCTCGTTCTCAATAGGGTTCTGGGTTGCCAATACCATAAACGGTTCTTCCATGGCATAGGTTTCCGTTCCTACGGTTACGGTATGCTCCTGCATGGCTTCCAAAAGAGCAGACTGGGTTTTGGGCGTAGCACGGTTAATCTCGTCTGCCAGAAGAAGGTTCGAAAATACAGGACCCTTCTGGAAACGGAATACGTTTTTACCGTCTTCTTTTACAATGAGATTGGTACCGGTAACATCTGCCGGCATCAAGTCCGGAGTAAACTGAATTCTGGAAAATTCCATATCAAATACCTTGGCAATGGTCTTGACCAACTGTGTTTTACCAAGTCCGGGAACACCTTCCAGTAAAACATTTCCGCCGGAGAGCATGGCCAGTAAAACCTGACGCACAACCTCCTTCTGGCCGATAATTCCCTTGCCGATTTCGGCTTCCGCCGCATTTATCTTCTGAATGATTCCCTGCAATTCCTGTTCATTTTCAAGCATCTCTATATTTTTCCTTTCCTCTTTTATTCATTCAATCCCGAGAAGTAATCCCGAATCAGGGACTTCATGGATTCCGGTAAATTGCTGTTCTGCAGACTGTTATATGCACGGTTGGTATATTCACCGATTACCTGGCTGAATTCAACGGCATTTCCGTTCCATGCAAAAACCTGTTCGGACTGCACATAGTTGGAATCACCATCGGCATTTGCCTGGCCGTTTAAGGTTTCATTGGCAGGAAGATCATCCTCACCGACCATAACTCTCTCACCGGTTGAATTTCCCTTCTCCTGCGTGCCGTACTTGCTGCCTTCATCCCAGCCGCTGCCGGGACCGTTTCCATCACCCTGCTGGCCCTGACCGTTTTGCCCCTGATTTCCTTGCTGGCCCTGACCGTTTTGTCCTTGCTGGCCCTGATTATTCTGGCCCTGTTGCCCCTCGCCGGGCTGGTTCTGACCGTTTTGTCCCTGCTGACCCTGCTGGCCCTGCTGACCCTGACCGGGCTGACCGGGCTGACCGATCTGGGAATAATTATCATTGATATATTCTTCCAGACGCTCCATTGTCTCCTGTGATATCTCACCATTCTCTTCCAATTCCTGTGCAATCTGTTCCGCAAGGTCCTGCAGTTCCTGATCTTTGGCCTGCTGCTGCAGATCATTGATGGCATCTGCCAACTCCTGCCTTGCCTCTTCGGTCATGCCGTTCTCCATTTTTTCCTGGATGGCATTTTCAATGGCCTTGGCTTCCTGGTAATTATTCATAGGTTCCTGGAACTGTTCTTTTAACTTATTTTGGAAACGTTCCTCTACCTTGGCAATCTGTTCGTAATCCTCCACCGCTTCCAATTCCTTAATGGTATCGGCCAGAAGTTCTTCCAAGGCTTCCTGCTGTTCTTTGGTAAGCTCATACTGCTTGGAAAACTCCTCTACAATCTCTTCCAGCGCATCCGCTTTCTCTTCAATCTGTTCCTGCAGTTCATGCTGCTCTCTGGCCACTTCCTTGCTTTTTGCCGGGAACATTGCCGTAGTCACGGTAAAAATCAATGCCAGAAAAAGAAAGGCATACACACGCTTACGCACCATAAGAGGAAAACTCTTTCTGATGTGTATTCCCTGAATTCTTTTAATGGTATCCGACTTCTGCAGTTCACTGTAAAAATCCGTCTTACCGGCAAGTTCGTAAGAAGTAGTCACACGCTCCTTCAATCCCTTGCTGTCAATCTGCAGGGTTGTGCGCCGCATATTCGGATAACGTTTCACTGCAACAATCCAACCCGCAACCAGCGTAATCACAAAGCCAAGCAAACCATAAAGCGGGGCACCGTAAAAAGGGATAAACAAGGCAATGAGGTTAAAAATTCCCCAAACAAGCATACCCGCCAAAAATGCCCAAAGCATGGACTGAACCCAGATATTTCTGCATAAACGTTTTCTTACTTTTTTGATAAAACTCGAAATAACTCTGTCTTTTTCCATCTTTCCCCTCCGTTGTAAGCAAGCCTACAAGGTTCTTTTTACAAAACATATCTTTCTATTCACTAAGACATTATTTTTTTCACTAAGTCACTATCTTTTTGGATACCTTCGTTTTAACCGGTTTTAAGAAAAATCCGGCAGCCCGAAGCAGTAATGCACTAATCACTGCCTGACTTACAAGACTGATTTCGGTATATAACTCAAGGGCAATATTCTCCGGTGTAAAGTGGATATACCATTCAATGTCCTTAAAACCATAATACGGTTCCCCGTAACCAAAAAGCCAGTCAGAGCTATAGCCAAAGACCTGACCGATAGCGTCATACAGCGTGGCAAGCGGGTTTAAGCAAAGTACAAAAATAAAGATATCACCGCTTAAAGGGTCTTCCAGGTCAATCTTATACATATCCCATGCAGCTTCCATAACCAGTTCATTTGCCAGGGCACCGCCAATCATTCCGCCGAAGCACAAAAAAATCGTTCCGCCCAACACAACACCCACAGTAAGATAAGTCAAAATAACCGACAAAATCGTGTTTTTAATCAATGCCGAAAAGAATACACCGAAGGTACCGATAAAGCAGGCAGACACAATCAAAACAAGAAGAATCTGCACAATCTGGAACAACGAAATTCCGCCGAAAATGAACACCACACTAAGTGAAGGTACCGTGGACAAAATCAGCATGATTACGAGGCTGATACTGGATACATATTTGCCCATTACAATCTGCATAGGACTCATCTGTGTGGTAAGCAATACCTCTAAGGTCTGACGTTCCTTTTCAATGGAAATTGCGCCTGCTGTCAGTGCCGGGGAAAGGAAGAGAATCATGATTTCTTCCCCCCATACCATAATACTGAAAAGATTGATCATACTTCTTGCACTTTCCATATCCGGATAACCGGCAGTGAAATACAATAACAAAAATGCCATTCCAAGAGCCGCTGCAAGAATTACATTAATAAGCATCATTAACAAAACAATCTTGGGCCGCTTCATATCAAGAATCATATCTTTGCGAAGCACCGCATTTTTAATCTGAAATCCGCTCATCACACACCTCCTTCGCTGCCTGCTGCAGCCTTACCGGGTGCAGAAACAATTTGCATAAACAGGGATTCGAGACTTCCCTCCTGACGGGTAAAAGAATACAGGCCGATATCATTTGTAACCATGTTATACAAAAGTTCTTTCTCATCTTCCTTGTTTCCGTCAAAAACAATCTGAATCCTGCTTCCCTGTGAAGTAAGCCCCTTCACCTTCGGAAGCTGTTTCAAATATTCAAATGCATGGTCTATACTATCCTCTTCCACCGTTACGATTACAGGGCTTGAAATTGCCGCAGCACGGTGAATCTCTTCCATGCTTCCCTGCAATACCAGATGACCTTTGTCAATAATACCCACGGAGGTACACATCTCTGCCAGCTCCGGCAAAATGTGGGAGCTGATAATAATGGTTTTGCCCATGGAGGAGAGATTTTTAAGAATCTCTTTCAATTCAAAACGAGCCTTAGGGTCAAGACCGCTGGCCGGTTCATCCAAAAAGAGAATTTCCGGATTATGCACCAGTGCTCTTGCAAGACACATTCTCTGCTTCATACCGCGGGAAAGACCGTTTACGTCTGTATTTGCCTTATGGGGAAGCTTAACCAGTTCAAGTAAATCCTTGCACAAAGCCTCTGCTTCCTGCCCGTAAATTCCGTAGGCTGCTGCAAAAAACTCTAAGTATTCCATTGCCGTAAAGTTATTGTATACACCGAAGAAATCCGGCACATAACCGATTTTGCGGCTCAGCAGTTTATGATTGTCCAAAACGTCTTCACCATCAATCCGGATGTTTCCGGAAGTCGCTGAAAGAAGCCCCACGCAGATACGCATGGTAGTCGTTTTACCGGCACCGTTTGCACCGACAAAACCGAAGAGCTCTCCTTTCGCCACATTCATGTTCAAATCATTCACGGCCAGAAAGCGGCCGTATCTTTTATATAAATGTTTAATCTCAAGCATTCTGTCCGCCTCCTTATTCCGCTTCCACTCTGATATCCGAATAAGGTCTTGCATAGCAAATCACTTCTGCGCAACGCTCCCTGTAATCGGTATCCTGCTGATAAATTCCCTTTTCCGGATTTTTCACGCATGCATATACAAATACATGCATTTCCACACCGGACGCCATTCCTGTATCGGTTGCATAATTATCCACTTCACTCATTACGGCATGACATGCCTCTAATGCCGTGGTATTCCCCATAACACGCTCATAGGAAGGAGAAAGGGTTCCGAAAAGCAAACCTGAAATATAAGCCCACTTATTCTCGTCGGCATATGCGCTTGATACGCTTTCTGCCGCATTATATACGGAATATCCCTTTTCGAATTCTGTAACAACCTTACTCTCGCCGGCTTTTAAATCACCGATATAATAGACATTCAAATTGTGGGTTACTCCCACACCTACTAAATCCTTACCATAATTATTTGTCACACGGAACCCGTTTCCGACGCGGGAAACATCCACTGTTCCTTCCGTATGATATGCTGTTTCCAGGCAGTAGTTCGATGTATGCAGGGCCTCTTTTCCCGGCAGACAAATCCTTGTTTCATCCATGTCACTGATATATGCGACCGTATAGGAATCATAATCATAGGTTCCGTCATCATAACTGTAATAATAGTAATAGTCGTAATAACTTTCATCATGAACGATATATTCTTTTCGGAAAGAAATCTGATGTTCTTTCCCCTTCGGTGTAACAATGGCAACTCCCGTTTTTTTGTTCGTAATGCTTTCTGAAGGATCAATAATACTGATATATGTAATTGCCGGCCGGTACAAACGTGTCGAAAATCCGACACAATAAATCAATATACCCATTGCCACCGCCATCACCGGATATATGATCCACAACCGCATTGTTTTACCCTTCTTCTTCATTACCACATGCAATACAATCACTGTCACAAGATAACCAAATATCAGAAGCAGGTATATCGCTGCAGGCGGGACATACGCCCTGGCTGATCCCCTAAGCAGGCCCTCGCCTACCACATCTGTATCCGCGTAATAAGAGTAACCGTTTAAGTGCGAAGCAAATCCCATATCACATGCCCGCATTGCTTCTCTCAATGCCAGGCAGAAAAAGACATTATTGCCAATATATTTGTTAAAGGGATTCTTGGTGAAATCAACGGCACAGATTGTAATCGTTCCGGACCCGCTCCGCTTTGAGCAAATTGCCGGATATGTATTCCCGCTTCCTTCAATATCTCCTTCCCACACAAATTCACTGTTTTCTACAAAGTCTCCGCTTAAGGGAAGCACATCACATGTAACATAAGGCTGCTCTTCCACCGGCTTGGCAGCCTGCAATTCCTCATAATACACATCATAATACTTTTCGTAAGCATACCAATAGAACTCTTGCGCAGCCCATGTACCCGGATCTTCATAATCTTCCGGTGTATATCCGGTAAAGTAAAAGAACTCTTCCAAATACAATTCCTCATACTCCGCCCGATTGGCATCATAATCCTGCATGAAAAACTCCTCATAGGCTGCATCAAGATAAGGATCATTTATATTGTTTCCGTCATTTTCCACATAGTAAACAAGCCCAAATGACGTGGAATATTTAGCAAGTTCACCTGTTTCAATCTCAAAGAAATCGTGATTTAATTTGGAAAGCGTCTTGTTATGGGTACTTCCCGTTCCCAGAATCAATGCGCCTCCTTTGGAAACCCATGTACGTAATGCATTGATCTGTGAATCACTTAATGAGTCGGTACTGAAATCCGAAATGAGAATGGAATCTAACATATCCAATGCAGTTGCATCTGTAGGGAAAGTATCCGCCTTCAGCTCATGAATCTTTGTAATTCCGCCCCCCTGCATCAATTCCGTCTGTCTGTCCATGTACCCAAGTGCACTGTAATCATCAGACAGGATTCCGATATGTATCTCTTTCATGTCTGTATCATCAGTCTGCGCACTTACTTGTATCAGCGACTTCCAGATTACGGTTCCTTCCTTATTGGTTGCCCTTACATTCACAAGCGGAATATACTGATTCACACTTGCCGTTAAAGACACTGTCTTAGTAGCACCGGCCTGCAGTGACAACTCCTTCTGGTACATGATATTTCCGTCCCGATTGGGGATAATCAGCTGTACGTTTCCCGTGAAATCTTCCCCATTGTTTGTTAGTTCAATTTCAAAAGGAATATAGTTTCCGACTACAATCTCATTATCGTAACCATATTTCATATTAACGTCGAAACGATTATTATCGATTCCTTCTTCTCTTTTACATCCCCCTAAAAAAGCCAATGACAAAAGAATCACCGATAAAAAAGCATTTCGCCACATTTTTCCCAAAATCTTCTTTCCGCTTGTTCTTTCCATGTTTTCCTCCATTTTACACTATTACTCTCCCGTGTAAGATAAAAAGCTCACACTGTAACAGCCATATACTTCATCCTGCTCCAGAGAAATCTCATACATTACATTAAGTTCAGGCAATGCACCCAAACGGGAATTCAACGGCAATACAATTCTGCCGTCTTCCGTAATCGGCAACTCCAAATATTCAAACTCCTCCGCACCGCTTGTTAGAAGAAGCTCCACATACATGGCATTCTCCGGTTCCTCTTCCGGTGCATACAAATAGTCCGCCTGCGCATCTTTCCACTCTGCATATTCGCCGAACCGGATTACTTCCCCGACAATCAGAAACTCTGCGGAAGCCACAATACCGTCTATTTCATTGTTCTCGTCAAGAGTGGTATCGTCTTCTCCGGAATCACTGCCTGCAACCATTCCTTCCTCAGACCTTTTATCCTCCATTGCTCCGGCATCATAATCATCCTTGAAACTCAGATTTCCTGTCAGCATATTATCTGCCGTAAACTTATCTTCTGCCTCTCCGGCCTGTGTATTTGCCGTATAGTTTTCTTCCGCCGCAGCATCCATCATCATATCCGGTGCTGATTCAGCGCTATCCATGCTCTTCATTCCGGCCATCTGCACAAGCAAAATCGTTGCCGGAATCACAAAAACACCCAAAATACAAGCCGCTGCCGCCACCGGCATCAGACGTCTGAAATGTTTCTTCCAGGAAACAACCTTGGAAGAGACCTCTTTCACTTCTTTCTCCTGATAAGGCGTTTCTTCGGCTTCGTAAGATGATTCCTCAGTCTCATAGAATGCCTCTTCAGCCTCGCAAGATGTTTTCACAGCCTCATAGGATGCCTCTTCAGCCTTATATGACATCTCTGTGGCCTCATAAATCTCCATCAAAATCTTTGTTTCGTCAAGTTTCTGCTGCTCCTCGTGAAAGGCGGTATATTGTTCTGTCTCATCAGCTTCAATCCCCGCAACAATACGGTCCCATAAGTCAGGAATATTTTTACCGATTTCTGCTTTGTAACTTTCTTCAAAAGACTTACTCATATCCACACCTCCTTAATTTCTTAATTGCATTCTGATAACGCCAGGTCACGGTACCCATGGGAATTCCCAAAGTATCCGAAATCTCCTGAAAAGTCATCTCGCCTAGTATCTTCATATCTACCACCCGGCGCTCATTCTCATTCAAAGTCTCAAGCGCTTCCATGACGGACATATCGCCAAGTACTTCCTTCTCTATATTGTCGGGTGAATCCAGAAGTTCCATCCCTTCCTCTGTGGGAATCTCCCTTCTGTGTTTCCGGATGAAATCAATTGCCATATTTTTGGCAATCATGGCAATCCATGCCCGATGGGCATTTCCGCTCTGGTACGTCGCTGCTCTCTTCCATAATCGGATAAAAAATTCCGACGTCACATCCTCAGCATTTTCCCGATTCGACAAAACACCGTAGACGATGGAATAAATATATCCCGAATAACTCTCGTAAATCTTTCGCAGCCCGTCCTGATCTCCATCCAGAATTTGTTGAATACACAATTCAAATTCCTGCTGGGTCATTTTCAGCCTCCATTGTCTTTCCCGCAGGAACAGACATGATTTTTCCAGGATGGTTGCACCTGTTTTATAGTCTTCCCTGCTTTATGTACGTTTCTTTCTGTTTCTTTTTTTGGGGGTTAATCGGAATATTTTTTTACATTCTGATTAACTAATTTATTTTACTACAAATTACTTAGCAATACAAGAAAAACCATCGCAAACCCAGTGACAAACGCCATAATTTCAATCATAAAATAATCTACCCCTGCATATAATCCAATAAAAGACAAATCAAGATTCACGCAATCCAACACGGAGGGTGCTATGGGAAACAAAACAAAAATTGTCGTACTTCGACTAAAAGAAATCATTTACACCGGTATTTTTGTGCTTTTGGGAATCCTTTTTCTGGTGATCCTTGTCATTATGTTTTTACCGCCGAAAACAGAAACTAATACCCCCGAGGTGCAATCCGAATCGGCTGCATATCGGCCCGGAATCTATACTGAGTCTCTTTCCCTGGGAAATCAGACTTTGGATATCGAGGTTACCGTGGATGAGAATAACATTAATTCCATCCGGCTTGTAAATCTGAACGAAGAGCTGGAAACAATGTACCCGCTGATTGAGCCCTCTTTCAAAGACCTGGTGAATCAAATCACTACCGCCCAGTCTCTGGAAAGCATTACATATGCGGAAGATGCCAAATACACTTCCCTGGTTCTTCTTGATGCCATCAAATCAGCCCTTGCCAAAGCCGAAACAAGTTCCCCGGAAGCAGAAGATGAAGAAACAGATATCCGAGAAACCGGGGCGGAAGAAACGGAATCAAGTACGCAAAAGACCGGAGATGGCGAAGCGGATGCAAACACCCGCGAAACCGGAGATGGTGAGGCGGATGCGGATATGACAGAAACAAATGTAAACATTGAAGCCGGCGGGGACGCTGAGGCTGACGGAGATGCTGAGGCGGGCGGAGATGCAGAGGCTGACAGAGATGCTGAGGCGGGCGGAGATTTTGAAATCAACGAGGATTTCAATGATAGTTCACTGCCGAAAGCATAGTTTATTGTTAGAATGCATGAGATTTTTCTTTGGACGCATGGGATTTTTCTTTGGATGCATGAGATTTTTCTTTGGATGCATGGGATTTTTTCAAGATGCGCAGTTTTTTGATATTTTTGCAACGAATTCGCTCTACTGATAGCGTAATTTCCAAGCCTGATGTTAAAATCAGGCTTCCTATGTCCCATCTTGCTATCCTGTGGGTATAGAGTCTGCTCATAAGGCATTTTTACCCACTGAACTACTCTCTTTCTTGATACTCATGATGATTTCCCTGATGCTTTGGGTATGCGAAGGCATATCTTGTACAAGAGGGTGTCCCAAAACTATGATTGATTAAGGTCGTAGAGAGGGATACCCTCTCTTTATGTTCTACTTTCATGCGCATAAAAGTAGATTCATCCCTTCTTAACAGATTAGCTCGTTTAGGATGAATCCTCGTCCCGGCAATTCAGCCTTTTCTCATATTTTCTTCCATTTGGGCCGTATCGACATGCCCAGCCATTCAGCCTTATTTCATGAATTCCACTGCTTGGGCTGAATCTTCTGTGCTGACTTTCAGCCCTTTCTTTTGATTTCTTCTCTTTAGGCTGAATCCTCCGCTCCGGCTTTCAGCCCTTCCTCTTGTTTTCTTCCATTTGGGCCGTATCGACACGCCCGGGCTTTCAGCCTGATTTCATGAATTCCACTGCTTGGGCTGAATCTTCTGCTCCGGCTTTCAGCCCTTCCTCTTGTTTTCTTCTCTTTAGGCTGAATCCCCGTCCCGGCAATTCAGCCCTTCCTCATATTTTCTTCCATTTGGGCCGTATCGACACGCCCGGGCTTTCAGCCTGATTTCATGAATTCCACTGCTTAGGCTGAATCTTCTGCTCCGGCATTCAGCCTTTCTTTACAAATCTGCTCGTTTGGGCTGAATCATGGCGGCTTGGCATTCAGCCCTTTTTTACATAATTACTTGTTGGGGCTGAATTCATACACATGAAGTTCAGCCGGTTCTTTTGGATTCATGAAGGTAGGCTGAATTTATGAAAACAGGCGTAAAATTCCGGATTTACCCAAACACATCCGGACGAGAAAGAAGCTCAGACTTATCCAGGCAATTGAAGAGCCCAAACACATCCGGACGAGAAAGAAACTCAGACTTATCCAGGCAATTGAGAAGCTCAAACATATTCCCCCAACAACAGAATCACTTTTTTCTTCTTGTAAAAACGCCTTTTATATTGACGCAAAACTACGGGAATGTTAAAATTACTGTATAAATACTTTTGGAGGTCGGTACAATGAAAGCACAACATGTAACGGAATGCGAGCTTCTCGTTATGAAGGCCATTTGGTCTCATCCTGAGAAGGACATGGCATTGCCGGAGATTCTTGGTATTGTAAACAGTACCTACGGTAAGGAGTGGGCACCCCAGACCGTTTCTACTTTCCTCAAGAGACTTGTTAACAGAGGTTTTTTAAAGGTTTACCGCCAGGGCAGATCTTTTTTTTATCATGATAACATCTCTTTGAAAGAGTTCAGTGAAGCAACAGTAGCTGATTGCTGCGAGTTTTGGTTTAATAACGATGTAGTAGCAATGCTGACAGCGTTGAATAGTGCGAGAAAGATTTCCGCGGAAGAGAAGGCTCAGATTGAGAAAGCGTTGGAGAACTTCTAGTGGAAGGAATGTGCATTGTTCGGGTTGCATATTATGAATTAATACTACTTGGTGTCGAGAGCATGAAGGAGGCGTCCCGGTAGTAGCTGTGAATGGAAAGAACAGTCCTTGGTAAGTGTGCTTACAAAGGACTGTTTTTACGCAAAAATCACACAGAATTCACGCCGGGAAGTATCAGAACAAAAGAGACCCGGAAGGCAATATTAATGTCAGAACGAAAGAGACCCGGAAGGCAATATTAGTATCAGAACGAAAGAGACCCGGAAAGCATTATTAGTATCAGAAAGGAAGAGAACATGAAAGTATTATTGATTTGCGGAAGCCCTCATAAGGAAGGCAGCACGCATGCAGCGTTGGAAATGATTGCGGGAAGTTTGCAGGAAGAAGGAATTGATACCAAAGAAATCTGGATTGGTAATAAGCCGGTAGGCGGCTGTACAGCTTGTGGCGCCTGCGGGAAATTGGGCAAGTGTGTTTATGATGATGTGGTAAATGAGATTATTGCTGAGCTGGATGATTGTGACGGTATTGTATTCGGTTCACCGGTATATTATGCGTCTCCCAATGCTTCCATGTTAGGTCTTATGGATCGCCTTTTCTATGCGGCATCTTCCAAGATGGCGTTTATGCCGGGGGCTTGTATTTGTGCGGCAAGAAGAGGTGGAAATTCTGCAACACTGGATGCATTAAATAAGTATCTTTTGTTCAATAATATGCCTATAGTATCTTCCCGGTACTGGAACATGGTACACGGAAGCAATGCAGCAGATGTGGCAAATGACTTGGAAGGCGTACAGGTAATGAAGCAGCTTGGTAAGAATATGGCATGGCTGATTAAGTGTATCGAAAGCGGTAAAGCGAACGGCATCGAAGCGTCACTGGACGGTGCTAAGATTTACACAAATTTCATAAGGTAACTACGGTAACAAAGGTAATTGCAGCAATTAGGGTAACAAAGGTAATTGCAGTAATTAGGGTAACAAAGGTAATTACGACAATTACGACAATCAAGGTAACTACGGTAACGAAGGGAGCGGAGGCGAAGATTTGATAAACGCTTTTCCCATGGAGTACCGATTATTTACATCACAAAAATATCATATAAAAGGAGGTGTCTGATATGGATACATCAAAGTTTACACAGAAATCGTTGCTTGCATTGGAGGCATGCCAGAAGTGTGCCGATGAGTACGGCAACCAGGAATTGACGCAGGAGCATTTGCTGTATGGTCTGCTTACGATCGATGAGAGTTTGATCAGTAAGTTAGTGGAGCGTATGGAGATTAACAGGGAGCATTTTTTGAATCGTGTGATCTCTGAAATCGAGAAGAAGCCCAAGGTATCAGGCGCCAATCCTTATGTTGGTCAGGATTTGAGAAAGGTGCTTAGCGATGGCGAGAACCAGGCGAGGCGCATGGGAGATGAGTATGTGTCCGTGGAGCATTTTTTCTTATCCCTTATAGAATATCCCGATGCGGTTATGAAGGGAATCCTGAAAGAATACGGAATTCATAAGGAACGTTTCCTCAAAGCTCTTTCCACCGTCAGGGGAAACCAGCGTGTGAAGAGCGATAATCCGGAAGATACGTATGAAACACTGCAGAAGTATGGTACGGAGTTAGTGGAGCGGGCAAGAAATCATAAGTTAGATCCCGTAATCGGAAGAGATGAAGAGATCCGAAACGTAATCCGGATTCTTTCCCGTAAGCAGAAAAACAATCCCTGCCTTATCGGGGAACCCGGTGTTGGTAAGACTGCAGTGGCAGAGGGGCTGGCGCAGAGAATTGTGGCCGGAGACGTACCGGAAGGACTGCGGGAGAAGAAATTGTTTTCGCTGGATATGGGAGCTTTGGTTGCAGGCGCCAAATACAGAGGCGAATTTGAGGAACGTCTGAAAGCCGTTCTGGATGAGGTGCGCAGTTCGGAAGGAGAAATTATTCTTTTTATCGATGAACTGCATACCATTGTAGGTGCCGGTAAGTCTGACGGGGCCATGGATGCGGGGAATATGTTAAAGCCCATGCTGGCAAGAGGTGAACTGCATTGTATCGGTGCCACAACATTAGATGAATATCGTAAGTATATTGGGAAAGATGCGGCATTGGAGCGAAGATTCCAGCCGGTTATGGTGGAAGAACCTACGGTAGAGGACACCATATCCATTTTACGAGGCATTAAAGAGCGCTATGAGGTATTCCATGGTGTTAAAATCATGGACAATGCCCTGATTAGTGCGGCGACCCTGTCTCACCGCTATATTACGGACCGCTTTTTGCCGGATAAGGCAATTGATTTGGTGGATGAGGCTTGTGCTCTGATTAAAACAGAGTTGGATTCCATGCCTACCGAACTGGATTCTCTTCAGCGCAGGATTTTACAGTTAGAGATTGAAGTGGCTGCTTTGAAGAAAGAAGAGGATCGTTTAAGTCAGGAGCGTCTTGAGGTTTTGTTAAAAGAGCTGGCGGATTTAAAAGATGATTTCAATGCCCGAAAGGCCCAGTGGGAGAATGAGAAAAAGGCAGTGGAGCATCTGCAAAAGATTCGCGAAGAGTTAGAGAATGCCAACAGCGAAATTGCCATGGCGGAGCGTGATGGTAACCTGGAGCGGGCAGCAGAGTTGCGCTATGGTATTATCCCCAAACTTCGCAGTCAGTTAGAAGCGGAAGAAGAGGTATTGGCAAATCATGAAATGACTCTTTTACATGAGTGTGTTTCTGAGGAAGAGATTGCCAGAATTATTTCACGTTGGACAGGCATTCCGGTGGCGAAACTGACGGAGTCTGAGAGAAATAAAACGTTACAGCTTGCTTCCCAGTTGCATGAAAGACTGATTGGTCAGGAGGAAGGGGTTGAACTTGTGACGGAGGCAATTATCCGTTCCAAGGCAGGAATTAAGGACCCTTCCAAGCCCATAGGTTCCTTCCTGTTTTTGGGACCTACCGGTGTGGGAAAGACGGAACTTGCCAAATCACTTGCAGCCTGCCTGTTTGATGACGAGAATAATATGATTCGTATTGATATGAGTGAATACATGGAGAAACACTCCGTATCCAGATTGATTGGGGCACCTCCCGGTTATGTAGGATATGATGAAGGAGGGCAGTTGACTGAGGCGGTCAGAAGACGCCCTTACGCGGTGGTTCTTTTCGATGAAGTAGAAAAGGCCCATCCGGATGTTTACAATGTGCTTCTTCAGGTGTTGGATGACGGCCGCATTACTGATTCTCAGGGACGTTGCGTGGATTTCAAGAACACCATTCTGATTATGACATCCAACATCGGTGCGGATGACTTATTAGAGAGTGTGGAAGAACACGGAGAAATTACCGAAGAGGCAAGAGAATGTGTTCAGGCGAAACTGCGTATGAATTTCAGACCTGAGTTTTTGAACCGTCTGGATGAAATTGTTCTTTTTAAACCATTGACGAAAGAGAACATTGCAGGTATCGTTGACTTGATTGTGGCTGATTTGAATAAGCGAATTGCGGATAAAGAAATCAGCATTTCATTGAGTGAGGCAGCCAAAGAATATATCGTGGAACATGGTTTTGACATGACCTTCGGTGCAAGACCTTTGAAACGGTATGTACAAAAAAATGTGGAAACCCTGTTGGCAAAGAAGATTCTTGCCGGTGATGTTCAGATGGGCGATTGTGTGCTCATTGACCGGTCGGAGGAAGGCCTGATTGCCGTGGTGTAAGGGAAAGGAGCAATAAATGATTCCAAATGATCCGGTCATGCTTTTGAGTTTTGTAAATCTTAAGCTGAGAGATTTTTATGACAGTGATGAAGCACTGTATGAAGATATGGATATAGACGGGGAGGCAGTTTCTGCGAAACTTGCCTCCATCGGATATTTTTACGATAAGGAGAGAAACCAATTTGTCTGAGAATATATCAGTAGCCGTTCCGGCAGGCGGATGTGTGGATTGCAGCAATTGCGGACTGTGCGGAAAGGGCAGTAATCAAAAGACGGAAATCGTTGTGGAGAGCGTCAATGGACCGAAGGCGGCAGATGCGGAAGCGGTGGTTACGGGAGAGATTCCCTGCGTAGTGGCAGTTGACCTCGGAACAACCACAGTAGGCATGTACCTTGTTAACGCTCTTACGGGAGAGCAGATGGGGGTATTTGTAGCCCTCAATCCCCAGCAGATTCACGGGGCAGATGTGATTTCACGTATTACGAATGCCGACGAAGAGAAGCGTAAGGAGTTAAGGGCGCTTATTTTAGAAACCATTGAAAACGGTGTACGTAAAGTTTCCGGAGACCGTCATCCGAGCCGGATTGTGATTTCCGGGAATACAGTGATGGGCTATCTTTTGATGGGATACGATACTTCTAAGCTGGGAGTGTATCCTTTTGAGGTGGAACATACCGGAATTCAGAACACAACCATCTGCGGGATTGATACGGTGTTAATGCCGGGGATTTCCGCATTTGTAGGTGGCGATATTGTGTCCGGACTGTACACGCTCGGGTTTCATGAAAAAGAAGAAGTTGGGCTTTTGCTGGATTTGGGAACCAACGCGGAAATGGTGTTGGGCAATCGTAACAAAAGAATTGCGACTTCCGCAGCCGCAGGTCCGGCGTTCGATCAGAAGGTGCACGGAACCCAGTTGATTGCGGCTCTGGCAACAATGCTTCGGGAAGAAAAGATGGATGCCACCGGATGTCTGAAGGAGGAGTATGAAGAGATGGGCTGTATCGTAGGACGTCTTCTGGTGAAGCAGGAAGAAATCAGAAGCCTCCAGATGGCGAAGGGCGCTGTGGCAGCAGGCATTTCCCTTCTCTTGAAGGAATACGGCATTGAGGCATCAGAAGTTGATAAGGTGTATTTGGCAGGAGGATTCGGCTTTTATCTTGATGTGGAGTCTGCTTTTGCCATCGGTTTATTGCCGGAAGAGTTCCGCGGGAAAGTAGCGGTTGTGGGAAATACTTCCTTAGAGGGTGCATGCCGGTACGGAACGGATGAAGCGGCGGATCGTGGGAAATTAGAGCATGATCTGGCAGAACTGGTAAATCATACAGAGGAATTGAATCTGGCGGAAGTGCCCGGTTTTGAAGAGACATTCATTAAGTCATTGAATTTTTAAGATGAGAAGCAAATGAGGGAATGTACATATGGATTTGTTTGCATATATGAGAGAATCACAAATGAAGCAGGATTCGCCCCTGGCGGCAAGAATGCGCCCTAAAACGCTGGATGAGGTGGTAGGGCAGCAGCACATTATCGGGAAAGATAAACTCCTTTATCGTGCCATCAAGGCGGATAAGCTGCGTTCGGTTATTTTTTTCGGACCGCCCGGCACAGGAAAAACAACTTTGGCGAAGGTAATCGCGAATACCACCAGTGCGGAATTTAAGCAGATTAATGCAACGGTTGCAGGGAAGAAAGACATGGAAACGGTGGTTGAGGAGGCCAGGAATCTTCTGGGGATGTATGGAAAAAAGACCATTCTTTTTGTGGACGAGATTCATCGCTTCAACAAGGCGCAGCAGGATTATCTGCTTCCCTTTGTGGAGGACGGAACACTGGTTTTAATCGGAGCGACTACGGAGAATCCGTATTTTGAGGTAAACGGTGCGTTGATTTCCAGGTCGGCGATTTTTGAATTAAAGCCCCTGGGAGAAGATGATATTCGCAATCTGATTGAGCGAAGTGTTTATGATAAAGAACGTGGGATGGGCTCCTACGAGGCGGTTATTGATGAAGATGCGGTGGCATTTCTGGCGGATTTGTCCGGCGGTGATGCCAGATGTGCGCTGAATGCGGTGGAACTGGGTATTATGACCACGCCCCGCAGTGAGGACGGAAAGATACATTTAACCATAGAGGTAATCAGCGAGTGTATTCAGAAGAAGGTAATCCGCTATGATAAGTCCGGAAATAACCACTATGATACCATTTCTGCTTTTATCAAAAGCATGCGGGGGTCAGACCCGGATGCGGCAGTATATTACCTTGCCAAGATGCTGACGGCGGGAGAGAGTGTTACTTTTATCGCCAGAAGAATTATGATTTGTGCGTCGGAGGATGTGGGAAATGCGGATCCCCAGGCGTTGGTAGTGGCAGTGAATGCTTCTCTGGCGGTGGAACGTGTCGGCATGCCGGAAGCACAGATAATTCTCGCACAGGCAGCAGCCTATGTGGCATGTGCACCCAAAAGCAATGCCGCAGTGAATGCAATTTCCGAAGCCATGGACTGTGTGGCGCAAACAGGAGATTTGCCGGTGCCGCCTCATTTACAGGACGCCCATTACAAAGGCGCGGCCAAATTGGGACATGGTTTGGATTACAAGTATTCCCATATTTATCCGAACCACTATGTATCCCAACAGTATCTGCCCTATGAGCTTACTGGCAAGAACTTCTATGTGCCGGGCGATTTGGGGTACGAAAAGAAGATCAAAGAGCATATGAAATTCATTCGCGAGGAAGAGAAAAAGAGACTTGCCGGCGAAGAAGCGTAAAATAAGATTTCTCGGCGAGGATGCGTAAAAGAGACTTGCCGGTGAAGAAGCGTAAAATAGAGAAAAAGGGTAAAAAATGAGCCGGGGGAAACGAATCCTCCGGCTTGATTAAATTACTTTTTAGAATAATTGTTCCGTTAAATACTGATAGATCTGTTCATTTTTTTCCTGCCAGTTGTTGCAGATGGCAGCAGCGATTTTTTCACCGGGGACATTTAAGGTAATGGTAGCCAGGTCGGAATCTTTATCCTTCATGCTTAGGGAAACCTGGTATTCCCCCTCGGGCAGCAATCTGTAGTCAGAACGGACGGATACCTCATTACGGTAATCGATTTCGTGTTCTTTCAGATAGTTTGTTACATCGTCTTTGATCAGAGGATTAATTCTGGTGTGAAAATAGTGTAATGTTTCCCGGCCCTCTGCGGTAATCTGATAAAATGTGCGATTGCGCATGCTTTCTCCGGAAATCAGTTTGCCGTCAATTAAATCTGCAAAAACCTGCTGTAAGGTGAGAAAATCCGTATAACCCTTTTCCAGAATAAAGTCGCTGATTTGCGCATTGGTCAGAGGGAAGTCCACCTTATCAAGAATATAAAGTACAATCAGTTTGTATAATGTAAAAGAATTCTGTACCATGTAAACTCCTTGGGTTGTTATAGTAATCTTCGGCGAAGATAATATTTGATTCACCGGTAATGTGCTTTTGGCACGTAAGAACATGATATAGCAAAATGCATTTTTTTTCAATGTATGGGGCGAGGATTTTTTCGACGTATTCTGATATTTAAAAAAAGAAAATGTTGTAAATAAATCCGTTGCTTTTTTATGATATGTATTGTATAATGAGCCTAATTTCAGAAATATTCATTATTTTTTTCAGAACAATTTAGTCAGTGGATGTAAATCCGTCTTGTATATTTTTCCCGACATGAGAGTAATAGCATAACAGTAAGATATAGGAGGTTTTTATGCGAGCAAAGTATGAGACATTAAGCACGGCAGTTTTGCGCGATTTAGTGAAAGGATTGGGAGTGAAAGGTTTTTCTGCCATGAAGAAAGATGAGTTGATAGATATTCTTGTGCAAAAAGAAAGCGAACAGAACAACACGGAAGCAGTCAAAACAGCGGAAGAGACGAAACCTGCGGAAGTGCCCGGCGGAAATGCTGAACTTGACAGCGGCCAGACGGCGTTTGGTATTCTTGAGGTTATGGCGGATGGATTCGGCTTCATTCGTTGTGAAAACTTTTTGCCCGGTGAGAACGATGTTTATGTAGCACCCAGCCAGATTCGAAGATTCGGATTAAAAACCGGCGATATGGTGGAAGGAAATACCAGGGTAAAGACACAGAATGAGAAGTTTTCCGCTCTTTTATATATTAAGAAGGTAAACGGTTATTCTCCGGAGGCAGCACAGCGCAGGGGAAACTTTGAAGATATGACTCCGATTTTCCCGGATGAGAAGTTAAATCTGGAGTATCCCGGATGCCCGGTTTCCATGCGTATTATGGATTTAATCAGTCCCGTGGGTAAGGGACAACGTGGAATGATTGTTTCCCCACCCAAGGCAGGTAAAACAACGCTTCTTAAGGATGTGGCTAAGAGCGTGAAACGTTCCAATCCTTCCATGCATATGATTATTCTTTTGATTGACGAACGTCCGGAGGAAGTAACGGACATCAGAGAGGCCATTGAAGGACCGGAGGTTGAGGTGATTTATTCCACTTTCGACGAAACACCGGAGCATCATAAAAGAGTGGCAGAGATGGTAATAGAGAGAGCGAAACGTCTTGTGGAGCATAAGCAGGATGTTATCATTCTTTTAGATAGTATTACACGATTGACAAGAGCATATAATCAGGTAATTCCCCCCAGCGGAAGAACCCTATCCGGTGGTCTTGATCCGGCGGCCTTACACATGCCCAAACGATTCTTTGGTGCGGCAAGAAACATGAGAGAAGGCGGAAGTCTTACCATTCTTGCTACTGCACTGGTAGAAACCGGAAGTAAGATGGATGATGTGGTTTATGAAGAGTTTAAGGGTACCGGTAACATGGAAATGGTCCTTGACCGCAAGTTATCGGAACGTCGTGTATTTCCGGCCATTGATATTCCCAAATCCGGTACAAGACGTGAGGACCTGCTCCTGACAGAGGAAGAGATGGGTGCAATAAACACCATGCGTCGGGCGTTTAACGGCTTAAAACCGGAGGAAGCAGTGGACAAGGTTGTAGATATGTTTACCCGGACAAGAAACAATGCGGAATTTGTAGAAGTGGTCAAAAAAATACACTGGTAAAACAGGAAACTGCCCAATGGTTTCGGAATATAGAATAGGGAAAAGCGCGAGGAATCATTATAAAATGGGCAAAACATAAAAAACAAAGAAAAAAAGTACTTGCAATCACTAAAAACGCATGTTATAATGAACAAGCTGTTTATATTGAGAGCGAAAAATGAGAAATGATTTATATAGAGAGGTGAGAGAAATGAGAGAAGGAATTCATCCTGAATACTATCAGGCAACTGTAACCTGTAACTGCGGTAATACATTCGTAACCGGTTCAACAAAGAAAGAGATTCACGTGGAAGTTTGTTCCAAGTGCCATTCTTTCTATACAGGACAGCAGAAGGCTACACAGGCTCGTGGACGTATCGATAAGTTCAACAAGAAGTATGGAGTAGAAAGCAAATAAAGCGACATGAAAGGTTGAGGTAGTCAAATATCTCAACCTTGTTTTTTAGGTAGTGATATTTATCGTGTGCGCTTTTAATGGAGGCTTCGTCTATGGGAAAGAAAAAGAAGAAATGTTATTCGGGCATTGGCGGACAGGCGGTTATGGAAGGCATTATGATGCGAAACAAGGACCGCTACAGTGTTGCTGTCCGTAAGCCTGACCATAATATAGAGATTCAGGTGTCTGACTGCAAAGCAAATGACAGCATCTGGACTAAGATTCCTTTCGTAAGAGGAGTTTTTAATTTCGTTGATTCCATGGTAATCGGTATGAAAACTCTTTCTTATTCTGCGGAGTTTTTTGCGGAAGGAACAGAAGAGGAAGAGACAGCCTTTGACCGTTTTCTGATTAAGATTTTTGGTAAGAAAGCGGAGAAGGTTATTGTAGGAATGACGGTGGCGTTTGGTATTTTACTGGCCATTGGTCTTTTTATGGTATTGCCCTGGGCACTTTCCTTTTTATTGGAACGTTACATCAGCAATGCTTCATTGATTGCCATTTTGGAGGGAGTGTTCCGTATTGTAATCTTTTTACTTTATGTGCTCGGCATCTCTCTGATGAAGGATATCCGCCGTGTGTTTATGTATCACGGGGCGGAACATAAATGTATTAACTGCCTTGAGAACGGCATGAGTTTAAATGTTAAGAATGTTATGAAGAGTTCCCGTCTGCATAAGAGATGCGGAACCAGCTTTTTACTGATTGTAATGGTAATCAGTATCATTTTGTTCTTCTTTATTCGCGTGGATCATCCCCTGCTTCGTCTGGGGCTGCGTGTGGCACTGGTGCCGGTGATTGCAGGAATTTCTTATGAGATTCTCCGTCTTGCAGGCAAGTTTGACAACTGGTTTATTAATATTATTTCTGCACCGGGAATCGCGTTGCAGTTGCTTACAACCAGAGAACCGGAAGAGGAGATGGCAGAGGTTGCCATTAAGGCAGTGGAAGCGGTATTTGACTGGAAAGCATATCTGAAGGAGAATTTCAGCTATGACTCCGCGGAAGAAGGCTGGCTGGATGAGGATGACGAGGACGAAGAGGAAGATTCCAATATTGCGATGTCTTTAGAGAAAGAGGCTATGAAAGCCACTGTAATAGAGCCTGCGAAGGAGGCTGTGGCGTCTGAAGTTGCGAAAGAGAACGCGGAAGAGGCAGTGGCAGAATCTGATGTTGTGAAAGAGAACGCGGAAGAGGCTGTGGCAGAATCTGATGTTGTGAAAGAGAATACGGAAGAGGCTGTGGCAGAAGAAGTATCCCGGGAAGAGACGGAAACCGGGGAGATGGAAGCTGCGGAAGTCGAAGTGAAAGAGGCGGAAGCTGAGGGAAACAAAGCGGAAGAATCCGAAGCAGAGGAGGGCAAGCCCGTCGAGCCGAAATATCCTCACTTTGATAAAACTTTGATTCTTCGTCCTGTTTTGGATGAACTTGATTGGGAAGATGAAATCAAACCTACGTCGGAGAGCAGAGGAGAGGAAGAATCGACAAAAGTTTCGGAAGAAGCATCGATTGAAGAATTGAATCGTATATTAGACGATTTCACCGGAAACCATTGATTATTCAGGAAGAGCTTTTGCGGTAATATTTCGGAATGGAGTTTGAAATGACGTATAGAGAAGCCTATGATTTAGGGTGTAATACCCTTGCGGAGTGCGGAATCGGAGAGGCAAAGCTGGATGCAAGGCTTTTGCTGGAATATGTATGTCACACCAATCGTAATGATTTGCTGGTTTATCCTGACAGGGAGATTCGTGCGGAGGAAGAAACATTGTATCGCGGAATGATTCAGCGAAGAGCCACCCATGAACCGTTGCAGTATATTACGGGTGAACAGGATTTTATGGGGCTGACCTTTTATACGGATCCGTCTACCCTGATTCCAAGGCAGGATACGGAAACACTGGTAGAAGAGGTTATGATGCACCTCCATGACGGAATGGATATTTTAGATGTATGTACCGGCTCCGGCTGTATTCTTTTAAGTCTTTTGAAATACAGCAATGACTGTGTCGGAGTGGGATGCGATATTAATCCCGGAGCGGTGAACCTGGCAAAGCGCAATGCGGAGGCATTGGGGATACAGGCTTCTTTTATGGAAAGTGATTTGTTTGCTTCGGTGGAGGGTGTTTATGATTTGATTGTTTCAAATCCCCCCTACGTAGAGACGGAAGTGATTGATACGCTGGAAAATGTGGTGAAGGAATATGAGCCTCACAGAGCATTGGACGGCGGTGCGGACGGTTTGGATTTCTACCGGAGGATTGTAGCGGAGGCAAAGAATTATCTTCGCAAGGAAGGAATGCTTTTCTTTGAGATTGGATATAATCAGGCAGAAAGTGTCAGTGAACTTATGACGCTGGAAGGGTATAAAGAAGTCACCGTGAAGAAGGATCTGGCCGGTCTGGACAGGGTTGTCTACGGAAGGTATATGGGATAACCGGAGTCGGATCGGAGAATAAATAAAACAGTAAGTAAGTTGTTTGTTACCCCGCAAAGCGGGAATGAATGGAGAAGTAAGATGTTTGATAAGTTAGAAGATTTATTAATTCGTTTTGAAGAGATTATGGGTGAATTGCAGGAGCCCGGTGTCACAGATAATCAGAACCGGTTCCGCAGTCTTATGAAAGAGCAGAGTGATTTGACTCCTATTGTAGAAGCGTATAAGGAGTATAAGAAATCAAAGCAGGATATCGAGGACAGTCTTGTCATGTTAGAAGAAGAAAGTGATGAAGACATGCGCGAGATGCTGAAGGAAGAATTAAACGATGCCAAGAAACGTGTGGAGGAGTTAGAGCAGCAGCTTAAGATTCTTCTTTTGCCTAAGGATCCTAACGATGATAAGAATGTTATCGTGGAAATCCGCGGTGGTGCCGGTGGAGACGAGGCAGCTTTGTTTGCGGCAGAGATGTACAGACTTTATGTGCATTATGCAGAAAGCCAGCGTTGGAAGATTGAAACCATTAATGTGGATGAAATCGGAATCGGCGGTATGAAGGAAGTTGAATTCATGATTTCCGGTCAGGGTGCATATTCCAAGTTGAAGTATGAAAGTGGTGTACACCGCGTACAGCGTGTACCGGAAACGGAGTCCGGCGGAAGAATTCATACCTCAACCATAACGGTAGCTGTTATGCCCGAGGTAGAAGAGGTTGACGTTGTGATTGATGAGAAGGATATCAGAATCGATGTTATGCGTGCTTCCGGTTCCGGTGGTCAGTGCGTCAACACAACCGACTCCGCGGTTCGACTTACTCATATGCCTACCGGTATTGTTATTTACAGTCAGACTGAGAAATCACAGATTCAGAATAAGGCAAAGGCCTTTGCGCTTTTGCGAGCAAAGCTGTATGATCTGGAGCAGCAGAAACAGCAT
This sequence comes from Lachnospiraceae bacterium, assembly GCA_045595325.1. Taxonomy (GTDB): domain Bacteria; phylum Bacillota; class Clostridia; order Lachnospirales; family Lachnospiraceae; genus UBA3766. The sequence goes on from JAZOAG010000044.1 coordinate 46,364, forward strand.
GATGCTGAGGCAGAACTTCGTCGTAGCCAGGTTGGTACGGGTGACCGTTCAGAGAAGATTCGTACCTATAATTTCCCTCAGGGCCGTGTAACTGATCACAGAATCGGTTTGACCCTTTATAAACTTGATAAGGTCATGAACGGAGATATTCAGGAAATTATTGATGCCTGTATCGCAGCTGATCAGGCGGCTAAACTGGCAAAGATGAACCAGAACTAAGTAATCGAATGGATCGTAGAAAGTCCTATAGAGAACAGTCAAGATAGCACCGGTCGGTGATGATATGCCCCCTGTCAAGTAGACAGGTCAAATATCTAAAGCAAAGTACTAATGAACGACCGTACGAAATGTGCGGTCGTTTTTCTATGCACACCATTTCTTTTTGTATTTCTCAATTCGCTTATTTCGGGGAATAAGGT
>JAZOAG010000045.1:0-90824 GCA_045595325.1 Lachnospiraceae bacterium
AACATCATCCGGAAATCGGTCCACTCTCTCTAATTTCGCTTCTTTTACAGTGTCATAAATCCGTTTCATCTCTTCCTGTTCTTCAATGTTTATTTCTTCATAAACATTTGTTTCTTTATTAAAATAACAGATATTAACATATTCAAGTTCACTATAATCGTACTCTACAATCGGTGTGACATTTAGCCATATCGCCAATCCGCTGATAGCGCCTAAAAGAAGGAATGCAATAAATGCCGAAACAATAATGACAGTTCTTTTATTATCCATACACTCACTTTCTAGTTATCATCAATCTGTTTCAGAACCTTAATATCAGATTCAAACAAAAGCTTGATGTTGTTAATACCGTATTTTAACATTGCAGTTCTCTCGATACCGATACCAAAAGCAAGTCCGCTGTATTTCTCGGAATCAATTCCGCAATTCTCAAGTACTTTTTTATTTACGATACCCGCACCGAGAATTTCAATCCAGCCGGTACCTTTGCAGAGCTTACAGCCTGCGCCACCGCATTCAAAACAGCTGACATCTACTTCTACGGACGGCTCCGTGAACGGGAAGTAAGAAGGACGAAGACGTGTTGTTGCACCTTCTCCGTAAATCTTCTGAACGAATACATCCAGCATACCCTTTAAGTCGCAGAGTGTAATCTTCTCATCCACAACAAGACCTTCCATCTGGGTAAACATCGGTGAATGAGTCGCATCATCATCGGAACGGAATACCTTTCCGGGAGATAAAATCTTAATGGGCGGTTTCTTATTCTCCATTACATGAATCTGACCTGCAGAAGTCTGTGTACGAAGAAGGAATTCAGGTGATAAATAAAAGGTGTCCTGCATATCTCTTGCCGGATGATCCTGCGGTGTATTCAACGCAGTAAAGTTATAATAGTCATTCTCGATTTCAGTTCCTTCAAAAATTTCAAATCCCATTCCTGCAAAAACATCAATCAACTGATTGCGCATCTGTGTAATCGGATGCAGATTACCTGTCTGATACTCTTTTGCGGGCATTGTAACATCAATCTTCTCTGCTTCATATTTCGCCTGCAATTCTTTGGTCTTCATCTCATCATCAAGCTTGGCAAAAACATCTGTTGCCCAAGCCTTTAACTCGTTTACTTCTTTACCGTAATTGGCACGTTCTTCGGGAGCGATATTCTTCATCTCCTTCATCAACTGACCGATGATTCCCGTTTTGGAATCCAAAAACTGTTTTCTGAGTTCAAAAGCAGTTGCTCTGGATGTCGCTTTGGCAGCAATTCCGTCTAAAATTTCCTGCTGAATACCAGTAAGTTTCTCGTTCATTTCCTACCTCCAAAAATAATAATAAAATAAAGAATCTCCATACGTTTCCTTTAAGCCGAGTGGTATTGCATCGTATGTAATTTCCATGCAATAAAAAAAGCCCCATATGGAATCTCTACGACTCTATATGGGACGTCTTAAACAAAACGCGGTACCACCCACATTCCTTTGTTCGATTAACAAAAGGCTCTTCATTCAAAGATTTAACGCATCTTACACGAACCGGCCTACCACTTATGCTTCAGCCAATCAGCTCCGGTGGGAAATTCGAATCATTCTCTGAACGTAAGGAAGCTTACAGCCGGTGACTCCCTCTCTCTGGACGAAAAAAATGTTCTACTAAACACCTTCATTGCATTTATGTATTTATCTTTAATCGATTTCATTCTAAAGAAATATTTTTGTTCTGTCAATAGCATTTTGCCTTTTTAAACCAAATGGACCTATTCCGCCTCTGTCAACTCCAGATTATCATAGAAAAAAGAAAGAATCTCTTTCCATTCCATTCCGGCATTTGCTGCACACTTGGCACCATTCTGGCTCATGCCCACGCCGTGTCCGTATCCACCTCCCCAAAGCTTGATTCCGGAAACATTTCCTTTCTTATTCACAGTAGTCTCCAGCACAAAATATCCACTGGGCAAAAGAGAAGTCGCATCTGTTTTACTTCCGTCATTCCGGACAATCTTACCGCTCTCATCGGCCAAAACCTTACGAATATAGTATTCGCTTTTGATACGCAATGTTTGCTGATTGGTCTCAATAATCAAAGTATCCGCCACACCGCCGGGAAGCCTGCTTTCCACATAAATCCTGCGAATCTGCGAAAACTCCTTTGGTTTTTTACTAATATATGCATTCTTCTCTAAAATCTCTAACGCTGCGCTCTTCTCTTCATAGACAGAACAAATCTTGTCATAAAGCGTATCCGCATGAATCTTTCCGCTGTAAGTCCAGCGATACCATTGCTCTCCTGCTTCCAGGGAAGAAGAATCCTTCTCCATAATAAACTGCGTAAAAACCTCTTCCTCCTGTAACCGCTCCGGTGCAAACCGGGACAAATCATTCTCTAACGCCATGGCTTCCACCGCAGATTCCTCTGCATGAGCCACTACAACAGGCTCAAACAGCACCTCTGAGCCACCCTTTCCCATTTTCCATACATTCTCATTGGCTGTCACCCCGCAGGAAGTAGAAAAGAAAAAAGTAGTTGTAGGTTTCCCGTGATTCAATAATACCCAGCCGCTTGTTTGTGCCACAGCCAAGGTTGTGGCTTCTGTCTCTTCTATATTGTTATAAACCTGAAATGAGGTACTGTCATCAAGATGCGCCTCATATTCGGGATAAGCCGGCTGATCCAAATAGAAATACGCATAACTTCTTGCACATACAGCCTGGGCCGCCAGGGCATCTGCCGGATAAGAAGAAGGCATTTCGCTTGGAACTACTGTCAAAAGATATTCTTCCAACGGCAATTCATTCACCACAACATATCCTTCATCCTCTTTATATATCCAGAGTTCTCCACGATAAAACGGAACCCCTACCGCTCGTGTTAAAGAATCAAGGCTGAACTTCTCTGCCCCTCTGCTCTTTACCACTAACACATCGCCGGTCTGCATGTTAAAATCCGAAAAATTGGTGGTAGTTCCCGCCTTATAGGAAGCATATAACACTCCTTCTTTATTTAATAAATCGTATTCTTCACTACAGCTTAGCAAAACATTTCGATGAAATATTCCGCCATAGTCACTTGTCTTTAGAACTACCCTTATATGAGGGTTCCGGGTTAACACAAAGGGCACCTCTTCTTCCTCGGACGACTCCTCAACGAATGCTGTTTCGAAGTACTCTTGACCATATTCCTCATATGTATTTGTGACTGTAATCTCTCTATCGTCCGGTATGTAGGGTTCTATCATTCCCATCACACCAATAAATGACAGGCAGACAAAAATGAGACCAATCTTCCAATACTTCTTCCACATAAACAAAACCTTTCTCGCATCCTCACGGATTATTTCGTCACAGACACTTCCTACGACGAAAAAAACAGCCATCATGGCTGTCTTTCTTATGTACCCCAAAATGCCGGTTCTCGTATTTTGACTCCTAGCTACAGCTAGGTGGGCGACCGCAACCCTGCTTCTGCCTTCCACTGACTTAATGCGAGGCCTGACATCCACAGGACAATATAGGAATCCCGTTTAAAGAATTGTAGGTTCAAAATGACGAGAGTTGTCGCACATCTCAGGTTGTTATTATTATATCCCAAAAGTGAGAAAAACGCAACTTCTCAAGCCGCATTTTTCATTTACAAAATGTGACAAATATATCAACCGTTTCTTTTATGAAGTTCCCGTAAAATAAAAGGCGCATACCCTTACGAATACACGCCTTTTTCATTCATTCTTATTATTAAAGAAACACTGTTAATTACAGAGCATCAACCAATTTCTGAACAGCTGCAAGTGCTTCATCAGGAAGCTTATCATAGCCTTCCTTCTTCTCAGCAAATCCCTTAACAGCGTCAACACGGTTCTGCATAGCGCTCTTCAAAGCTGCAACATAGGAAGCATCTTCCATGTTAGGCTTGAAGTCTGCGGTCTTGCCGGACCAGTCATACATGATTTCAACATCATCAAAGTTGCCCCACTTCTCGAAGTTAGCCTTTCCTTCAACGATAGTTTCAAGAATACCTAATGTATCAGCAGGTTTAACCTTGGTTCCCATGAAATCGCCTGTGTTAACGATGTAGCAGTCTACGTTCTTCTCTTCTACTAACTTTTTGAACTTCTCGTAATCATTTACAAGAGGATATGTTCTGAACGGGTTAGCGTAAGGAACGATACGAAGTGCATTCAAGTCAGTTCCTGCAGCAACACGCTCTGCAGTAGAAGTCTTTGTTGCAAGTGTAGCACCCATAACAGATGCAAGTGCAGCACCTTTCAACTTAACTACAGGGGGAATGGTAGGGTCTTTCATAATCCAGAAGATTGCATTAACGGGAGCGTGAATCTTATCTACACGGTTAGGAGACCATAATTTGGACTTAATAGCACGTCCGTTACCATTTCTGATATCTTCAGTTACCAACTGAATCTTTCCGTTCTCATCAAGAGTTGCGGAGCAGTTCTGAGCTGATAATAAGTACTCATTGTCAGGGCATCCTGTAGGATAGTCAGCTGTCTTATCAAAGTAAGTAGGCTCTAATGCTACAGAAGCACAGGTATCTGTATTAATGATGAAAGCATCATCATGTAAAACAGTGATAGGATACTTACCGCCATGCTTAGCATGTGTAAGTGTAGACTTACCTGATCCTGATAATCCGTATACGGAAGCTACGAACTTAGAACCATCTGCTAAAGTATACTCTTTCTGTCCGCCGTGGCAAGCTGCATAACCATTTCTGTTAGCAAGTGCCCATGCCATGGTCAAAGTACCTTTCTTGTGCTCACCGAAGTATCTCATACCAAGGATTGCTGCACAGTTCTGGTTTGTATCAAAGTAGCAAAGAGTTAAAGGATCGCTTAAGCAACTGTAATCAACATCAGGTCTGTTTCCGGGTACCCACTGAGGATCGGAGAAGATGTAGATGTCAGGCTCATTTCCGTTACCAACAGGAATGGAGTTTTTGTACATCTTAACATATTCATCAGACATATACTGGAAGTTAATCATCCAGTTGTAAAGGATGTTCTCTTCGCCTTCGGGAATAAGAAGGTGTGCCTTAACCATGAATTCAGGGTCAAGACCTACGAAACATTCTGCATGGTACATTGTTTTCCAACGTGTTTCGTAAACAGCATCCATAACTACTTTATCAAGTTTCACTTCATCAACGCCGGGCTCACCCTTAATACGACGAGCTGCTGCATAACGGCCTGTTACTGCACCATCGTTGAAAAGTAAAACCTTAGCGTCTTTCTCAAGACCAAATGTTTCACCATCTTTAATAGGCATATCGGTAACGATTGTTCCCGGTGAATTCTTAGCTAATTCATAAGCCTCTTTTAATGTGTTAACTTTAACTACGTTGTTTCCGTAGAATGCAGCTTCGATAATAGAACGGGTCTTAGAGAAACCAACTTTACCTGCGCCGATCTCGGAAATGGGATAATACGCTTTTGTTGACATACTATTACGTCCTCCTTAAAATTTTTATTTTAATCATAAAACTCACATTTACGAAGAAATAAGTAATATGATTTGTTTTCTTTTGCGTACCTCAAAGTACAGCAAGTTTATTATCGCAAACACAGAAAAAAAAGTCAATATGGGAAAATTAAAATTTTAACAATTGTTTCCGCTTTTCTCCCCCCCAAAAAACTCTTCGAAACTACTTATTTGGGTCAAATATCTTCTCAATATAAGCAATCTCTTTCATAGACACAAGATTCACACCATCGAACTCTGCCGCAAGAATATAAGGCATCCAATCAATAATCCTCAAAAAATCATCACAGCCAAAGTCAGGATTGTAATAATTCAAAATTGTGCTGAGTGCTGTTCCGTGGGTTCCGATTACAATATTCTCACCCTCATGTTTCCTAAGAACCTCGTGGAGTGCCTCGATATTCCTATCCTGCACTACCTGAATGGACTCTCCTCCTTCCTCTGCGAAAGAATGGTCTTCCCATCTTTTGCGAAACATGGAATGGTTATTGGAGTCCGGGCCTTTTTCTCTTTCCCGGAATCTGACATCCTTATTAATCTCCATGCCGTAATACTCTGCCGTCTCGCGAATGGTATCCACACTTCTTTTATAGGGGCTGCAGTAAAAAACATTAATCTCCTTGTCTTTCAAGTGAGACAATACGATTCCTGCATCTTTCATCCCCTCATCGGTTAACGGCCTCGTCAAATCATGTGCATGCGAAAACAAAGGCTGCGCGTGCCGCACAAAATATACGTTTGTCATTCTCTCCCCTCTCCTTTTCTTATTTTTTTCTCACACAAACCCGATACAGGCGTTTCTCTAGTTTGTAACGGGTCATACACTCTTCTTTCACATATATTGTTTCGAAATCCCGAAAGAAAAAAGCAATATCTTCTTCATCAAAAAATCTCTTGGTATATCCGTCCCAGGTCATAAAAAGGTGCGGCTCAACTTCCACGCCCTCTCCCGCTCCGTGATTGGTATCATTAATGGAATTCACCCGTAAAATAAGATGTCCGCCGGGCTTTAGAATCCGTTTCAGTTCTTCTATTAATCGAATCGTATCCTTCTTTCGAAAATAATGGAGGCACAAATCCGCAATAATCACTTCAAAGGAATGATTTCCAAACGGCATACCTTCCAGCATATCAAAGCAAAGTGCTGTCAGAACCTCCGGGAAATTCACCCGGATTCTGCGAATGGATTCCTCGGAAAAATCACAGGAAATTACCTGTTTTCCTTTTTTTAAGAGATAAAAGGTATCATTTCCGCCACCGCACCCCAAATCCAATACGGGAGAGGTGCATTCATCGATAATGGAATCAAAACGCTCCAGCCAATCATCCAAACGGATTGTATCTTTGGAATAATCCAGGCGGTTGTGCATAGCGTTCCAATAGCGCAGTGCATTTCTTCCGGTTTCGGACAAATCAGTAATTCCGCATTTCTTTCCAAGCCACCGGCATTCCTCCTCATCCAGATAAGGAAACATGGTTTCATACACAAGCTGCTGATATTCCCACAGCCAATGCTCCGCTTTCTCTCCCAGTTCCTCAGGTAAAATCATGCTTTCATCAATGGGCACCAGTGTCAGAGGCTTGAATTCAAGGAATCTGCCGTCAGGTGTTTCTGCTGCTTCCACACAAAGAAGAATGTTCTCCATACGAATTCCGTATTTTCCTTCCTTGTAGATTCCGGGCTCATCCGACATAATCATACCGGGCTGTATTTCGGTCACGCCTGCCTCACCTGTACTTTTCACCCGAATGGCATGGGGACCTTCATGTACGCTTAGCATAAATCCGATGCCGTGGCCTGTCCCGCATTTGTAATCAAGATTTTTGTTCCATATGGGCGCTCTGGCCAGAATATCCAGATTCATTCCGGTACATCCCGCCAAAAAATGCGCATTCTGCAGGGCGAGCATCCCTTTTACCACTGCGGTATAGTCAGACTTAACTTCGTGGGAAACCTGACCGATTGCCACCGTTCTGGTTACATCGGTGGTGCCGCCGTCATATTGTCCGCCGGAATCTAAAAGAAATACGTTTCCTTCTTTCAAAAAGACTTCCCTCTGCTTTGAAGGTTCATAATGCATCATGGCTGCATTGCTTCCGTATGCCGAAATTGTCTCAAAAGATAAATCATTACAGCCTGCATACCCGCTTCTTAATTCATCCATCCGACAAGCTGCGTTATATTCCGTTATAGTATTCTTCTCCTGTCGGTCAAGCCAGTATAAAAATTTGCAGACTGCAGCACTGTCCTTACGATATACTTCCTGTAAAGCTTCAATTTCTTTCGGTTCTTTCACCGCCTGGGCAAGGGATACGCCACAGTCACCATCCAGCCATTGGATTCCGGTGTCTTTTAACGATTCTGCAAAATAGCCGCTCAAATAATCAAAGGGGGCTACTATCTTTTCTCCTCCGCAAAACTCTTTTAAGAAGTCTGCAGCGTCTCCGTAACTGCAAAGCACAACACCCTCCGCTTCGCAATGTGCCGAGAGTGCCTCACTTTTAGCGTTCTCCTTCACAAACAACCTTGCCGATTCCTTCGTAACACACACATAAGAAAAAGCTACCGGGTTGTGGGGAATATCTTCTCCCCTGACGTTCATAATCCACATATTAGAATCCAGTCGCGGAGAAAAATACGCAAATGCATCTTTCTTTCGAAGCTCTTCTCTGATTTGTCTAATCTTCTCCGATACATGCTTTCCCTGTAAGCTTTCCGGCAAAACGCGAATCTTCTTTGTTTCCCATTTGCCGAAAACCTCTTTATTTTCTTCCTCCGTAAGAAGAATCCTTCTTGCCAAGTCAGGTTTTATAATCAATCTCACCGCATCCGCGCCCTGCATGGCGGAATGCATTCGTTCCACCGTCCGATAGGTCACCGCATTGCCGTCAATCCCGATTATTTTCGGTTCTTTTTGTTTTAAAAAATCAATAAATCCCGGAACATTTTTCTCTCCGCTTTTCATCAGGGTAATACCGGAGCCTTCCAGTTCTTCCGCTGCCTGCACAAAATAACGTCCGTCTGTCCAAAGCCAGGCCTCCTCCAATCCCACTACCAGCGTTCCGTTAGAACCGGTAAAACCGCTGTATGCATTGCGCAGTTTAAAATACGGACCCACATACTCGGAATTGTGACCGTCTCCGTTTGCCAGAACAAAGAACTCCATGTTCTCTTTCCGCATTTCTTCCCTTAAGCACTCTAATCTTTGCCGATACGTTTTTCTCTCCCTTAGCATCCCCGTGACTCCTATCGTTTTTTACGTCAGACAGCATACATAATCCGTATTTATACCTATTTGTCCAACAAATGTAATTATATCATATTTCTACGGGCTTTTCCAATTCATTATTATGTGTACAAAGTGTGTTGAAAATATTAATATTTTGTTTACATTTCAATTTATACTTGTCAGCATACTTTTAAACATGATAAGATGGAAAAGCACAGGAAGTTTTTGTAACTGCATTTTGCTCTAATACTACTACTTTTGACGTGCGATGAGTTTTTAATTAAACTAGACATTAATAGAAAGGTGGAGAAAACATGGAATACAATAAATACTGCGAAATCACACCCGATATTATTCGTTTAGCGAATATGTGTGGAGAAGCCGGTGTCATTGACACTGAACTTTTTACAAAATATGAGGTCAAAAGAGGTCTTCGTGACTTAAACGGTAAGGGTGTTCTTGCAGGTCTTACCCATATCTCTGATGTCAGAGCCAACAAATTAGTTAACGGCGAACAGGTTCCCACTCATGGCGAACTCTTTTATCGCGGATATAATGTTAAGGACCTGGTAAATGGTTTTGCATCCGTGGACCGTTTCGGTTTTGAGGAAATTACCTATCTTCTTTTATTTGATAAACTTCCCAACGAGGCAGAACTTGAGAATTTCAAGCAGATTCTCGCCGGTTACCGTACTTTGCCTACCAGCTTTGTGCGTGACATTATTATGAAAGCGCCCAGTAAGGATATGATGAATACCCTTGCCCGGAGCGTACTTACTCTTTATGCATACGATGACAGAGCGGATGACACCACATTGCCTAATGTTCTGCGTCAGTCTCTGCAGTTAATCAGTCTGTTCCCGTCTTTTGCAATTTACGGTTATCAGGCATACAGTCATTACCATGACGGAAACAGTTTGTTTATTCACAGTCCTAAGCCCGGCTTATCTACTGCTGAGAATATTCTTCATATGCTTCGTCCCGACAGCAAATATACGCCGTTGGAAGCACAGTTACTTGATATTGCTTTGGTACTTCACATGGAACACGGTGGCGGTAACAACTCTACCTTTACAACACATGTCGTAACTTCCACTTTGACAGATACCTACTCCGCCATTGCTGCTGCAATCGGTTCCCTGAAGGGACCCAGACACGGCGGTGCAAACATTAAGGTTGTTCAGATGTTTGAGGACATGAAGAAAGTTGTAAAAGACTGGAAAGATGAAGACGAAGTAAAGGATTATCTGGTTAAACTTCTTCACAAAGAAGCCTTTGACCGTGCAGGATTAATCTACGGTGTCGGCCATGCGATTTACTCTAAATCCGATCCCCGTGCCGTTCTCTTCAAACAGTATGTAGAAGAATTGTCTGCTGAGAAGGGGCTTATGGCTGAATTTGAATTATACTCTTTGGTAGAACGTCTTGCTCCGGAAATCATCGCTTCTGAGCGTAAGATGTACAAAGGTGTAAGTATTAACGTAGATTTCTACTCCGGCTTTGTATACAGTATGTTGGGATTGCCTCATGAACTCTATACTCCCATGTTTGCGATTGCACGTATCGTTGGCTGGTCTTCCCATCGTTTGGAAGAACTTTCAAACAACGGAAAGATTATACGTCCTGCATATAAGCCGATTATTGAAGATAAGGATTACTTAGATTTGGCCTTAAGACAGTAACTTAATACATGTATTTTTAAATGGCACCGGATTATTACCCTTCCGGTGCCATTTTTGAAATATTGGGGCCAATTATTGGCAAATCTGCCTGCTTTATCTACGTGTCTATAAACGGTAAAAACTTTCCCCAAATAAGCTGTTTACTTATAATTTTATAACTGACCTCTTTCATTCCCGCATACTCTCCGATTCCCATAACCGTAACTTTTGCAGTTCCTTTTTGAATGTTATTCTTGTAAGAATCTTCAAGAATGATAAAATCCTTTCCTAATTCGAGCGTATTTCCGTCATGCTTCACCACTATATCATCTGCGGATAACGTAATCTCTTTTCCGTTGTATACCTGTGACTGAATTTTGACAGAAGCTTTCTTAAAATCAATCGGTTTAATCATATACGAAAATCTGATTGCCCCACTGTAATTACCTTTGCCGTTTACCTGTCCGTAAATAGTCTCACCAACAGAAACTGTCATTTTCTTATCCAGAATCGTTCCGTCCGAAAGAAGATAAATAACCTCTTTATCATAATCGGTTCCGGCTTTGAGTATCTTACCATTTGCGTCTTTCAGAACCGGTTTACTGATATAATTTCCTGCCTTCTTCTTGTATACAACATCCGAAACAGAAAGTTTCACACGACCACCGGAGTTTTGCAACTCACAAGGCAAAATGCAATACGTATATGTTTTTACCCCTGTATAATTTCCTTTTCCTCCTTCTTCTTGAGGTTTATTTCGAATTCATCACCTATTTTCGCACAGATATCTGTGAATCCTCAATTGCCGATTCTGCAAATTAGCCCGCTCTATATTGCATATTAATCAATTTACTTTCCGGAGTGGTAAGAGAACCGGTTACTTTTCTTACTCATTGTGCAACCGTATACAGCGAATAAAAATATCCTTTTTTCTCCATCAACTCTTCAAAACTTCCGGACTCTAAAACAGACCCGTTTTTCAGCGTTAGGATTTCATCGAACTTCGTTAAAGTACCTTTCTCCAGATCATGTGTGACAACAATGCGGGTCATATTCTCAAGTTCCAGAATTGCCTTAAGTACCTGGTTGGAGGTTTTCGCATCAAGAGACGCTGTTGCCTCATCCACCAGAAGCACCTTGGATTGCCGCAAAAGAGCTCTCGCAATTGATACTCTCTGCTTCTCTCCGCCGGACAGTGCACAGCCGTTCTCACCGCACATATAGTCTTCACCCTTTTGGTCAATCAACTCACGCAATCCGGATAATGCTATTACCCTGTCAATTTCGTCCTGCGTGAAATTGCCGAACATCGTAATGTTATCTTTTATCGATGCATTGAACACAAAAACGTTTTGCTGAATCGTGGAAACAACGTCGTATAGCGACTCCGAACTAATTTTTGACAGTTCTTTACCGTCATATAATATCTCCCCGGTATAAGTGCTCATTCCGGCAAGAAGAAGCTGCAACAGTGTGGATTTACCACAACCCGACGTACCTACGATTGCATAACTTTTATTCTTTTTAAAATATAAATTGATATCTTTCAGAACGCATTTGCCATCCTCATAGGAATAGGAAACATGCTCCAGCTTAATACCCTGATTATGTTCACATATTGCATCAGACTTTGCATCCCTGATATCGCCGGAAACTTCGCAGCAAAGCGCCTGCTCCATTTGGGCTATCAGTTTCCTGGATGCTGTGAAATTAGCAAACAGCGCAGGTAATTTTGCAATAGGCTGGACAATAAAATTAAGAAGATTAACGAAAACAATAAGCATACCCGGTGTAATATCCCTGCCATACAGACAAAGAATCGCGCCGACGATAAAAACGCCCAGCTGGGTAATCATTCCGGCCACCGTTCCTAACAGAAGTACACTGTTTCTTGTGTAATTTCTTTTTTGCTTCACATCTTCCAGACTTCTGTTCTCTTTCGCAACCAATTTCAGGATTTTCAGCTCTGCCTTAAAACTTTTGATTACGGAGAAACCGGTTAACGTTTCCTGAATCAACCCAACATAACTCCCATTCTTCTGTGAAGTTTTCTCTTCCAGCGGAGCGATTTTTTGACCGGTCTTAATGGATACAACAATCGGAATCAGTGAAAAACCAATCGCTATAAAAGTCAGAAGCACAGAATATCTAAGCATGATGACAAAAGACCCCAGAAATAAAAATATCATCATAACCATTTCAAATCTTGCCAACAGAAAATGTTCTTCTATCACCTGACAGTCATTCGTCAGTCCGGAGGTATAAAGTGCCGTAGACTCTCTTCGAAATACGCCGATTCCCTTTCTCATGATTTTTTCTGTTATACAATCCTTATATTGCCTCATGGCTTTGGCAACAAACTTCGCCCTTATCGCAGAATAAAGATAGCCGATCGGCAAAATTCCGACAATGACCAAAATAACTTTGACCGCAATGCTTACCAGTTTCGTTTTACCGCCCATTCCCGCCGCAACATCAACAACCTCCTGCAAAACAATCGAGATCAGAAGATTTGCCGACGCTGTCATAAGATATAATATCATTGCTGCAACATATCCAAGTCTGTTATCTTCCCAGAAGGAATCACACAGCCTTTTCGTTTTCTTTTTTAATTTCGCTCCAGATTGCATTTATTTTCTCCTCTTCCTTTGGATTAAAATACTTCAAGAGGAGTGAATCCAGTGTATTTACCGAACCGGTCTCAACGCTGTCGTATATAGACCAGTCCTTAATGGTTCTTGCAAAGACCACATTGTTCATATCATTAACAGGTGCTTCATCATACCTTTTCGCATATGTATAAGCCCGACGAAGTAACACGCTTCCTTCTGCTTCCTCTCCCATTTTAATATGGCATATTCCTTTTACCATATATCCAACGGGAACATACTTGTCAAACAGATTGACGGTTCCTTCTTTTTCCTTCAGCACAGCCAAAAAGTGTTCCAAAAAATCGCAGGTTTTCATACACATTTTTCTATCCGTCCCGACAAAAATTAACGCGTATACAAACAGCTCGTTTAAAACATCCGTAATACTCTTAAAATAGGCTTTGTCGATATATGCTTCCGCCTCTTTATAGTTCTTAAAAGAATCCGCCAGCAGTAAGGCAATGGAAATATTATTGGTTCCCAGGATGTTATTCTTTTTGAACATTTCAAGTGCTTTCTCATTTTCTCCTAAATAGAGCAAACAGGTCGCCATTGCATTTTTAATGGAGAGTTCGTTGATTTCCGGATTATCAGACGGCAACAATTCCAGGGAATGTGCAAAATACTGATATGCCTTGTTAAGCATTTCGATGTTTTTCGTTTCTGACCAATGTACCAGATATGCTTGTGCACACGTGTGCACAATATGCAAATCATTCGGGAACTTCTTAAGTGCTGCGTCTGCTTCTCCGACTGCGGCGACCACATTTTTATCTCTGATATACTGACTGATTTGCGCAAGGATAATATCTACAGTCTTACCTTTCATGGTATATCCGAGCAACACATCAACTGATATATGAAAAATATCCGCCATATCCATAATGTAATCCACATCCGGTTCCGAACCGCCGCGCTCCCATTTAGAAATTGCGCCGAATTTGACGCCTAACTTTTCGGCCAACTCCTCCTGCGTCATATGATTTGCTTTTCTGTATTTTTTGATATTCTCTGCAAGATTACTCAAGAATCACTCGCTCCTTTCCTCTATCATGGTACTTGGTTTTCAAATAGTATTCTATTCCCTTTTTGTCTATTTTGTCAAAATTTATTTCTACGTTTCGTAGAAATAGCAATTTAGACCATTATGATATTACCTATTACCAAAAAAGCGAACGTTAGCAATTTAAAATTGTTAACATTCGCTTTTTGAAATATCTTATCTCTAAATCTCTTTTACCGGATACAATTCAATATATCCTCTCGCCCCTATCGGTTCCAATTGAATTCGCGGGTTGGAAGTATCCCAACGGTACCCGATTGGCTGCGGGTCATATTTTTTATTCGCTTCCCACACCTGCTGTATTGCTTCAACAAAATTCTCTTCTTTAAAGGGCTCTCCCTGGAACATAATATATTTGCATTTGGGCAATTCTATTATATCAAAACCTTCCGGAATTTCTCCCGCAAAATCCATTGATACTTCTGCGCCCTGAACATATTCGGAGGTTCCTTCTTTGATATACTGTGGCGGCAGCCACATACATACAGGCTCACCACTGATTGATTTGATGCTGGTTAAAAGTCCCCATACGTCACATCCGACTTCTTCACAATACTTCCAGTATTCTGTTGCTTCTTTTCCGCGTTTGATAATAACCTTTCGTTCCGGCTTCTCTATCACTTGAACAAATACGCTTTTCACTTCACTCATCTTTGTCTCCTCTCCTATTTTAGAATATTTGACGCCATAAGGTTTGAACAGATAAATCGGAGTCGGACACACAGAATATTCATACGGATTGCGACCAAACTCTTTCAAAAAAGCTCTTTGGTATCCGTCTACGCTTTCAAATCCTGCATCCAACGCAACATCGGCAATCTTTACCTTCTCATCTCTTAATCGCAATGCTGATTTGGACAAACGCAATCTTCTGATATAGGCAGCCGGTGTCATATCCAACTGATTAACAAATAAGCGATACGAATACCATGGAGAATATTGCGCTATCCGCGCTAACTCTGCCATCGTGATTTCTTTATCCAGATTCTTCCTAATGTAATCCTGCATTCTTTGAACAGCCTCTATATGCTCTTCCATTTCGTTCACCGCCTTATGGTTATAGTATATAAGATGTGATGTGAAAAATCTCGACTTTTTTTGCTAATCTCTATTCTATCCTTCAATACTTCCCGAATCAAGCAAAAATTCATGAATGTTCACTGTCAAAATCCCATTCTCATCGTAATGTGTTGGAACTTATATCCTTTGTCACCACGATTCTCTTAAAGGAATCATCTATTTTGGGGTTCTACATTATAAACGTAGACACAACCTGCACACATATATTACAATAAATCAGAGAACCCAAAGGAGGTATACACCGATGAAAATGCTGTGGAAGCTTACCAAAGAAGCTACAAGATATAAAGGTCTTTATGTTATGGCAATTCTGTCTACTTTAGGATTAACGATTGTCAATCTGGCAGCTCCTAAAATACTTTCTTCCATGACCGGAGTCGTGGAGAAGGGTGTAGACGATGTTTCTCTTAACATTATTATCAGACTTGCGGTTATTCTATTGATTCTTTATTTGCTCCGTATTCTGTTTCGCTTTTTGAGTAATTATCTGGCACACAAAGCTGCATGGCATCTGGTGGGCGATCTTCGAAGCAGAATGTATGACAAACTGCAAAGTCTTGATCTGAGTTTCCTTCATGACAAACAGACCGGTGATCTCATGAGCCGTATCGTCAACGATACCAGAGATTTTGAACTTTTATATGCACATATGATTCCCGAAATGATTACCAATATCGTAACGTTCCTCGGAGTTTTGGTCATCCTGCTTACAATCGACTGGAAACTTGCGCTGATTACCTGTTGCCCGATTCCCCTTATCCTGCTCTCAGGTGTTGTGTTCGCCAAAATTGTACGTCCCTTTTTCAAGGAGTCCCAGACATGCATGGGTGAGTTGAATGCCCAACTGCAAGACAGCCTTTCCGGCCTGCACGAAATCCAATCCTTCGGGCAGGAAGCATATGAAAGCAAACGTATGCGAGCGCAGAGTTTCGAACAGGTGAAAGCCATGCTCAGAGCACTCCGCGCCAGTGCAATATTTCATCCCTGTGTGGAATTTCTTTCTTCTGCCGGCACTATATTGGTAGTATTTTTTGGTGGGTACCTTGCATATAAAGGACAGCTTTCTGTGGAAGATATTGTCGCTTTCGTATTGTATCTGTCACTCTTTTATGCACCGGTATCAGGCCTTGCTACCTTACTCGAGAATCTCCAACAGTCACTCGCCGGAGCCGAACGTGTCACACTGATTCTGGATACACAGTCCGCAATACAAAATGCGGAAAATGCACAGGACCTCGGTACGGTTGAAGGTGCCATTGCTTTCGAAAACGTCAGCTTCCACTATGACAACGAAGTACCCGTCCTCAAAAATATATCTTTTTCCTGCAAACCCGGCATGATGATTGCCCTGGTAGGTCCCACCGGCGTGGGAAAAACCACTATCACACAGTTAATCTCCAGATTTTATGACCCTATCGAGGGCAGAATACGAATCGATGGAAAAGACATCAAAGAAGTTACCTTAGAAAGTCTTCGTCACAATATTTCTCCGGTACTGCAGGATACCTTCCTCTTTAACGGTACGATTGCAGAAAACATCCGTTATGCAAAACCTGATGCCACCAAAGAAGAAATTGAAGAAGCCGCCAAAGCCGCAAACATACACGAAGATATTCTAAACATGCCGGAACAATATGAGACCCAAGTGGGAGAAAGAGGCTTGCGTCTTTCCGGCGGCCAGAAACAACGTATCGCAATTGCCAGAGCAATTCTTCGCCAATCTCCTATTATTGTTTTAGACGAGGCCACCGCTTCTGTAGACGTACAGACTGAGCGACAGATACAGAAAGCCATTAAGAACATCACCGGAAAACGCACCATCATCGCCATCGCGCACCGCTTATCCACAATTAAGGACGCAGATATGATTTTGGTCATTCATGACGGTGAAATAGTAGAACAGGGAACCCATGATGAGTTGCTGTCCCTGAAAGGACTCTATTACACAATGCAGCAGGCACATTAACCTGTTTATTTCCCCTTTTTTCGTAAAAAAGGCACCGGATGCTTTCGCTTCCCGATGCCTTTAAAAATTTACTTTGCATTTACATGCTTTACACTATAATCAAGGTGAATTCCCTCTATTTCATTTAATTCTTCCCACGTACTCTGAATACGTTTCGCAACCATTTCCCCATTCTCTTCACTTGCACTCAGCAAAAGAACCACATACTGGAAACTGCTGTACTGCGTCGTAACATCACCCTGGCGGAGGGAAACAATAATCGAACGCTCTAATTCCGTCATTGCTTCATTGAGGATTTCAGGCGAAATGCCACGGTTCTTCTCATAGTTAAGTGTAAAAAGAACCATCTGCACAGTCTGTCCGGTACGCCCCATACTTCTGGAAACAAATTGATAGATATGTTTAAATCCATCATATTCCACACGATATGCGCCCTCTACCTGATTGCGTTCCGAAACCACCTGTTCCAGTTTCTCCAGATCAACAGTGTTTACTTCCACGCTCTGCTTCGGGGCATTAGATACTTCCTTCTGTACACGGAAGAAATGATAATTATTCTTACCATTCTGCTTTACATGATAAAGCGCCTTATCTGCCTTGGAACATAAACTCAAATAATCATATCCGTCGTCAGGAGCCAGGGCAACACCAATGGATACGGTAATCAATGCATCCGATCCGATAATCTCACTTACATCGCTTTCCATGCGCTCAATTACCATAGTACAATACTCTCGAATCTCATCAGCCGTATATTCACCCTTTAAAAAGCATACAAACTCATCTCCGCCGATCCGGGCCGCAACATCTCTTGGACCTACACTGGCACCCAATACTTCAGCAAAACGAACCAGAACCGCATCGCCCATAATATGTCCGTAAGTATCATTAATCAACTTGAAATTGTCCAAATCAAAGATAAAGAACACACCACGTTCTTCGCCTGATGATAAATGACGTTCAATCTCATCTTCCACGTGTTTGCGATTCCACAATCCGGTCAATACATCTTTTCTGGCACTGATGGACAAATTCTTTCTTAAATCTTCAATCTGCAAAATCTTATCAATTCTGCTAAGCATTACGCCGGGCTCAAACGGTTTCAGGATAAAATCCATCGCTCCCATCTTCAGTCCCTTAATCTCGCTCTCTCTCTGGTCATCCACCGTCAAAAAAACGACTGGCACATTAGCAGTTTCAGGATTAGACTTAATCCTCTCTAACGTTTCATAGCCATCCATTTCAGGCATACGAATATCCAAAAGAATCAAATCCGGTTTCACTTTCTGTAAAAAGTTTAATGCCTGAGCACCTGATTTCGCCATTGAAAGCTTATAGTGATCCTGTAAAACTTCTGCCGCACATTTCAAATTAGTTGTAACATCATCTACAATAAGTATATGCTTCATCTTTTCCATAGGTCTCTCCGAATGCTATGCATTTAAAAAAGCCAAAACTTCTCCTACCATTTCTTCTTTATCGCATACTGTATCGTGTAAAACTGCTGCGGTACGAATCTCTTCGATTGCAGGAGGCACAACCACATTAGAAATCTTGGAAAGCCGATCAATCAATTCAAAATCTCCACAATCTTCAATGCTTCCCTCTACAGCTTCCATTACGCTTCTGGTAAATTTAAAGCAACTTGCAGTGGAAACAATTACATTAACAGTTTCATCCTTAGTCTCCTTAACATATCTTCTGTAAACAGTGGCTGCAACTGCAGTATGAGTATCCATCACATAACCGGATTCTCTGTATACTTCCGAAATGGTTTCTGCCACCTCTTCTTCTGTTGCAAACCCACCGACAAAATCCTTAAGATTTGCTTTCATGGAATCGGTTATCTCATACTTTCCGTCTGCAGAAAGTGCACTCATCAATGCCTTATTCTTCGCAGCATCTTCTTCTGCAATGAAATAAATCAAACGCTCTAAGTTACTGGAAATCAAAATATCCATGGAAGGAGATGTTGTTAAAATAAATTCTCTGTTTCTGTCGTAGCATCCTGTTTCAAAGAAATCAAACAATACCTTGTTCTCATTGGATGCACAAATCAATTTATTCACGGGAATACCAATCTGTTTCGCAAAATATCCGGCCAGGATATTTCCGAAGTTTCCGGTAGGCACGGTGAAATTAATCGCATCTCCTGCCTTAATACGTTCTTCACGCAGAAGTGTCGCATAAGCATGCACATAATATACCACCTGCGGAACGAGACGACCGATATTAATGGAATTGGCGGAAGAGAACTGGAATCCCATCTCTCCAATCTTCTTTCCTAACTCTTTGTCTGAGAAAATATTCTTCACACCTGTCTGGGCATCATCGAAATTGCCTGTAATTCCCACAACCTTAACATTCTTTCCCTTCTGGGTAATCATCTGTTTCTCCTGAATGGCCGAAACGCCGTTCTTAGGATAAAAGACAATGATTCTGGTGCCTTCCACATCGGCAAATCCCGCAAGTGCCGCCTTGCCGGTATCACCGGAGGTTGCGGTCAAAATAACAATCTCTTTGTCTACCCCATTCTTTTTGGCCGCAACAGACATTAAATGCGGCAAAATGGATAACGCCATATCTTTAAACGCAATGGTTGCACCATGGAATAACTCCAGATAGTATGTATGATCAACCTCTGTCAACGGTGCAATGGCATCCGTATCGAATTTCTCATCATATGCTCTTTCAATACACTGCTTTAACTCTTCTTCCGTAAAATCAGTTAAAAACAGCTTCATAACCTCATACGCAATCGCTTTATAGTCCATTCCCGCCAGTTCTTCCAAGCTCTTTTCCAGCTTAGGAAAACACTGGGGAACAAATAAACCGCCATCCTCTGCAAGACCTTTAATGATAGCCTCTGATGCACTTACCAAACCCTCTGCACCTCTGGTGCTTCTATACTTAATTTCCATAATTCCTCCAAAATATATACTAAAAATGCACTGCAAACATATGCTTCCCTGATGCAACAAAGCTACTCTGCAATTCGATTTCAAGCCTTGGAAACCACGCTTACAGTTTCAAACAATTATAGCATAATAAGTTTTCTTATGCAAACCTTAAAAGGATAAAAACTTGAACATTTTTCTTGCCCGTCGAAAACCGAAATGTTACAATACAAATATGAGTAGTATGAAAAAAGGTGTTTTTGCTGCACACAAAAAAGACAACTCCATATATTACCGTGTATCCGTCACGCATCACGGAAAACATATCAGTCTGGGCAGTTTCGATTCCGAATCGGCCGCCGCTGACTGTTATGATTTTGCGCGCAATTTACTCGACGGCGCCCCTTATTCCTGCGGAGATTATCGAAATGAATTCCCTATTTCTTTCGAAAAATGGATTGTTCTTTTAAATTATCGCGATAACGGCCTGTATTTTAAAACACCCATCTACTTACGCCCCAATTATTTTCAATATTTTCTGACACCGGAACGTATTCTGATTTTTGACAAGGATGACTTATTCTTTTATGCTTCCCACAAAATAATGGCCAGAGGAAACCACCTGTTTGTATCTGATTACGGCATGCAGATTAACATCATGAACCGCTACGATATTATGAGTTACGCTGTACAGGGACGCGACTATGATTTCGCCAACGGAAACGAGAATGATTTCCGTTACTCCAATCTTATCATACACAATCGTTACCGCGGTGTCAGGGTACGAAACACGGGCGATGAAATACTGTATGATGCCTATATCCATGTAGTTGGCATGACCAAAATCGGCACCTATCCATCTGCAGAGCATGCGGCAATTGCTTACAACAAGGCCATCGATGTTCTCTCCCGCACCCAACTCAAAAGGCATTTCATTCCGAATTATATTGAGACCATGTCCCCCAAGGAATATGCCTCCATTTATACGGAACTCAAAATCAATCCACGACTTTTGCAGGTTCCCGCCAAAAACGATACAGAGCAAAGCAAACAAAAAACCAACCGTGAATAATCAGTTGTCCTGATTATTTCGGTCGGTTTACTATATTGCACGAAGAATGCTTCGCCTATAAATTCTTACTTCACGGAATAATCCACAAAGCTTACGGATAAACTTACGGGACCGGAAATTCCCTCTACGGTACCAACATTTGTATATTTCCACATCTGATACCGGTAGGGATAATCCGGTAAATCCTTCATCTGATTCAGCCATACACCATAATTGGAAACAGCTGCATAGTTGATATCCTCAAACATCCACTCTTTGTCTCCGGAAATCATACCGATATATCCGGCCTCTTCAATCTTAGCCAGAAATGCCTTGGTAATCTGTGTCTTATCTTCTTTGGTTAAAATATCAATTCTTGCACTGTCATTCTCAATATGTTCCATGGAAAATACAACCGGATACTGAATCTCCCAGTCCTTCAGATATTCCAATACAAATTCTGCTTCCTCTTCCGCTTCTTCCACATTGACCGCCTGTGAAAAAAAAGTCACGCCGATATCCAGATCCGCATCGGTTGCACGCTTCATATTGTCGCTGTAATAATCATCCAGAACCAGCTGGCCGGTAGAATATCCCCGCTGGCCCAAACGAATCATGACATAATCAATTCCGTCTCTTTTCACTTCATTAAAGTCCACATACCCCTGGTATTTGGAAATGTCTACACCTGCATAGGAATGCTTTATACCATCTTCATAATACAGCATTCTGTTATTCAACATGGCAAATCCCGAATTGTCATACTCATTCTGCGGAAGATATTCACTGATATTTACCCACTCAGAACTTCCGTCTTTTCTCTCTATTAAAGTCTTGGTTCCGCCGTCACTTAAATCCTCTTCTTCTTTCTCCATGTTAGGATACGGATTCTCTGTATCTTCTTCCTCTTCAATCATATACTCTTCCCAGATATCCAAATCATCGGAAACCAGATTACTGCCGCTTACCAGTCCGCTAATATCCACTGTATCTTCCGTTTGGGATACCTCCCCCGCCAAGACCGTTTCCCTGCTTCCGAAAATTGTTTCCCGGTTGGAAAGAATCACAATTCCTATTACGAGAATGAATGCCAGGGAAATTATAACAACAGAAATCATCAAAAGAGAATTCCCTTTTCTGTTTTGCTCGTCATATTGTTCTTCAAATTGATTCTCAAGTTTCATTTCGTTTCCCCATTCCATATCATCAAACCGCTTCGGTCTTATAAATCATTTTACCATAAAAAATACAAAAAATAAATTGTATTATTTCAGGGGCTTGAGTATAGTATTATTGTATTCATAAAAATACTGCCTTTTGAGTCGGGCATTTAAAACACACCTGCAAGCCTTGTTATTATTAATTCCGGAACGGAAAGGATTTTTCTATGAATCACAGACACAGATCGATATACAAATTCATATTTTTACCGATGGTTTTAATCCTTTGTATTTTTTCGGTTTCCTGTCAGTCAAAGCCCCGGGCAGAAAGTTTCAATGCTTTTTACTTTGACACGGTCATCACGCTTACTTTTTATAACAAGCAGGATGCCGCACTGGCGCCTGCATGCTTTGCCCTTTGCGAAAAATACGAAAAGATGCTAAGCCGCACAATTCCCGAAAGTGATATTTCACGCATCAACAATGCCGGCGGAGAATATGTGGAAGTAGACCCCGAAACCGCCTTTCTTCTTCAGGAGGCATTGCAGTATTGTGAAAATACAGAAGGGGCTCTGGATTTAACCATTGCGCCGGTTATGAATCTTTGGGATTTCACCTCCGTCTCCCCGGACAAGCAGCCTCCCGCAACAGATGACCTTCTCGAGGCGCTTAGCCATGTAGAATATAAAAATCTGACCATCGACGGAAACCGGGTGAAACTGTCAGATCCCCGGGCGGAAATTGATTTGGGATTTATCGCCAAAGGATATGTGGCAGACCGGTTAAAAGAATACTTAAAAGAGCAGGGTGTATCCTCCGCCATCATTAATCTGGGGGGGAATGTCCTGACAATCGGTTCAAAGCCTGACGGCAGTGCTTATCAGATCGGCGTCAAAAATCCCTTTGATGAGCAAACCCCCGCCACAGTCCTTAGTTTAGCGGATAAAAGCGCGGTAACTTCAGGCACCTATGAACGGTTCTTTGTTCACGACGAAAAAACGTACCACCATATTCTTAATACACAAAACGGAATGCCTGTGGAAACAGACTTATCCGGTGTAACCATCATCTCATCTTCCTCCCTTCAGGCAGATGCATTAAGCACCACCTGTCTGATTCTGGGCAAGGAAAAATCCAAAAAATTCTTGGAACAATATCCGGACATAGAAGCTGTATTTCTTCTGCAGGACGGCAGTGTAGAGCATTATTAAAGGGGATAAATCTTCGGATTCATCCCCTTTTGCATTACCTGATTCAGATTACAGATGTTCCACGATGGAACCTTTTTTACATTTCTCTACGCAAACACCGCAGCCAATGCATAATTCCTGATTAATTGTTGCATGGAAATCCGTCACATCAACCGCACCCTGCTCACAGCTCTTCTTACACAACCCGCAACCGATACATCCTACGCTGCAGGCCTTGGCGGTTGCACCACCCTTATCCTTGGAAGAACATGCTACCACATATTTCGAATCATAAGGAATCAATTCGATTAAGTTACGGGGACATACTGCAACACATTTCCCGCAGGCTTTACATTTATCCTTATCCACCTTCGCAACACCATCCACAATTGCGACAGCATCAAAGGGACAGGCTTTCACACAGCTTCCGTATCCGTGGCATCCGTAATTGCAGCTTTTAGGACCCTGATTCGGAACAAATCCTATCATCTGACAATCCATCTCTCCGGTATAGTTATAATCGGTATTCGCTTTATCGCAACCGCCCTGACATTTTACAAAAGCAACCTTTTTAACACCCGTTTCAGCTTCCACACCCATAATCTCGGCAATGGCATTTCCAACAGCCTCACCGCCCACAGGGCAGGCATTTACGGGTGCTTCACCTTTTACAATTGCTGCTGCAAGACCGCTGCAGCCGGGATAGCCGCAACCGCCACAGTTATTTCCGGGCAGGTTTCCAAGAATCTTTTCTTCTCTCTCATCTACAAATACTTTAAAGATAATTGACGCAATCCCCAGAAAAAGACCGATTAACAAACCGACGATTGCAATCACAAGGACTGCAGTTATAATTGCTTTAATATCCATAATGATTGCCTCCTTATATTAATCCGGCGAAACCGCAGAATGCGATTGCCATTAATCCGGCTGTAACCAAAACGATAGGCATGCCGCGGAACGGTTTCGGAATATTATTAAACTCCATCTTCTCACGGATACCGGCGAGAATGATGATTGCAATTGCAAAACCAACACTGGTCGCCAAACCGTTTACCACACCTGTGAGCAGGTCATATTCTAAGTTCACGTTGTTAATGGCTACACCCAAAACCGCACAGTTGGTTGTAATCAAAGGCAGGAATACTCCCAATGCCTGATAGAGCGGTTTCATAAATTTCTTTAAAAACAATTCCACAAACTGTACCAACGCCGCAATAATCAAAATGAATACGATGGTTTTCAAGTATGTGATGGAAAGAGGTTCTAAAATAAACTGATAAATCACTCCGGAAACAAGGGATGCCAGCGTAATAACAAAGATTACCGCACCTCCCATGCCGGCAGCTGTTTTAACCTTTTTGGAAACTCCAAGGAACGGACACAATCCCAAAAACTGGCTCAATACTACGTTAGAAACCAGAGAAGAACCGACTGCTACTACAAATAACTGACCAAAATATTCACCCATTTAGTTCTCCTCCTTTTCTTCCGCAGACTCAGCTGCTTCTTCTTTTTCCTCTTCCTTTGCGGACTCAGATGCTTCTGCTTTTGCTTCTTCTTTCGCAGGGACCGTTTTCGCTTCTTCTACATCAATCAGACGCTTCGCACATCCGGAATCACCGCAGTTCATACAATCATGGCTGCAACCGGACTGAATCTTGGAAACATCCTTTCCTGCCTTGGCTCCTTTTTCTTTCATAACATTCTGAATTGCAGTCAGAATAGCAAGAATAAAGAATGCACCGGGCGCCATAACGACAATTCCAACAGGTGAAAAACTGGAAATCTCAGTGGTTAAAAATGCGTTCAATCCCGTTACCACACCGGAGCTGCCGGCAGGGTCAAGACAGGAATTTACCACATTTACAAGAAGTTCGGGAAGAGATGTACCGTAAAGGTCGGCACCTCTGATTCCAAAGAAAGTTCCCGCACCGATAAACTCACGAATTAATCCGATAATGGTCAGCGCCAGAGTAAATCCAAGTCCCATTCCGATGCCGTCAAACAAAGAAGGCAACATTTTGTTCTTGGATGCATATGCTTCCGCACGACCGAGAATAATACAGTTAACAACAATCAAGCTGATATAAATACCCAGGGACGCATATAACGCCGGAACATAAGCATGTAACAAAAGTTCCACCAGGGTTACGAAAGTCGCAATAATAACAATATATGCGGGAATACGCACCTTGTCGGGAATTACCTTACGCAAAAGGGAAATAATCAGATTACTCAATGCCAGTACCACCAATGTGGACAAGCCCATACCTAAGCCGTTTATTGCGGAAGTGGTTACCGCCAGCGTAGGACACATACCCAGCATCAATACGAATGTGGGATTTTCTTTGATGACACCGTTATACAAACGTTCCAAACAAGTCTTCATTATTCTTCCCCTCCCTTCGTAAGTTCGCGGAAGGCTTCCATTCCGGCATTAACACCACCGGTAATGGCATCAGAAGTAATGGTTGCACTGGTAATGGCATCAATCTCTCCTGCCGCCTGAGCACCGGATTTGGTTACGGTGAAGACTTCTGCTTTCACATCTCTAAACTGCGGAATTAGTACCGCTTCCGCATTCATACCAAGACCGGGCGTTTCTGCGATTGATAAAAGGGATACCCCTTTTAAGGTTCCATCCATGGTTACACCCATGTAAAAAGAGATTTCACCGCCATATCCTTCCTTGGTTGTAATACCTACTACATATCCATATAAAGTTTCATCAGATAAATACGCTCTGTAAACTTCCGTTACATATACACTTCCGCCGTAATTGGCATTCAAAACTTCTTTTACTCCGGAAAGTTCCGCTTCTTCCAACGCTGTAAAAGAAAGCTCTGTTGTCTTTGACAATACGCCATTTGCATCTTCTTCAAAAAATACTTTACTGCAGGCATCTTCTTTTGCCTGACGTTCCTGGGTTGCAATAGGCTCTTTGGTTAATTCATTCACAAATCCCAAAAGAGCTCCGGCCACTAAGGTAATGGCGAAGAGAATCAGCGTATCTTTCACAAGACCTTTCATCCAGCCTTTTTCTTTCATGCTTTCTCTCCTCCTTTCCCGAAGGGTTTCGGCATTGTAATTTTCTCAATCAAAGGCACAATCAGATTTCCGATGATAATTGCATAGGAAACACCCTCTGCGCCGGGTCCGAACACACGGAAGATACCGGTTAAAAGACCCAAAAGAATTCCGTAAAGATACTGTCCTTTCTTGGTAATGGGACGGGTTACGTAATCCGTAGCCATGAAAAATGCACCCAGCATCAAGCCACCGCCGGCAAGATGTGCACTGATATAGGACAAATCAAATCCATGTCCGCCAAAAGCAATTACGAAAATAATAAAAGTAACAATATATGTTCCGGGAATGCGCAAGTCAATCACACCCATAACAATCAAGAATGCTGCACCCAGCAAAATCGCAATCATTGAGGTCTCACCGATGGTTCCGCCGGTTGTACCGATTACCATATCCAGAACATTTACACCTGCGCCCTGCTTCAGTGCAGTCAGCGGTGTCGCCTGTGTATATGCATCACAGGTAAAATCAGTCATATACTTTGCAAAAGAAATCAGCAAAAAGCATCTGGCACCCAGCGCCGGATTCATGAAATTCTGTCCCAGACCGCCAAAAAGCATTTTTACGACAACAATGGCAAATACTGCACCAAGTGCGCCAATCCACAAAGGAAGGTGAGGCGGCAGGTTTAATGCCAGCAAAAGTCCCGTAACGATGGCACTCATATCTTTTACGGTGCTTTTCTTATGAATGATTTTACAAAAAATATGCTCTGCCAATACCGCACTGCCTACGGTTACTACAATCAACAGCGCTGAATACCAGCCAAAATTCCAAATCCCGAACAACGTGGTGGGAAGAAGCGCAATCACAACCAACGCCATAATGTTGCCGGACGTCCATTTGTCACGGACATGGGGATTTGTTGAAACTTCCAGTCTCTCCATTGTAACTTCTCCTCCTACTTCTTTCTTCTGTCTGCGAGAATGGTTCTTCTCATAGACTTAATGGACTGTGTCAATTGTCGTTTAGCCGGACAGATGTAACTGCAACAGCCACACTCACAACACTCCATTCCGTTCATTTTTTCAAATTCTTCTTTATATCCGTTCTGGGCTAAATCAGCCACACGGCTGGGAATAATACGCCCCGGACAAACCTCAACACAACGACCGCAATTGATACATGCGGTTTCTTCCGCCTCAGACACTTCATCATAACTCATACACAAAAGTGCTGAAGATGTTTTGGTAGTGGGAACGTTAATGTCAAACAATGCAAATCCCATCATCGGACCGCCGGATACAATCTTCTTTGGTTCCTTAACGAAACCGCCCACTTCATCAATCAGTTCCGCATAATTTGTACCGATTAACACGGAATAGTTACATGGTTCCTTGATACAGTCACCGGTTATGGTTACAATACGGCGCATAAGAGGACGACCTTCTTTCACCGCATGATAAACAGCAACTATGGTATCCACGTTATTTACAACACAGCCTGCGTCAGCAGGAAGCATTCCGGAATGAATTGCTCTGCCTGTAGTTGCATAAATCAAATGTCTTTCGGAACCCTGCGGATACTTGGTCTTTAAAGGAATCACAGAAATCTTATCTTCTCCTGCCGTCAGTTCCCGCAAAATCTTAATACAATCAGGCTTATTGTCTTCCACCGCAAGAATTCCTCTTGCATTGTCAAACAGACGCATAATAATCTTCATTCCCTCTACAAGTTTCTCGGGCTCTTCCACCATACGTCTGTAATCACTGGTCAAATAAGGTTCACACTCTGCACAGTTTGCGATTACATAATCAATCTTATCCGGTTCCTTGGGGGAAAGCTTTACATGCGTCGGGAAGCCTGCGCCGCCCATACCAACAATACCTGCTTCCCTGATACAATTAATAATATCTTCTTTCAGAAGAAGCTCTACTGCCTTCGGTTTTTCATAAGAAACCTCTTTATATTCCCCATCATTTTCAATCACAATTGACATTACCATATCACCGGTAGTAACCCGTCTTGGCTCAATTGCCTTTACCGTACCGGATACGGTTGCGTAAACAGGTGCCGAAACAAAGCCCTGGGCCTCTGCGATCTTCTGTCCCGCCAATACATGATCGCCCTTTTCCACAATTGCCTGAGCAGGTGCTCCGATATGTTGTGACAAAGGATAAACCAAATCTCCCTTGGGCAAATAATCCCGAATGGGTCTGTCCTTGGAGATGTCCTTCCCATCATAAGGATGAATGCCCCCACGAAAAGTGAATTTTGCCATTGTATACCTTCTTTCTTTCATTCAGTGCTCATATCTTCTCATATATTGAGCCTATACCAACTAAATATAACACATTTTGCGGGCAAAAGGTAGTAAAAATCGCATTTTTACAAGATTTTACAAGAATTAATATGATTATATTTTTTTCGTGCCAAAATCCCATATAAAAGAATTCTCAAAATTTCAAAAAAACACTACTTTAATTTCCTATTTTATGGTATGATTATAACGTTGAGAGTAATACTTAATCTGATGAGCAAAGAACCAGCAAATATCATATAAACGCAGGGGTGTTTACAATGAAAATCATTCAAAAAGATTTAGGTGAAAAGAAACCAAATTATCCAATTGAACGCTTGGCCAATCCGGAAGAAATTCTCTTTTTAGACATTGAAACCACCGGTTTTACTGCCAAAAGTTCCAATCTGTATTTGATCGGATGTGCTTACTACAAAGATGAGGAATGGCATACAATTCAGTGGCTTGCCCAGAATTATGAAGAAGAGTCTGCCGTTTTACAGGCATTTCTTGAATTTTGTCTGAATTATACATTTCTGATTCATTTTAACGGAAATCGTTTTGATATCCCTTATCTTCAGCAGAAATGTGATATTTATGAGATTCCTTTTCTTTTTGAAGTATACAAAGGTGTGGATTTATACAAACGTATCAAACCGTACCGCAACTTCTTAAAGATTGCAGATTGCAAGCAAAAAACCATTGAGCAGTTTCTTGGAATCGAACGTGAAGATATTTTTTCCGGTGGTGAATTGATTAATCAGTATCACGATTACGTTTGCAGCGGAAATGAAGAACTGTTAGAAAAGATTTTACTTCATAATCAGGAAGATGTCTCCGGTATGTTGGATTTATTATCCGTACTTGCCTATACAGACCTCTTTAATCTTCCCATTCGTGTCATGAAGGTGCAGGCAAATTACTACAACGATTATGAGAATAAGAAACGTCAGGAGTTGGTTCTTAATATCAGATTCCAGTCTCCCCTTCCGGTACCTGTTTCAAATGCTACTGCAGGATGTTACTTTACCGGAAATGCCATAGACGGTGTCTTAAAGATTCCCCTTTACGAGGAAGAGATGAAATATTTCTACTCCAATTACAGAGATTACTACTATCTTCCGGAAGAAGATATTGCCATTCATAAATCAGTGGCATCTTTTGTAGACAAGGACCACAGAGAACAGGCAAGCGCCGGAAACTGTTATACCCGTAAGTACTCTACTTTCCTTCCTCAGTGGGAAATGGTATTCACACCTTTCTACAAACGTACTTACAAGGACAAGGATATTTTCTTTGAACTGACTGATGAATTCAAGACCAGTCGTGCAAGCTTTAATCAATATGCAGAACATATTTTACAGAATATGCTTATGAGTGAAATGTAGACTTGCCGACAAACAATAAACCATAAACCATAAAACCGGGACATTCTTGACAAATGAGAATATCCCGGTTTTTAACACTTTAGAAAGAATAAACAAAGGGGCTCCTGCCACATAGAAATCCAACTCTATGAAGCAAAAGCCCCATTATTGTTTTATAAAATAGTTTTTTCAAAAAAGAAAGGTGCCTTCCTACTGTAGCCAAACTCTTTGTAGTTAATCATCTGCTCGGTGCTTCCCAAAAACAAAGCCCCGCCGGGTGCCAAAGACTGATAAAACTTCGCAAAAATATCATTCTTCGCCTCTTCCGTAAAATAGATTAACACATTTCGGCAAACAATTAAATTAACATCGGTCAAATATGGGTCTCTCAGAAGATTATGCTCTCGAAATTCAACACGTTGCTTCACTTCGTCCGAAATCCGATACAAAGAGCCAACTTCTTCGAAATAACGCCTCCTGAATTCATACGGAACGTTTTCAAGGCTCTTTCCCGAATATACACCATTCTTCGCAGTAGCAATTACCTGCTTGTCTATATCCGTTGCAATAATTCTAATCTTGGACAACGGAATATGTTTGGACAGTGCCATAACCAAAGAATACGGTTCATCACCGGTTGAACAGGCCGCACTCCAAACATTCAGGTTCTCGCCAAACCGTTCAATCAATCCGGGAATCACTTCTTTATCCAAAATCTCCCATTGATCAGGGTTACGATAGAATTCCGAAACATTAATGGTCAGATAATTCACGAATTCTTCCATAAAATCCGGGTCACTCGTTATGTACTCCAAAAACTGGTCGTAACCATCCAGATTATGGCGACTGATTAAAGTATCAATTCTTCGCTTCATCTGTTTCTCTTTATAAGCATTTAAATCGATCTTGGTTAAAAGCAAAACCTTTTCTTTAAAATACTCGTAATCGTAACTCATCAGACATCCGTCCAATCTCTTTGCTTATTCTTCAGAAGCTGCTTCCTCTGCCGTTTCTTCCACAACCACGTCTGCAACATCCTCATCATTCTGCGTTAAAAGTGCCTTTACGCTAAGGCTGATCTTCTGATTCTCTTCGTTGAAATCAACAACCTTTGCAGTAACTTCATCGCCAATCTTAAGAGCATCTGCAGGCTTCTCAACATGTTCCTTGGAAATCTGAGAAACATGTAAAAGAGCATCTACACCGGGTTCAAGTTCAATGAATGCACCAAATTCTGTCATTCTTGCAACCTTACCGGTTACTACATTGCCGATTGCATATTTGCTTGCAGCATCCTTCCAGGGATTCGCATCATCAAACTTTGTGCTTAACGCAATCTTGCTTCCGTTAATTTCCTTAATCATAACCTTAACAGCATCTCCGGATTTGAAGAGCTTCTTGGGATGTTCAATTCTTCCCCAGCTCATCTCGGAAATATGAAGAAGACCATCTACACCGCCCAAAT
Organism: Lachnospiraceae bacterium; assembly: GCA_045595325.1. GTDB lineage: Bacteria > Bacillota > Clostridia > Lachnospirales > Lachnospiraceae > UBA3766. The sequence goes on from JAZOAG010000045.1 coordinate 31,603, forward strand.
CGATGAATGCACCGAAATCAGTAACATTCTTTACGGTTCCTTCAATTACATCGCCTTCTTTCACCTTAGCCAGAAGTTCTTCCTGTGCTTTCTGCTTCTGTGCAACGATTAACTGCTTACGGTCACCAATATATCTTCTCTTCTTAGGATTGTATTCGCTTACAACAAACTCGATTTCCTGATCTGCGTACTTGCTTAAATCCTTCTCATAAACATCTGATACAAGGCTTGCAGGAATGAAGATACGAACTTCATCTACAACAACAGATAAACCACCATTCAAAAGCTGTGCTACCTTAGCGGTTAACACTTCTTTATTGTTGAATGCTTCTTCAATTCTCTTGCTTCCTCTGTCGGCCACAAGTCTCTTGTAAGTAAGAGCAACCTGTCCTTCTCCGTCGTTCACCTTTAATACCTTAACGTCTAACTTGTCTCCAACCTTTACCTGGGTTGTTAAGTCAAGTGATGAATCATTCGTATACTCAGACTTAGGTAAAATTCCATCAGATTTGTAATCAATGTTAAGGATAATCTGATCGGGTTTAACATCAATAACGGTTCCTTCAACTACCTCTCCTGTATGAATTGTTTTGAATGATTCTTCAAGCATCTGTTCAAAAGTTAATTCTGACATATTCTTGAACCTCCTCAATAATTTTATTTGGGGTAGAAGCCCCCGCTGTAATTCCCACCAGTTCAACAGATTTAGGTAATTCTAAATGCAGATCATCTAGTGTCTGGATAAAATAGGTTTGTTCACATTCCTTCCTGCAGATTTCATATAACTTCCTGCTGTTAGAACTGTGAGCGCCCCCGACGACTATCATAACATCAGCTTTAACAGAAATTTCTTTGGCTTCCTTCTGACGTTCTTCTGTCGCATTGCAAATAGTATTCGCAACATTAACATCATAACCTTTTTTGCGGAAAATTTCAACTAATTCTTTAAAATTATTATGGTTAAACGTCGTTTGTGAGACAATATTGACCTTTTCACCGTCAAAAACGGGAATTTTGTCGGCTTCTTCGGGGGTTTCAACCACATAAGCCGGTGTTGTACACCACCCTCTGATGCCTTCCACCTCCGGATGTCCGGCATTTCCTATAATAACAATTTTATTCCCTTCCGAACTTTCTTTTTCCACTATGGAATGAATTCTTTTCACAAAGGGACAGGTGGCGTCCACATATTCAATTCCGTTTTCTTCTAAGATATGACAAATCCGTTTCGGCACCCCGTGAGAACGAATAACAACCACACCGTCTTTGACAGCGGTTAATTCTTCTTCGCTGTTTATAACCGTCACGCCTCTTTGTTCCAAATCTTTCACCACTTCCTCGTTGTGAATAATCGGACCGTAGGTGTATATTTTCTTACCGGTGCGAATTTGTTCATACACCGTCTCAACCGCCCGTTTCACCCCGAAACAGAATCCGGCGGTTTTTGCAAGTAAAACTTCCATTTCCTGCAATTCTCCTTTCCCGGCATCAGGACATTTTGCTCTTAATATACCCAATCATTTCATTCTTTACTTCTTCAATGGTGAGTTCGGAAGAATCCAGCAAATATGCATCCTCTGCCTGTTTCAGAGGCGCAATCTCCCTATTCATGTCACGCTGGTCACGGATAGCAATTTCTTTCTTGATTTCCTCCAAATCACAGTCCATACCCTTCTCGACCAATTCTTTATATCTTCGAAGCGCGCGCACTTCAATGCTGGCGGTCAAATAAATCTTGGCCTGGGCATCCGGCAGAATATTGGTTCCGATGTCTCTTCCGTCCATTACCACATCATTATTCTTTGCCAGTTCACGCTGCAGTCCCAGCAACTGCAAACGAACTTCCTTGTTGGTAGAACTCGAGGATGCCATACTTCCGACTTCCTCCGTGCGAATATACGGATTTACATCTTCCCCGTTTAAAAGAACAACCTGCTTGCCATCCACATACTGAATGGAAACATTCGCCTCCTTACAACGTGTGGAAATCGCCTCTTCATCCTCTGCCTTAATACCATTTCGCAATAAATACAGTGCAATGGCACGATACATTGCACCGGTATCCACATAAATAAATCCCAGTTCTTTGGCAACTGCTTTGGCAATGGTGCTTTTTCCCGCTCCTGCCGGGCCATCAATTGCAACGTTAATTCCCATAACTACTTCCTCCCTGTTCTGCATTCTATCACTCTCATTTTATTTTTTAAATAGAATCTGTTTTATCATATATCATGTCTTTATTCTGCACTGCCGGCACTCTCTCCGGCCAAATAACCGCTTGACCACGCAATCTGAAGATTATACCCGCCGGTATGGGCATCCAGGTCAAGCAGTTCACCTGCTATGTACAATCCCTTAATCTTCTTCGTTTCCATGGTGGACGGATTAATCTCCTTCAAACCGATTCCGCCGCAGGTAATGATTGCTTCCTTAAAATCTCTGGTTCCCGTCACAGTCAAAGAAAGATGTTTCGTCAAATCCAGCAGCCGCTTACGTTCCTCCCTGGTAATGGAATGAACCGGTTTATACGGGTCTGCTTCCGCCAGCGTCATAATGGTTTCGGCAAGTCTTGCCGGATATATCCCCGGCAGAATATTCTTAAGGAATTTCTTCTGTCCTTCCTCAAACTCTCTCAATAGCCTTTTATCAAATTGATCTTCCGTCAATGCCGGTTTCAGATCAAGAACAAGCTTGCATTCCTTCCACTCCCCGCGTGCTGCCAATTCACTGCTGGCTGTAAGGATAAGGGGACCGCTGACTCCAAAATGTGTAAAAAGCATCTCGCCTTGTTCCTCATAAACCTTTTTGTCGTCCACGAAAAGGGTGACCTGTACATTTTTAAGGGAAAGCCCCTGCAATTCATGTGCCCAACTTTCCCTGGTTTCCAAAGGAACCAAAGAGGGAATCAGCTTCGTCACCGAAAGGCCTGCCGCCTCGGCAAATCTATGACCGTCTCCGGTGGAGCCTGTAGAGGGATAAGATACACCTCCCGTGGCAAGAATAACTGCATCATAAAAGGCTTTCTTACCGTCATCGGTTTCAATTCCCACTATTTTCTGCAAATAGCCTGTAGACTTATTTTTGCCCTTATTCTTTCGTTTGCTCCATTTATCCTCCGCATCCTGTTCTTCCCTGCATTCTTCAAGTTGCTCGTACAAAAGACGCTTCACCCCTGTCCGGTAAAGAATTCTGCAATTCAAATCTTCCAGACGTTTTTTCAGGGCCTTAATAATATCCGAAGAATGGTCTGAAACCGGAAACACACGATTTCCCCGCTCCACCTTAAGAGGACATCCCGCCTCCTCTATCATCTTTTGCAAAGCATTATTATCAAAGGTGTAATAGGCACTGTAGAGAAACTTCTCCTTGCCGTTTACATGCGCAAAAAACTGCTCCGGTTCACAGGCATTTGTCACATTGCAACGGCCTTTTCCCGTAATGAACAATTTCTTTCCGAGTTTTTCATTTCTTTCATATATGGTGACCGCATTGCCCAGTTCCAATGCCCTGATTGCTGCCATCATGCCGGCCGCACCGCCACCGATTACTGCTATATTCTTCATTGCTCGCTTCCGTCCTCCGGCAATTCCACACCGGAATTAATTTCATCATTCATATATACCTGATAATTGTTCCAGGTCTCTTCTAACATTCTTAAATGTGCGCAGACTGCATCCGGCACTTCACGGCTGATTGCCAGAATCAATGCATTCATCAAACTTAAAGGTGCCACCATGGAATCAAGAATTCCGACCTTGGCACAAGGTGCATAAAGGTTGCAGGAAGAATACATTTTTAACGGTGAATGTTCATTATCCGTAATACCGATTATCGTTGCCTGTCTGTCATTGGCAAATTCCAGCGCCTTAATGGTACGCATGGAATATCCCGGAAAGCTGATTCCGATTGCCACATCTTCTTTTCCGATTCGAATCATCTGTTCAAATATTTCCGTGGAATTGGTGGAACAGACAATATGCACGTTCTCCCGAACCATCTGAAGATAAAAGTATAAAAAACGGGCCAGCGGTTCACTGTTTCGAAGCCCTATAATATATATATTTCTCGCTTCCAGAATCGATGAAACAGCCACCTGAAAAGAAACCGCATTTAACTGCTGCATGGTTGTCCGGATGCTGCTCTCATCCGCAACCAGCACTTCTTTTACCAACTCCGATTCACAGGGAATAAATTCTGATGAAGGAGCATTCTTCTGATCCTCCATTTTCTGATGAATATATGCCTTTAACTCCGCATGAAATTGCGGAAATCCCTCATAGCCCAGTCCCGTAGCAAAACGTACTACAGTGGACTCGCTGACACCTACTGTATCTCCAATCTGTGCTGCCGTCATAAAAACAGCCTGTTCTGTATTTTTCTCAATAAAAGCCGCAACTGCCTTATGGCCCTTACTTCTTCTTGCCGATGTGTCAAGAACTCTATCCATCACTGTCAAATTCATTTCCATAACCTCTGTCTGTTTTTTATTTCAGCCGATGACAACTCTTCAAAAATGAACAGGCGTAACTTTCTATGAGGAATAATATTTTTCTAATTTCTCTCTGCTTTTTCCAAAAACAGGTTCCAATCCCGGGTCAAAATGAATTCCCATAGATTCTTTCATTACCTGATAAGCCTGCTCAAAACTCATGGGCTCCTTGTAACACCGCTTGCTCACTAATGCATCATAAACATCTGCAATCGCCATAATCCTCGCCTCCAGAGGAATCTCTTCCCCTTTCAGTTGTTCCGGATATCCCGTCCCGTTCCATTTTTCATGATGATAAGTTGCAATATTTTTAGCCACCAAGACAAAATAAGGATCCTCTACATCCGTCAAAATGTCTTCAATTAATTCACCACTTTTTGCTGCGTGCGTCTGCATAACCGCAAACTCTTCTTCCGTAAGCCGCCCCGGTTTACGAAGAATGCTGTCATCGATAGCTATTTTACCTAAATCATGCAATGGCGCAGCCTTAATAACTGCCTGACAGAAAGATTCTTCCAAAGTAAATATATTATTTTCTTTCATAGTATCTATCAGTATCTCAATCACATGACTGGTTCTCTTAATATGTCCTCCGGTATTCCCATCTCGATTTTCAATTATGTTTGCCATGCTTAGAAGTAATTTGGCCTGCATATTCCTGATATGTGCCGTTTTCTCTTCTACTTCTTCTGTTAATCTATCATTATATTCAGCCAAAAGCTGTGTATACCTGAAACGGTCTGTTGCATTAATAATCTCAAACAGGCATCCAACCTCTTTGTCTGCATACCAGATTTTTTTGATATGACCTTCGTAATACTCTTCACCCCGGTCGATTTCAAATAATGCATCGCCTTCTTGTTCAAACTCATCTATTTCCTTTTGCAAAATCTCCAAACCCGGTTGATTCGCAATCGGACTGTCAATTCTGCAAGTTCTAAGTTCCGGGAAAATATTAATTGCCAGTTCATTTGCCCCAAGATAATTTCTACGTCTGTCAAGCATAATATACCCGTAAAAGTCCTTTTTCCCCAAAGAACTGATGATATTATCCTCCAGACTGTATAATGATACACGTCGCCTTAAATATAGCAAAATCAATCCGTCAATCACATAAATCAAAGGAAATATATCTATTTGAAGCTTCATACTCCTTACACAAAGGAATATGGCAATATTCATTAACTCTGCCACAATCAGAATAAAGATGTTTTTGTAAGAAATCTGCTTTTTGGTTTTGTATGTATATATTAAAACCGCACTGCCTGCCAACAAATATCCGTAAAGGAGCAAATTAAACAGAATATGTGCAATACCATACTCCGAAACAAGAATACCGGTTTCTCCCTTAAAAACCAATGTAACACTCTTATAATAAATATCGAAATATCCTATGGTTAATGTCATGGCATACACAATAAAACTATATAATATCAAAAAAGTTCTTAACCACTTTTTAATTCGGATGTTACATAGTTTAAATATAAGAAACAGCATAACGGGCGGAATAAAACATCCGCCGATATATGTTATTTTCTTTGCAATCAATGCTTCCGGCAAAGCATTTGATATTGAGAGAAGAAAATATCCGACATTACTTACTGACATCAGTATTAGCATGACAAGTATATAGTAATTAATCCTCTTATCCCGAAAATATAATAAAAAAAGAACTAAAATAACAATTGCCAAAACAGCCATAGACGCATAAAAGATAATCAATATTCATCATCCTTTTCTTTTTATTATATTGTATCTTATTTTCGCATACATTAAAAGATATATTTTCTTATATTCACATAAACCATTCTTTTTCTCGCAGTGTTTTCTGCAGCATGGAAATTTTCCCCATACAAAAAACCTGCCATACAAGTAACCCTATATGGCAGGTTTCATTTCAAAAATTATACAGGATATGCTCCGTTCTTTGTATCAGCTGATGCAAGGTCAACCTTCTCCTGCTGTGCAAGACGATATTTGAAGAAATCAGTAGCAACCTGAGGGAACAATGCGTAGGATAAAACGTCCTCATCCTGCTGTTTCCATTCTTTCATTTCGCCTTCGATCTTCTCTAATTCGTTAGGAATCAAATCGGCAGGACGGCAAGTGATAATCTTCTCACCTTTGATAACCTGATCCTGAATCTCTTTGTTGAAAGGCTTAACAGTCTGGCCGTATTCACCACGAAGAACCGCTTTGGTTTCCTTGGTTGCCATCTTGTATCTCTCGCCCATAAGAACGTTAAATACAGCCTGAGTACCTACGATCTGTGAAGAAGGAGTTACCAAAGGAGGCTCGCCTAAGTCTTTACGTACTTCAGGAATTTCTTTCAATACGTCATAGTATTTATCTTCTGCGTTCTGCTCTTTCAACTGGCTAACCATGTTGGATAACATACCACCGGGTACCTGATAAAGAAGAGTCTTAATATCAACACCCATAACCTTAGGATTGAGAAGTCCGTTTGCAAGACACTCATCTCTGTAAGGTCTGAAGTAGTCAGCAATCTCTGCAAGAAGGTTCTGGTCAAATCCCGTGTCATAAGGAGTTCCCTTAAAGGTCTCAACCATAACTTCTGTAGCAGGCTGTGAAGTACCCATAGCAAAAGGTGACATAGCGGTATCAATAACATCAACACCTGCTTCAACAGCCTTTAAGTATGTCATACTTGCAACACCTGAAGTATAGTGTGTATGTAACTGAATAGGAAGCTTTGTTGCGGACTTCATGGACTTAATCAATTCCTCTGCTTTGTAAGGAACCAAAAGACCTGCCATATCTTTAATACAGATAGAATCAGCGCCCATGTTCTCAATATCCTTAGCCATCTTCATCCAGTATTCCATGGTATATGCATCGCCTAACGTATAGGAAAGTGCAATCTGTGCATGTCCGCGGCCTTCCTGCTGCTTAGCCTTATTGGTAGCATCTACAGCAGCCTGAAGGTTTCTTAAGTCATTCAGACAGTCAAAAATTCTGATAATATCAATACCATTGGAAATAGACTTCTGAACGAACTGATCAACAACATCATCTGCGTAATGACGGTATCCAAGGATATTCTGTCCTCTGAATAACATCTGAAGTTTTGTATTCTTGAAACCATCTCTTAATTTACGAAGTCTCTCCCAGGGATCTTCCTTCAGGAAACGAAGAGATGCATCAAATGTAGCACCCCCCCAGCATTCTACTGAATGATATCCTACTTTATCCATCTTCTCAACAATGGGAAGCATGAATTCAGTCGGCATTCTTGTAGCAATGAGGGACTGATGAGCATCACGTAAAATTGTTTCTGTAATGCCAATTGGTTTTTTAACCGTATTATCCATTATATTATCCTCCATCAAAAATCAATCTGTAAAATTCCTCACGGTTCTGCTTTCTTAAGACCACCGTGAACCGGTCATCATTTCATGTATTACATTACACCGAAGATAGCCATAAATGTTCCGGCAGCAACCGCAGTACCGATAACACCCGCTACGTTCGGTCCCATTGCATGCATCAAAAGGAAGTTAGTAGGATCTTCCTCAGCACCAACCTTCTGGGATACACGCGCCGCCATGGGAACTGCAGATACACCCGCAGAACCAATCAACGGATTCACTTTACCCTTGGTTACCCAACACATAAGCTTACCGAATACAACACCGGCCGCCGTACCGAAGGCGAATGCAACAAGACCGAGCACTACGATACAGATGGTATCGAACTTAAGGAAAGCTTCTGCACTGGTGGTTGCACCAACAGAAGTACCAAGTAAAATAACTACGATATACATAAGTGCGTTGGAAGCAGTCTCTGTTAACTGTCTTACAACACCTGATTCACGGAACAAGTTACCTAACATCAGCATACCTACCAACGGAGCTGTTGTGGGAAGAATCATACATACAACGATTGTAACAACAATCGGGAAAAGAATCTTCTCTAACTTGGATACAGGACGAAGCTGTTCCATCTTGATGGCTCTTTCCTTCTTGGTTGTTAAAAGTTTCATAATAGGCGGCTGGATAATCGGCACTAAGGACATATAAGAATATGCCGCTACTGCGATAGGTCCTAAAAGAGCCGTCTGACCTAATTTACCGGCAAGGAAAATGGAAGTAGGTCCATCTGCTCCACCGATGATTGAGATTGCTGCAGCAGCCTTATCATTAAAGTCTACCCAGCCGGTCTCATTGAATAAAAGTGCGCCGAAGTAAGCGGCAAAGATACCGAACTGTGCCGCTGCACCAAGCAAAAAGCTCTTAGGGTTGGCAATCAGGGGACCGAAGTCAGTCATGGCGCCAACACCCATAAAGATAAGGGACGGTAAGATTGCCCACTCATCCAATAAATAAAAATAATAAAGTAATCCGCCTGCATGGCCGTCTTCTCCAATCGGTGCCATAATATCCGGATAGATATTAACCAGCAACATACCGAAAGCAATGGGAAGTAACAACAACGGCTCATATTCCTTCTTAATCGCAAGGAATAAGAACACACAAGCAACCGCAATCATAACATAATTACCCCATGTGAGATTTAAGAACGCGGTCTGTTGAAGCAGGTTACTTATGGTATTAATTACGTATTCCATTTCTAGAAACCTCCTGTTAATTTAGGTTATAAACCTGCTTTCTGTTAGTTCAATGTAGCAAGAACTGCACCTGCTTCAATTGCATCGCCTACTGCAACATCAATGCTTGCAACAGTGCCGTCTTCAGGTGCAACAACAGGAATTTCCATTTTCATCGCTTCAAGAATAACCACAGCGTCACCCTTCTTAACAGCCTGACCTACTTTGGCTTCAATCTTAAAGATTTTGCCTGCCGCACCGGCTTCGACCTTAATGCTTCCTGCGCCTGCTGCCTTAGGTGCTGCTGCAGGAGCTGCTGCAACGGGAGCTGCCTTCTTTACTACAGGTGCGCTGACAGCTGCGCCGCTTCCGGCACCTTCTTCTACTACTACATCATATACGTTTCCATTAACGGTAATGGTATAATTTTTCATTATTTTTTCCTCCTATAAGGCTCTCTTCCAGCCATCTTTTTTCTGTTTTCTGATACTTCTGACTACAAATCCTTCCGTAGAAGCACTGCCTTCATATGCAGCAATTGCAGCGCTGATAACAGCTACCAATTCCAAATCATCGGAAAGTTCTTCCTTCTCAATAATCTGTGCAATTGTCTGATCCACTGCCTCTTCCTTGATTTCTTTCGATGTTTTCTTCTTTGCTCCGGCATTCTGGATATTATATATAATCTTAAATCCGGAAATAATAAACATAATCAGAATCAAAACCGCAAATACGGTTCCCATACCCATAGCAGTATTCAAAACCGCTTTGATCATATTCTCGCCCACTGTGTATACAGGGTTGAAAGCAATTCCGGTGATGTTCATCTCATCATCATAAAGTAATACCATCTCAACCTCTCTGGCAGAAGTCCGTAATGTAACGGTTACTGACAGTTTCTTATCCACAATGGCATACTCAAAAGTTTCATTCACAGAATTAATCATTCCGTTCTCTTCTTCAGAAGAAACGTAAGAGATAATTGCCTGTGTATATACACTATGGTTCTCCATGTACAAATTGTTGTTATTTTCCCATTTCAACTGAAGTTCTTCCCAATCTCTGGAAGAAAGATTCAGCTGTGCCTCTCTATCTGCCTCAGTATAAGCTGTCATATTTCCCATGTCGGGATAATCAGCGCTTACTACTTCAGCAAGAATTGTCTGAACATTGGAATTAATCTGTGCGCTCTGTTCCTCTGTAAGTTTTACATCTGCTGCACAGCCGGCAAAGAGAAATGAAATGGAAAGCACACAACAAATCAGTGTAATCATCTTTTTCATGATTGCGCCATCCTTTCTTTCATTATACTGTTCCATGTTTCTTTGCAGGACGTTCTTCTCTCTTGCTGTAGAGCATCTCGAAAGCACCGATAATATACTTTCTCGAATCTGCAGGAGTGATAATATAATCAACATATCCTCTCTTTGCAGCGCTCATTGCACTATTCTGTAATGCTGCGTATTCTTTTGCTTTCTCTTCGATTACATCAGCACCCTGTCCGTCATACATAATCTTGGAAGCAAGTTTTGCATCCATTGTACCGATTTCCGCATTGTCCCATGCAAACGTAACATCTGCACCGATTGCCTTGGAATTCATTGCAACATAAGCGCTTCCGAATGCCTTCTGAGTAATTACGTTTACCTTGGGAACGGTTGCATTTGCAAATGCATATGTAAGTGAAGCAACTGCCTTAGCCATCTTCTTTTCTGCACACTTGGTTGCCTTAAATCCCTTTACGTTAGTAAGCGTAAGAACAGGAATGGAGAATGCATCGCAGAACTGAACAAAGCCTGCCGCCTTGTTACATCCGTTTACGGAAAGAACCTCATCGAATTTCTCGCTAACCTTTCCGTCTTCTCCGTAAATCTCGCTGCGATTTGCAACGGCACCTACAGTCATTCCGTTCAATTTAAGAAATCCTACAACCATATCCTTAGCGAAGTCTTTCTTCACTTCAAGAAATACGCCGTCATCTGCGATATCGGCAAGTGCAATCACACTGTTCTTTGCACCGAGTTCAGCCTGTGCACATGCACGGTTTAAATCATCTTCACATGCTGCATAATCAGCTTCTTCTTCATTGTTCGCAGGAAGGTAAGAAACCAACTCTCTAATCTGTGCATAAATCTCTTCGCTTGTTCCGACGAAATCAACAAGACCTGCTTCTTCGCTCTGGAATGCAGCAGAAGATGTATCGCATTTACCAATCTCATTTCCATCCAATGCGTTAGGAGCATTCACAAAAAGTTTCGCTTTCTTTGATTCCATAAAAGTAAAATCAGTGAGTGCGGGAACCAATGCAAGACCACCGCCGCAGTTACCGAAAATCGCGGTAATCTGAGGAACCACACCGGATGCCTGTGTCTGTTTGAAATAAAGCTCTCCGAGTGCATTCAATGCATCTGTTGCTTCCTGCAATCTCACACCTGCGGAATCAATCAAACCGATTACGGGTGCCCCCATCTTAAGGGCCAGGTCATAAAGGTTTGCAATTTTCTTTGCATGCATTTCGCCAATTGTTCCGTTGATTACGGAAGCGTCCTGGCTGTAAACATACACAAGATTGTCGTTGATAACACCATATCCGGTAATAACACCGTCTGAAGGAGTATCAAGCTGCTTCAGATTGAAATCCGTTGCTCTTGCACTTACAAGAGCACCAATTTCAACGAAACTGTTTTCGTCGAGCAAAGCTTCAATTCTCTGTCTCGCTTCACTTGCTGAACTAGTACTCATTTTACTGTCCTCCATTTATAAATTTTTATTAATAAAATGTACTTTATTTCGCAGATTATCCGATAATCCGCGTACTATAACAGTATAGCATAATCCTTGCAAAAAAAACCAGCATTATTTCTGCTTTTTCATATATTTTTTTCACTTATTTTTCACATTATTGCAGTTCAAAGTAAAAAATTATGCCAAACCCCCGTCAGAACATCGCCAAACACTTTCTCCCTACAATCTTCGGATAAATAAAGGTTCTGTTCCAATACGGGCTTTTGGTTTACATAAATCCTCTGCCACCCAATCTTCATCTGCTTCTGTACGGGAGCCTCCATGTCACAAACAACCAGACTGCATCGAAATACCACATCCGACGGATTTAAGCACAATTTTTGTTTTACTGCTTCTCCCCGATATGGCACTGATTCTTTGATTCCGTTTTGAATTTTAACCTCTCCGTCTTTTTCATACAACACCGCTTCTTCCCGATAAAAGTTTTCGGCACCGTAGTCCATCAATGCTTTTGTATCCTGCCACTTTAAGTTCTTGCCCGGCGGCCATCCGCAGCCTAACACCACGGAAATCAGAATTCCGTCCTCCTGCTTTACCGCTCCCACAAAACAATATCCCGCCTGATTGGTAAATCCTGTCTTTACTCCGATTGCCCCATCGTATTGCGACAAAAAGGAATCCGCATTGTTTACCGTTATGTTGCGTTTGCCCTCCCTGTCCGTAAAAGAATATTGCCCGGTCTGTATGATTTCACAAAAAACGGGATTCTGAAGCGCATAAGAGGTAATGCGTGCCAAATCATAAGCGCTGGCCACATTGGGGCCCGACTCATCCACTGCATCCAATCCGTTCGGCGTAATAAAATGTGCTGTTTCACAGCCCAGTTTCTTCGCAAAAGCATTCATTTGTTCCGCAAAAGCATCCACACTTCCCGCCATCCCCTCTGCCAAAACCACCGCCACGTCATTGTGTGATTCGAGCAAAAGTGAATACAGCAAATCTTTAATCCGGTAGGACTCTCCTTCTTTTACATAAAGTTTCACCTTCGGTTGCGCGGCCGCAAGGGCCGAAACCGTTACATACTCCTCAGTGTCACAGTTCTCCAGAATCAGAATCGCCGTAAGGATTTTGGTAGTGCTTGCCACCGCATACGGGATATACCCGTCCTTTTCATACAAAACACGCCCTGATTCAGCATCCATAAGCAATGCCGAACGGGCGTGCAAATTAAGTTCTTCCTTCTCATCTGCCCTTGCCGTATCATTTATCAGCAAAAGAAGCATACAGAAAGACAAAATTACACAAACACATTTTTTCATGACATTCTCCTTTCCCGGGATAAACAGACGCAAATCCCCATCCTGCCTTCCGTTCCGCTAATTCACAATTCGGCGTCAAAGGAAAGCGAAGCAATTCATTTCAATGCGTTTATCATTCTTAAATATCCAGTTTCAACTGAATCTCCTGTTCCGCCTGAACTCGGAAATCCGCAATCAAGTCGCTGTTCATCTCCGGCAAATCCTCTATGGACTTAACACCGAAGCTGCGAAGAAACTGTTCCGTAGTACCAAAAAGCAAAGGGCGTCCCGGCGCATCCAGGCGCCCCAACTCCTTAATCAGCCCCAATTCCAGCAGACGGCTGATACCATGATCACTGTTTACACCACGAATCTTTTCAATATCAAGCCTTGTAACCGGCTGTTTATATGCCACAATGGATAATGTTTCCAGCACACTGTCCGTCAGTACCTGTTTTTTAGGCGCATTGGCAATTTTGATTAACGCATCATAATGCTCATCCTTGGTACGTAGCTGCACACTGTCTTCCAGTTCCACTATCTGAATGCCCCTTTTAGAAGAAGCATACATCACCTGCATTTCATCCAATATTTCTTTTACAAAAGTCTCATTCTCTTCCAATACCATAGCCAGATCGGAGATTTCCACGGAATCTCCTACTGCGAACAAAACCGCCTCTATTATCGCTTGTGCCTGTTCTCTATCCACTGTTCTCTACTCCTGTTCTATCACTGCGTCTCTTACGTTTCCGGGTTTTCTGACAAATCAATGGGGGTCAGCATGGGGGCCTTAAAAGCAATCTGAATATCCCCAAAGGTATCCTCCTGCTCCACATCCACACTGCCGACTTTAATCATCTCCAGAATAATCAGAAACGTTACAATAATCTCCATCTTGCTTCCCTGTTTCTCCAGCAATTGACGGAAACTGCACTTCTTTTCCCTTGCTATGTAATCACATACATATGCCTGTTTCTTTTCCAGGTTTACTTCTTCCTTCTGTATTTTTCCGAAAGTACTTCGCACCGGGTCAATCTTATCTTCCTGACGCTTCATAATACTCTCAAAAATTTCATGTAATGCGCTAAGTGTAGAATCCCCCACCAGCTCCTCATAATCAATCGGATGCTTATACGCAAGAACCTCCTGGGGAATTGTCGGAGACTTATAAAGGAAACGTTCCGCTCCCATATGCATATCTTTTAATTCGTAAGACATGTATTTATACATCTTGTATTCCAACAATTTCTGCACCAGTTCCGCTCTCGGATCTTCCTCTTCCCCTTCTTCATTTACTTCCGGGGGGAGTAACATTTTACACTTGATATCCAAAAGCGTCGCAGCCATCACAAGAAACTCACTGACAATATTCATATCTTCCTTTTCCATGGAATTAATGTATTCCAGATACTGTTCCGTAATCTCTACAATGGGAATATCATAAATATCAACTTTATTCTTCTCAATCAGATGCAAAAGAAGATCAAGCGGTCCTTCAAACACATCCAACTTCACCGATAATGCCATAAAAACCCTCCGTAACTGCTTCAAACAGTTATCATTCTAGCCCTTTTCCACGGTTTTTTCAAGGGAAATCACAACCAGATCCCCCGGGTTAAAAATACGAAAAGGAATGGTATGACTGCCCAAACCGCAACTGACAATCATCTCTCTTCCGTATCTTGCATACCGTCCGCCGCTGTAGCCGGGAAAAAGCTTAATTGCCGGGGATGCCACACCTCCGATAAAAGGCAGTCGCATTACACCGCCGTGAAGATGCCCCGCCAGAGTCAGTTCCGCACCATACTCCGCATACGCCTTAAAAAACTCGGGATTATGGGCAAGCAGAATTGTAAATGCCCCTTTCTTACGCGCTCCCAGCATCTCTTCCACATAAGAAGCCTGCATCTCATGCTTTTTAAACTTCTTATAATAGCTTCTGTCAATTTCCAGCCCTGCAATCACCACATTGTCTTCTTCCCTGCAAACCGTTTCGTTTCGCAAAAAAACAATCCCGCAGTCCGCCAAGCCATTCATGTAATTCGGATATACATCTTTGTACTTCTCCGGATAAATATCTGCCCGATACTCATGATTTCCGAATGCATAATAAATCTTATACTTCTTCGCTACCTCTTTGACAAATGATACCGCATTGTCATTCTTCCGGTCCGGTTTCGCTACAATCATATCCCCGCCGCAAAGAATATAATCCGGATTGATTTCATCAATTTTTTTTAACAGTCGCTTATTTCCTTTTCCATAACTTTTATCGTGTAAGTCCGACAAAAAAACCACCTTGGACGATTTGGCAAGCAGTTCCGAGGAAACGGTATAATGACGCACCTTAAATCGATTCATATCACATATATTTACAATCAGAAAAAATACCGCAAGCACGGCAATTCCAACCAATGCATAAACGTATCCCATGAATTCCTCCTTGAATCACAAATCCTTTTTGATTATATCACAAAAGCATTTCTCTGAAAAGAAAAAGGAAACAATCTGTAAAAGTTGCCTCCGGCACCTCCTCATCAGCAAGCACTTTGACCCTTCCAAGCTCAGAACCTTCGTAACGGTAAATCACCTCTCCCACCTGGGAATTCCCTGCCACAGGAGCCTCTAACTTTTCCGGCAATATCTCACTGATTTCCACTTTTTCAGAATCGATTCCGTAAGTATCAAGATATACAAATTCTCCCTCCGGCCGGATTGACACGCTTTTCTTCAATGCCCCCGACACCGGTAATTCCTGCACGGAAAGAGAAACTTCATCCCGATAAAAGGATGCCACACCAAAACCGTAATGTAGCAGTTCCTTCGCTTCCGCAAAACGAAGAGCAGGCGTCTCTGCCCCCATTACCACGGCAATCAATGACATATCATCCTTTTTGGCTGTTGCACTGATACAATATTTTGCCTGGTCCGTAGAACCGGTTTTTAATCCTGTGGTATAGGGGTATTGTTTTAACAATTTGTTGGTATTGGCAAGTGTAAATACACTCTCTCCCCGGGATGTCTTATGTACAATATCCTCCATCCAGACAGTCGTATAGTCATAGATTGCAGGATATTTAGAAATCAAATGACGTGACATGATTGCCACATCCCCGGCACTACTGTAATGCTCTTTCGAATCAGACAAACCGGTACAATCAAGAAAGTGCGTATTTTCCAATCCCAGCGCGGTTGCTTTCTCATTCATTTTTTCCACAAATGCCTCTTCACTTCCGCATATATGCTCCGCCATTGCAACACTGGCGTCATTTCCGCTGGCAACACAAATACATTTAATCATCGTGTCTACCGTCTGCATTTCTCCTTCTTCCAAAAATACCTGGGAGCCTCCCATGGATTTGGCATATGCGCTGGTCATAACCTCTTCTTCCAACGTAATCTTTCCGCTTTCCAATGCATCAAAGATAAGTATGAGCGTCATAATCTTTGTAATACTGGCCGGACTTCTTCTTTCATCCGCTGCCCTTTCGCAGATTACTTCCCCTGTTGTCTCTTCCATCAGCACAAAAGAGGGAGCCGTAATGTCCGGTTCCGGATTGACCGCATACACGGTCATTCCATTCTGCATCACGGCAAAAAGCATAATTCCCATGCACAAAAACAGCGTTGCAACTCTCCTCATATATTGTATCCCCAATCATAAAAGTTAACACATCTTATGAGGTATTTCGTTTTTTTAGAACAACGGAACCGTTTTTAATATCCGTTACACGTAAAAAGGGATTCCCGTTTGATAGGAAATCCCTTCTCTTGTCATAATTAATTATATTTGCGCTTTCTAGCTGCTTCAGATTTTTTCTTACGCTTTACGCTAGGTTTCTCATAGTGCTCTCTCTTACGGATTTCCTGCTGGATTCCTGCTTTCGCACAACTTCTCTTGAAACGACGCAATGCGCTATCCAAAGATTCATTTTCTTTCACTTCTACTCTTGACATCTACACTCACCCTCCTCCTAGTCTAAAATTGTGCACTGACTATTCGGGTATTTCTAAATTGCACAAATAGAATTATAACACAAAATATCCATTCGTCAACCCTTTTTTATTTTATAATTTAGAGAGTTTTTGTTTGCAATCCTGGTAAGGCAGATATTCACCTTCAAAATGTTCCTATGCAAGCTGTCCTTCCAGTACATCTTTCACGGCTGCAATGGCATCATCCATACCCGCAGGATTCTTTCCGCCGGCCTGTGCCATGTTAGGTCTTCCGCCGCCACCGCCGCCAACAAGAGCTGCGATGCCTTTAATCAGGTTTCCGGCATGAGCACCTTTGCCCATTGCCTCATCGGTTGCCATGGCAATCATATTTACCTTACCGTCTTTATCGGAAAGCAATACAACAACACCTTCGCCAAGTTTTTCTTTTAACTGGTCACCCAAATCTCTCAATCCGTTCATTTCCACACCGGTAACCTTGGTAGCAAGAAGTTTAACACCTTTCACTTCCACCACCTTGTCTAATACATTACCAAGTGCATCCTTGGCTGCCTTACTCTTTAAAGACTCGTTTTCGGAAGCCAGTGCCTTCAAATCAGCCTGAAGATGTGCAATCTTATCTTCCAGCTTATCAGGTGTTGTTTTTAACAAGTCAGCCGCCTTCATAATCTTCTTTTCCAAATCAGCATAGTATGACAATACGCCTTCACCGGTCAAAGCTTCAATTCTTCTTACGCCGGCAGCAACACCGGATTCGGAAAGAATCTTGAAGGAACCGATGGTTGCTGTATTGGACACATGAGTACCACCGCATAATTCCACGGAAAATGCACCTGCAAAAGCTTCTTCGATTTCCTCTGCATCAGACTTGCCCATGCTGACAACACGAACCTTCTCGCCGTATTTCTCACCGAACAACGCCATAGCTCCGGTCTTCTTTGCATCTGCAATACTCATTTCATCCGTTACAACCGGAAGTCCCATTGCAATCTCTTTATTTACAATCGCTTCCACTTTACGAATCTCTTCTTCCGTCATTGCCTCAAAATGAGCAAAGTCAAAACGAAGACGATCCGGTGTAACCAATGAACCCTTCTGTTCTACATGGTTACCGAGTACAAGCTTTAATGCCTTCTGTAAAAGATGGGTTGCGGAGTGATTCTTACAGGTATTCGCATGCGCTTCCTCATCGGTAGATACCAACGCTTCTGCGCCCACCTTGATTGCGCCCTTAGAGACATATCCTACGTGACCAATCTTGGCTCCTGCCAAATGAATTGTTTCTGTTACCACAAATTCACCCTCTGCAGTAGAAATCACACCTTTATCACCTAACTGACCACCCATGGTGCCGTACATACAGGTCGTATCAACTACAACACAACCCTTTTCGCCTTCTGCAAGTGTATCAACAACTTTCGCATCTTCCTTGGTTGCATCTGTAGTCAGTGCAAGAACCTTCGCACCGCATTCAGTCTCTGTATATCCAACAAAAGTGGTAACCAAATTAACATCCAGCTCATCATATACATCTTTTGCGCGTCCTGCCATATGTTCTGCGCCTACATAGGTTCCCTTAGACTGCGCTTTTGCATCCGCCTTTGCCTTCTCAAATCCTTCTTCATCATAAGAGAATCCCTTCTCTTCCAGAATCTCGATGGTCAAATCAATGGGGAATCCAAAGGTATCATACAACTTAAACGCATCCTCACCGGAAAGAACCTTGGTACCATTCTTTTCCATTTCTTCTTCCATTTTCGCAAGAATCGCAAGTCCCTGATCGATGGTCTTATTAAACTGCTCTTCCTCTTTTGCAATATTTTTAAGAATAAATTCTTTCTTCTCTTCCAATTCGGGATAACCGTCTTTGGAGCCCTCAATCACGGTTTCGGCAAGGCCTGTTAAAAACGCGCCTTCAATACCGAGAATTCTTCCGTGACGGCAGGCACGACGAAGCAATCTTCTCATAACATAGCCACGGCCGCTGTTTTCGGGCATAATACCATCAGAAACCATAAAAGTAACAGAACGGATGTGATCGGTAACAACACGGAGAGAAACATCCGTCTGAGAATCCAATCCGTATTCTTTGCCCGCCAGGCGGCAAACATGATCTCTTAATGCCTTCATGGTATCAATATCAAACATGGAATCCACATCCTGCACAGCGCATGCAAGACGTTCCAAGCCCATACCGGTATCTATATTTTTCTTCTCTAATTCACTGTAATTTCCTTTTCCGTCATTGTAAAACTGTGAAAATACATCATTCCATATTTCCATATATCTGTCACATTCACATCCTACCTTACAATCCGGCTTACCGCATCCATACTTCTCGCCACGATCATAATATACTTCCGAACAGGGACCGCATGCACCTTCGCCATGCTCCCAGAAATTATCTGCTCTGCCAAAACGGAAAATACGCTCAGGAGCAATTCCTATTTTTTTATTCCAGATATCAAATGCTTCGTCATCTTCTTCAAAAACAGAAGGATAAAGACGTGCTGCATCCAACCCTACTACTTCGGTCAAAAACTCCCAGGTAAACCCAATCGCCTCTTCCTTAAAATAATCGCCAAAAGAGAAATTACCGAGCATTTCAAAGAAAGTACCATGTCTTGCAGTCTTACCAACATTCTCGATATCTCCTGTACGGATACACTTCTGACAGGTTGTTATTCTTGATTTGGGTGGAATTTCCGCACCTGTAAAATACGGTTTCAAGGGCGCCATACCTGAATTGATTAACAATAAACTTTTATCATTGTTGGGAACAAGAGAAAAACTCTTCAAACGCAAGTGTTCCTTTTGTTCAAAATAGTCCAAAAACATCTTTCTTAATTCATTTACTCCGTATGCTTTCACAATACTCCTCCATCCTTTTTCGCCCTTTATTCGCGAAAATTCATTTAATTTGTAAAAATTTGAACCCAATAATATCCGGACTGGTCTTCTACGGGAACAATGCCGATTCCCACCTGCGCAAATGCGCCGTTTAACATGTTCGCTTTATGTCCTTCCGAACTCATCCAACCATTCATTACATCGTCCGCATCTACATATCCCATGGCAATATTCTCTCCTGCAGTCTGATACAGCACACCATTTTCCGAAAGAATGGTAAAGCAGTCACTACCGTTTGGTCTGATATGTGCAAAAACCTGACAAAGTTCATTTGCCCTGACCTGCGCAAGTTGATTCAAAACATCCGATTGCGTAAATTCATTTAATCCGGCGCTTCTGCGATTATCATTCATCAAAACAACAATGCGCTCTCTTTGTGCAAGAATAAAATCCGTTTGTTCCGAAGGTTCCTCGCTTCCGGGCTCATCAGAATTCGTCTCACTATCCTCAGAGAAAGATGTTTCTTCATTCTGCGCCTGATATGTTTCGGAATCCACCAAATAATTCATAGAAACATAGGCATACTCTTCTCCGTAGCGAATCTGATACCATCCCGCTTCAACCTGACCGGTCACTTCCACAGAAAGTCCCTTTTCAAGCACACCTACTTTATCAAAATCAGTGGATGGTCCTTTGCGAATATTCACAGTCTTGCTGGCCAAAAGAGTTGCTGCATATTTTGTAACCTCATATTCCGGAATATCCTCTGACGCATCTTCCGAAACAACCTCTTCGCTATCCGGTTCACTGTTCTGCTCTTCCGATACCTGCTCAGTGCTTTCTTTCTCAACAGAATCCTCTACAACCTCATCATTGTCAGCAAGAGAAATCTCACTATCAGATTCCGAGGGAATCACCGAAACAACTTCTTCGCTTTGAACCTCATTCACCACCTGATTTGTTCCGGCATCACATGCACATAAAACAAATAACAGACAAATAATGAAAAAATACGATACATATTTTCCGGTTTTCATATTAACACCCCATTTTAAGACAACAGGCCAATTTCCCCAAAATCCGGCCTGATAAAAACATGCCTCTAAAACAAATACCAATACCATTCTATTTTATTCCATTTATATAAGAAAATCAAGAAAAAAAAGAATGCAAAACACCTCAACCCGCCTGAGCAGATTGAGGTGTCAATCATTCTTTCATATCAAATTAGATGTTATGAATTGTTCTCTTCACATATGTTGTATGAAGAAGTTCATGTGCCTTATGTCCGTTAGGCTCACCTAAATACTCATCGTAAAGTTTCTTTACGGAAGCATTCTCATGAGACTTTCTTACAGGCATAGACTCATCATAGTTGTAAAGTGCTTTTGCACGAAGAGCTCTGTAATCTGTAAAGTTACGTACACGAGCAGGAACCTGAGGCTGTCCGCCACCGTTGATACATCCGCCGGGGCAAGCCATAACTTCGATGAATGTGTAGTCAGCTTCGCCATTCTTAATCTTGTCCATGATAATCTTAGCATTTGCAAGACCGGAAACGATAGCAACCTTCACGCTCATACCTGCAACTTCATAAGTTGCTTCTTTAATTCCTTCTAAGCCACGTACTTCTTTGAACTCGATAGGACTGTCATTGGTTTCCCCTGTAAGTTTCCATACAGCGGTACGTAATGCAGCTTCCATAACACCACCGGTAACACCGAAGATAACAGCAGCACCGGTACTCTCTCCCATAGGATCGTCAAACTTTTCATCAGGAAGAATTTCGAAATCAATTCCGCAACGTTCAATCAAACGTCCTAACTCTCTTGTTGTCATGGTGAAGTCCAAATCAGGAACACCTGCAGCGTTCTGATCATCACGACCAATCTCAAACTTCTTTGCTGTACAAGGCATTACACTGACAGAAACGATGTCCTTAGGATCCCATCCCATCTTCTCTGCATAGTAGGTCTTCAAAAGAGCACCAAACATCTGCTGAGGAGATTTACAGGATGATAAATGTCCTAACTGCTCAGGATAATAGTGTTCACAATACTTAATCCATCCGGGTGAACAGGATGTAATCATAGGAAGAACTCCGCCGTTGGTCACTCTTCCAAGTAACTCTGTTGCTTCTTCCATAATGGTAACATCAGCAGCAAAATCTGTATCAAATACTCTTTCGAATCCGATTCTTCTGAGTGCTGCAACCATCTTACCTTCTACACCGGTTCCGATGGGCATATCAAACATTTCGCCAAGTGCTGCACGAACAGCGGGAGCTGTCTGAACAACAACATGCTTTGCGGGATCTGCAATTGCTTCAAGAATCTTATCAATATCAGATTTCTCGTAGATTGCACCGGTAGGACATACAGAGATACACTGTCCACAGGATACACAGCTTGTCTCGCCAAGACCCATTCCGAAAGGACTTGCAATCTCAGTAATAAATCCACGATTGTTAGCACCGATTACACCAACACTCTGGTTTGCATCACATACAGCCACACAACGACGGCAGTTGATACATTTGTTGTTGTCACGAACCATATGAACTGCAGAATCATCGATTTCATAATCATTGGTAACACCTGCATACATTTCTTCGTTATCAACACCATAATCCTTACATAACTTCTGTAATTCACACTTTCCGCTACGTACGCAGGAAAGACACTTTCTGTCATGATCGGATAAGATTAATTCCAAAGTTTTCTTTCTGTAGTCTAATACCTTCGGGGTATTGGTATATACCTGCATACCTTCTGTAACAGGGTATACACATGCTGCAACCAATCTTGCGCCTCTTCCTTCATCTGCTTCTACCATACAAATACGGCAAGCACCAATCTCATTGATTTCTTTTAAATAACAAAGGGTAGGGATATCAATTCCTGCCAATTTGGCAGCTGCAAGAATGGAAGAACCTTTGGGAGCTTCTACAGCAATCCCATTTATTTTCAAATTAATGGTTTCCATTATTTTACCTCCTAAAATTCGTTTATAACCTTCACTTGAATCTGAAGTTTACAATATACAAACCTTCAGTACCTTACTTTTTGTAGATAGCGTTGAACTTACACTTCTCGATACAAGCGCCACACTTCACGCACTTATCTTTATCAATTACGTGAGGCTCTTTCAAGCTACCGGAAATAGCACCTGCGGGACAATTTCTTGCACACATGGTACATCCCTTACACTTCTCAGCATCGATTTCGAAGGATAACAAGTCTTTACATACACCTGCAGGACATCTCTTCTCAACAACGTGTGCAATATACTCATCTCTGAAGTAACGAAGAGTAGAAAGAACGGGGTTGGGAGCGGTCTGACCAAGTCCGCAAAGGGAGTTAGCCTTAATGTAGTAGCAAAGCTCTTCCATCTTATCGATATCTTCCAAGGTACCCTGTCCCTTGGTAATCTTGTCAAGGAGCTCATACAATCTCTTGGTACCGATACGGCAAGGTGTACACTTACCACAGGACTCATCTACCGTAAACTCAAGGAAGAATTTAGCGATATCAACCATACAGTTATCTTCGTCCATAACAATCAAACCACCGGATCCCATCATGGAACCGATTCCAAGGAGGTTGTCATAGTCAATAGGAATATCAATGTGTTCAATGGGAATACATCCGCCGGAAGGACCACCGGTCTGTGCCGCTTTGAACTTCTTACCATTAGGAATACCGCCACCGATATCTTCAATTACTTCGCGTAATGTGGTTCCCATAGGAACTTCCACAAGACCGGTATTGTTAATCTTACCACCGAGAGCGAATACCTTGGTTCCCTTAGACTTCTCAGTACCGATGGACTTAAACCAATCAGCACCCTTTAAGATAATTCTGGGAATATTTGCATAAGTTTCTACGTTGTTTAATACGGTAGGTTTCTTAAACAGACCTTTCTCTGCAGGGAAAGGAGGACGAGGACGAGGCTCACCACGCTTACCTTCGATGGAAGTCATAAGAGCTGTCTCCTCACCACAAACGAATGCGCCTGCACCAAGTCTTAAATCGATATCGAAATCAAATCCGCTACCGAAAATATTCTTTCCTAACAAACCATACTCTCTCGCCTGTTCAATAGCGATACGAAGTCTTTCAATTGCAATAGGATACTCAGCACGAACATAGATATAACCCTGATTTGCACCAATGGTATAACCTGCGATTGCCATAGCTTCCAATACAACGTGAGGATCACCTTCCAATACGGAACGATCCATGAACGCACCGGGGTCACCCTCATCTGCGTTACAGCATACATATTTCTGATCTGCATCAGGAACAAGGTTCTTAGCAAGTTTCCACTTCATACCTGTAGGGAATCCTGCACCACCACGGCCACGTAATCCGGCATCCAAAAGGGTGTCGATAACCTGATCGGGAGTCATCTCGGTAAGTACCTTACCAAGTGCCTGGTAACCTTCCACAGCAATATACTCATCAATAACTTCGGGATTGATTACACCGCAGTTACGAAGTGCAATTCTTTCCTGTTTCTTGTAGAATCCTGTTTCTGCCAAAGGAATAATCTCGTCTTCCTTAACAGTCTCCTGGTACAATAATCTTGTAACCACACGACCTTTTAACAAATGTTCAGAAACGATTTCTGCAACATCTTCTTTATTAACCATTGAGTAGAAAGATCCTTCAGGATAAACCAAAACAATGGGGCCCAATGCACAAAGACCATGACAACCGGTACGAACTACTGCAACTTCTTCTTCAAGTCCGTTCTTCTTGATCTCTGCTTCAAAGGTATCAATAATCTGTTGACTTCCTGAGGAAGTACAACCGGTTCCACCACAAACCAATACGTGTGAACGATACATTTAATATGTCCTCCTCATTCTTTATTTCATTAAACTTCCAATAGTATATTCAGTAACAACCTGTCCGCGAATTAAGTGCTTTTCAACAACCTCCAAAGCCTTAGCCGCATCCATTTTTACATATGTTACTTTTTCTTTGCCGGGCTGCATAACCTCTACAATAGGCTCGTACTGGCATAATCCGATACAACCTGTCTGTGTTACTGCAACGTCTTCAATTTTCTTTTCTGCAACCGCATCAGCCAATGCAACAAGAACAGGTCTTGCACCGCTGGCGATACCGCAAGTAGCCATACCAACAACAACTCTGGTGCCTGCTTCGCTTTCGGTACGTAAGCCTACCTGACCCTGCATTCTTTCTCTGATTGCTTTTAATTCTTCAAGAGATTTCATACGCTTCCTCCTAATATATTAATATGTTTTGCCGCCATCCGTTTCCAACTTATTCTCATCAAGAAATGCTTTAATATATGCGGATATTTCAGGTTCCTTAAAAGAAACGTCACCAAGAATATCCTTGAAGTCTTTGGTATCCAAAACAAATTCCGCATCGTTGAATACGTAGCGATATCTGAAATCAAGTTCCGGATGATAAACCACCAGTGTGTGTATTGTTGCTGAAATATCCCCTAAGGGCATCCGATCCAGATGATTCAAAGTAAAACACGCAGTCACCGTCGTTCCGACTCCAAGTTTCGAAGTAATATCAAAATCTCCCTCTGTCTGTAAAGCAGCCTCTCTAAAGAAAGGAACTCCCAGACCTACCTTACGTGTTTTACGCGTCGTGTAAAAAGGATTGATTACATTCTTCAAAGTTTCTTCATCCATACCGGTGCCGTCATCCCGAATGACTATTTTGAGAAGGTTTTCCGCCTCCTTGATAATAATCTCGATTCCAACGTTCTTCGCCTGTGCTTTCACCGAATTTTCGGCAATATCCAATACATGCAATGACAGTTCCGTTAACATCTCCATCACTCCGTTGTTTTCAGATTCTAAGCAATAGTTTACGCTTTCAAATTAATTAGTTGTATTTCTCTAAAATGCCTGCGATCTCATCAGTTCCGAGACGTCCGTAAACTTCATCGTTGATCAAAACAACGGGAGCAAGTCCACAGGCACCTACGCAACGACAGGCATCCAATGAGAATTTACCGTCAGGAGTACATTCGCCACCCTTAATTCCGAGTAATTCCTCTAATTTGTTATAAATGTCTCCGGAGCCCTTAACATAGCAAGCTGTACCAAGACAAACGGAAATCTGGTATTTGCCTTTCGGGCTGAGAGAGAACTGTGAATAGAAAGTAGCTACACCATAAACTTTTTCAAGAGGGATTCCCATTCCGTCAGCAATCATTGTCTGAACTTCAATCGGAAGATATCCGTAAATATCCTGTGCCTTCTGCATGATAGGCATCAATGCTCCCTGCTCGTCTTTGTTTTCAGCGATGACTTTCTTAAGTGCTTCCTCTTGCTCCTTTGTTCCGGCAAAAGGTACTGTTGTTTTCTTAGAACTCATCCTAAAAAACCTCCTTGATTTTATTTTACAGAGCAAAGTGAATAAGACTCGAATACAATATTCGTGCCAATCCACGCTATCCAATATAGTTTATCATATTACCTTGGGAATTGCTAGTATTCCTATATCTTTTTTCATACAACAATATATCCAAAAAGAAATTGAATTTTCTGTGCATTTTTGTCGTTTTGACAATTTTTATGTAGAATTTTGCCTTGGTTTTTGTTCATTTTATTGTATTTGTTGTCAAAAAATGCTATACTGAATCTGTATATGATTCGAAACTGCAATCCGCTTCTTTCCTTATTTATATTATATAATTATGGCGGTTATGCACACCATGCGTCATGCGTATATTTATATTAAAATCGGCTTTGCAGTGAACTATAAACATACAGGAGGGGTTATATGACAATAAAAGATATTGCCAGGCTTTTAGATGCACGGGTTCTTGCAGGAGAATCCCATTTGGACAGAGAAGTTCTCACTGCCTGTGGTTCAGATATGATGAGCGATGTACTTGCATTCGCGAAAA
This sequence comes from Lachnospiraceae bacterium, assembly GCA_045595325.1. GTDB lineage: Bacteria > Bacillota > Clostridia > Lachnospirales > Lachnospiraceae > UBA3766. The sequence goes on from JAZOAG010000045.1 coordinate 58,415, forward strand.
CACAGTGTGTACTTCTGACCGGACTATGCAATCCGCAGGTAATCCGCACTGCAGAAATGATGGATATCATCTGCATTATGTTTGTCCGCGGCAAAACACCGGACGAAGCCATGCTGCAAATGGCGGAAGAAAAGGAAATTCCCATTCTGATTACCGATCATCGCATGTTTGAATCCTGCGGCATTCTTTACCAAAACGGTTTACAAGGAGGAACTCACGATGTCTGATGCACTCCATTTGAAATACGAAGTAAGCGATGAAGATTTCACCCGGGCCGGCGAAGCTTCCAGCGATGTAAAAAAGCGTCTGAAACAACTTGCCATTCCTCCCGAAGTAATCCGCAAGGTCTCCATTGCTCTTTACGAAGGTGAAATAAACATGGTAATCCATGCCAACGGCGGAACCATTGATGTATATATTTCCGAAGAATCCATTACTATGATTCTGGCCGACTCAGGTCCCGGAATCCCGGACATTGCAAAGGCAATGGAAGCCGGTTATTCCACCGCGCCCGACAACATTCGAACCCTTGGCTTCGGAGCCGGTATGGGACTCCCGAACATGAAAAAGAATTCTGACGAAATGCAAATTGACACTACACTAAACGTCGGAACCACCGTCACCATGGTGATCCGCTTATAATCCTTTTTCCGGAGGAACGTTTTATGAATACTTACGGGAATTCCGTTTATCTTTTGGAAAGTCAGTGCAAGGGCTGTACAAACTGCATCAAGCACTGCCCCACGCAGGCAATACGTGTCCGAAACAATCAAGCGGTAATCAACAAAGAACAATGCATTGACTGCGGCGAATGTATCCGCATTTGTCCTTATCATGCCAAGCGTGCCAAAAGAGATTTTATCGATATTATCAAAAAATTCGAATATTCCATCGCATTGCCTGCTCCATCTCTCTATGCTCAGGTAAATCATTTGGAAGATGTTAACATTCTTCTTACAGCATTAAAAGCAATGGGCTTTGATGATGTATTTGAAGTAAGTGCCGCTGCCGAGATTATCTCTGAAGAATCAAGAAAATATGTGGAGGAACATCCCGAAAACTGGCCTTTAATCAGCACCGCCTGCCCCACCGTAGCGCGCCTGGTTCAGGTCCGTTTCCCTAACCTTGTTCCCCACCTTCTTCCGTTGATCACGCCGGCAGAGCTTGCTGCACACCTTGCCAAAGAGGAAGCCATGCAAAAGACCGGCCTTCCCTACGAAAAAATCGGGGCATTTTTCATTTCGCCCTGCCCTTCCAAGGTGACTGCGATGCGTGTTCCCATCGGCTATGAAAAAAGCGAAATTGACGGCGTTCTGGCCATTAAGGATATTTATCCGCCGTTAATCAGCTTCATGAAAGAAGTTGCCATGGAGCCCGAAGAACTGGCCCACTCCGGCAAAATCGGTATCGGTTGGGGAAGTACCGGCGGCGAGGCCGGCGGTCTTTTAAGCGATTCCTATCTTGCGGCTGACGGAATTGAGAATGTCATTCGGGTTCTGGAAGATTTGGAGGATGATAAATTTTCCACCGACTTACAATTCATAGAATTAAATGCCTGCAACGGCGGTTGTGTAGGTGGCGTATTAACCGTGGAGAATCCATTTGCTGCCAAGGCAAAATTATCCCTTTTACGCAAATATCTTCCGGTTTCGGCCGTTCACTCACGACCCACCATGCCCTACGATGCCAACTGGACACAGGCAGTAGAATACCAGCCGGTATTCGAACTTGGCGGCACATTGCGCGAAAGCATGGAAAAAATGTCCCGCATCGAATCCCTGTGCGAAGAGTTTCCCGGTCTGGACTGCGGTTGTTGCGGTGCTCCCACCTGCAAAGCCCTTGCAGAGGATATTGTACGCGGTGTTGCCAAGCGGGAAGACTGTATCCACGTATTAAAACAATACATCCATAAGTTATCAGATGACATATCTAAATTAGGAAATATATAAAATTTTTTCGTAGCAGCCTTTTTGTGAGAACGTCCATTTCCTTTTCGTCCAAAATTGCTGCTGCAGACAGGAGTTTTTATGATTACATTACAAAAAATAGCAGATGCTTCGGAATTTACGCTGTGTACCACTATACAGGAGCCTGACAAAGAAATCTCCAAGTTATATTGCTGCGATTTACTCAGCATTGCCATGGGCAAAGCCCCTGCTGACGCATGCTGGGTAACCGTTATGGCAAACTTGAACACTTTAGCGGTTGCATCACTGGCCGATGTGGCCTGTGTTGTTTTAGCGGAAGGTGTTGCATTTGATGCGGCTGCATTGGCCAAAGCAAATGACGAAAACATTCCTGTTTTCACCACATCCCTTCCCATTTTCGATGCTGCAACCATAATCGCAGGGCTGTAATCCATCAGCCTACGGAGGGCACAGACGATGAAACCCTTTTATTATGATTTACACATTCATACCTGCCTTTCCCCATGCGGTGACTCTGACATGACACCGGGAAACATCGTGGGAATGGCCGCTCTGAAAGGTCTTGATGTAATCGCCATCACCGACCACAACAGTTGTAAAAACTGCCGCCCCGCCATGAAAATTGCAGAAGCATACGGGGTCAGTGTGATACCCGGAATGGAATTAACCACCAGTGAAGAAGTTCATGTCCTCTGCCTCTTCTCTTCCATCGATGACGCGGAGGCCTTTGACGCATATGTGGAAGAACATCTCATGCCCATTCCCAACAAACCTGAAACCTTCGGCAGACAGGAACTGACAGACGAAGAAGACCGGGTAATTGGCGAATATCCTACTTTACTGATATCCGCAACAGACATTTCTTTTGATGATGTTTTTTCGCTCATGGAGAAATACAACGGAGTTATGATTCCCGCCCACATAGACAAAAGTTCTTTCAGCCTTTTGGCTAATTTAGGATTTGTTCCTCCAAACAGTCATTTTTACTGTTTCGAACTTAAAGATATGTCCGGGCTTCATGCCCTGTCGGAGGCAAATCCATATTTAAAAGAATGTCGCGTGATTACAGACTCTGATGCACATTATTTAGAGTATATCGCAGAGCCGGTTCACAATCTTTATGCCAAATCCGCCTCGCCCAAGGACATACTTGCGGCATTAAAAATGTCTGCAGAATGTTGATTTACCAAAAATAACTCACTTTTTTGTGCTTTTTCAACATTTTACCACCACATATGCTATCCACTTTTGTCGTCAAAACACTTGAATATTGAGTTATTATATATTAGAATATAAAAGATGCGTATATTGGTTTTTTTCGTAAAAACCTTACGATAAACAGCCGTTTTATTCGGCTGTTCCATTAAAACAATTTTATAGGAGGTACTTTTAACATGGCAAGAAAAATGAAGACCATGGATGGTAACACAGCTGCGGCTCACGTATCCTATGCGTTTACTGACGTTGCTGCGATTTACCCTATCACACCCTCTTCACCCATGGCAGATTACACTGACAACTGGGCGACACAGGGAAGAAAGAACATCTTCGGACACGAAGTAATTCTTTCTGAAATGCAGTCTGAAGCCGGTGCTGCAGGTGCTGTACACGGTTCCCTTCAGGCAGGTGCGCTTACAACCACTTACACAGCTTCTCAGGGATTACTCCTTATGATCCCCAATATGTACAAAATTGCAGGTGAGTTATTACCCGGTGTAATCAATGTAACTGCTCGTGCGGTTGCATCTCACGCACTTTCTATTTTCGGTGATCACTCTGATATCTATGCATGCCGTCAGACCGGTTTTGCTATGCTTTGCTCCAGCAGTGTACAGGAAGTTATGGATTTAGGTGCAGTTGCTCACTTAACTGCAATCAAAGGACGTGTTCCTTTTATGCACTTCTTTGATGGTTTCCGTACTTCTCACGAACTTCAGAAAATCCAGATTTGGGATTATGATGATTTAGCTGAAATGTGCGATATGGATGCAGTTGCTGCATTCCGTAACCGTGCTTTAAATCCCGAGCATCCCGTTATGCGTGGTACAGCTCAGAACCCTGACGTATTCTTCCAGGCTCGTGAAGCATGTAACACCTACTACAATGCAATTCCTGACCTTACACAGGAATACATGGATAAGGTTAATGCTAAGATTGGTACAGATTACAAGTTATTCAACTACTACGGTGCTCCCGATGCAGAGAAAGTTATCATCGCTATGGGTTCTGTTAACGAAACCATCGATGAGACAATCGACTACATGGTAGCAAACGGCGAAAAGGTTGGTTTGATTAAAGTTCGTCTTTACAGACCTTTCAGTGCAAAGCACTTACTTGCTGCTATTCCTGATACTGTTAAGTCCATCAGCGTTCTTGACAGAACCAAAGAGCCCGGTGCATTAGGCGATCCTTTATACCTTGACGTAGTTGCTGCATTAAAGGGAACCAAGTTTGAGTCTATCCCTGTATACGCAGGACGTTACGGTTTAGGTTCCAAAGATACCATCCCTGCTGATATCATCGCTGTTTACAAGAATGAAACAAAGAAGCAGTTTACACTTGGTATCGTAGATGATGTTACCAACCTTTCCTTAGACAGAGTTGACAATCCTAACACTACTCCTGCTTCTACCATCAGCTGCAAATTCTGGGGCTTAGGTGCAGACGGTACTGTAGGTGCTAACAAGAACTCCATTAAGATCATTGGTGACCACACAGACATGTATGCACAGGCATACTTTGATTATGACTCCAAGAAGTCCGGTGGTGTTACAATTTCTCACCTTAGATTCGGTAAAGACCCCATTAAGTCTACCTACTTAATCAACAAGGCTAACTTTGTAGCATGCCACATGCCTGCATATGTCAGAAAATACAATATGGTTCAGGATTTGAAGGATGGCGGTACATTCCTTTTGAACTGTTCTTGGGATATGGAAGAATTAGAGAAGAACCTTCCCGGACAGGCTAAGAAGTATATGTATGACCACAAGATTAACTTCTATACCATCGATGGTTTCAAGATTGGTAAAGAAATCGGTCTTGGCGGACGTATCAACACTGTTCTTCAGTCTGCATTCTTCAAGCTTGCAGATATCATTCCTGCAGAAGATGCAATTAAGTATATGAAAGATGCTGCTACCGCTTCTTACTCCAAGAAGGGTGATGACATCGTTAAGATGAATCATGACGCAATTGATGCCGGTGCTACAGCATTTGTTAAGATTGAGATTCCTGAAAGCTGGGCAAACGCAGCTGATGAGAAGCTCGGTGCTGACGTAACCGGCAACAGAAAAGACGTTGTTGATTACGTAAATACCATCCAGAATGCAATCAACAGCCAGACCGGTAACCAGTTACCTGTATCTGCATTCGTTGATTATGTTGACGGTACTCTTCCTATGGGTTCTGCTGCATTCGAAAAACGTGGTGTTGCAATTGATGTTCCCAGCTGGAATGCAGAGAACTGTATCCAGTGTAACTTCTGTTCTTATGTTTGTCCTCATGCCGCAATCCGTCCGGTTGCTATGGACGAGGCACAGGCAGCTGCAGCTCCCGCTACAGCACAGCAGCTTGATTTAACCGGTCTTGCAGGTTATAAGTTTACTATGAGCGTTTCTATCCTTGACTGTACAGGATGTGGCTCTTGCGTAAATGTATGTCCCGGCAAGAAGGGTGAGAAGGCTCTTGCTATGAAGCCTATCGATACCCAGGGTGATTCTCAGGCTATGTTCGACTATGGTGTAACCCTTGATACTCCTGCAGCTGTTACAGAGAAGTTCGCAGCTAAGACAGTTAAGGGTAGCCAGTTCAAGCAGCCTCTCCTTGAGTTCTCCGGAGCTTGTGCAGGTTGTGGTGAAACACCTTATGCTAAATTAATGACTCAGTTGTTCGGTGACAGAATGTACATCGCAAACGCAACCGGATGTTCTTCCATCTGGGGTGGTTCTTCACCTGCTTCTCCTTATACTGTTAACAAAGAAGGTAAGGGACCCGCTTGGGCTAACTCCCTCTTCGAAGATAACGCAGAGTACGGATTTGGTATGGAACTTGCCAACAGAGCATTAAGAAAGCGTGTTATTGACGCAGCTAAATCCCTTTCCGCGAAAGCAGAAAAAGAAGATGTAAAGGCTGCATTGGCAGATTATCTTGCAACCAAAGATTCTTCTACAGATAACGCTGCTGCTACAAAGAAGATGATTGCTGCTTTGGAAGCTTGCGGATGCTCTGATGAAGACAGAAATTATATCCTTGCAAACAAAGACTTCGCTGCAAAGAAATCCCAGTGGATTCTCGGTGGTGACGGATGGGCATACGACATCGGATTCGGTGGTGTTGACCATGTACTTGCAAGCGGACAGGATGTAAACATTCTTGTATTCGATACAGAAGTTTACTCTAACACAGGTGGACAGTCCTCTAAAGCTACTCCTACCGGTGCTATCGCACAGTTTGCTGCAGCTGGTAAGGACGTTAAGAAGAAAGACCTTGCTGCAATCGCTATGAGCTATGGTTATGTATACGTTGCTCAGATTGCTATGGGTGCTGATTACAACCAGTGTATTAAAGCATTTATCGAAGCTGAAAGCTATCCCGGACCTTCACTTATCATCGCTTATGCTCCTTGTATCAACCATGGTATTAAGGGCGGCATGAAGGGTGCTCAGACTGAAGAGAAGAGAGCTGTTGCTGCAGGTTACTGGCACTTATTCCGCTTCGATCCCAGATTAGATGTAGAAGGTCAGAATCCTTTCATCTTAGATTCCAAAGAGCCTTCTGCTGATTATCAGGAATTCATCACAAGCGAAGTTCGTTACAACTCCTTGTTAAGAAGCAATCCCGAAAGAGCAAAGGAATTATTTGCTAAGGCTGAAGCTGATGCTAAGAAGAAATATGCTGCATTGGCAAAGAAAGCTGAGAAATAAGGAATAAATTCCTATCTAATATTTTAAGGTCTGTCGCCTAGGCGACAGACCTTTCATTTTATTGTTCTCCAAATTTATTCAGTTTTTCAGCCTTGCTGATTTTTAAATCTTTTAGATCCAAAATTGCCTGCGTTACATCTTTCAAAGGTCTCGTATTAACAAAAAACGTAAACCATGACAATGCGCTGATTGAAACACTGGATACAATGCAAATAACTGCCAGACGCGTCAAAATTACACGCACCTGAGAAAACAAGTCTTTCTCACTCACCTTGGAAAGCACAGCCCATTTGTGCTCAGCATCAACTTTATAGGAAATAATAACTTCCTCTCCTGCTTTGGTATAATAAACCACTCCGGAATCGGATTCGGAATTCGCCCGGATTTGCTCTATTACAGTAAGAGTCATCTCATCTTAAGATTTTTAAACATACGTTTTTTCTCCTGTGTAAAAGATCTATACGTTTGTAGTTATAGTTATCACACAATAGCCATTCGTGAGGCCAAATTGTACGACAATATTCTATCAAATCACAGGTGTTATGTCAATCTTTTGAGATATTTATCCCCGTCATTATTTGTGCCGAAACAAATCCCGCAATGATACATATCAGATTCAGAATTAAGCTTATTAAAGAGGTCGTAAAACTTTCAAACGGAATAATCATAATTGTTGATGAAACCACTATCCCCGCAATCGCATGATGTGCTACGGAATAATAAGATTTAATCAATCTGTTTATCCCTTTTGCAAATAAAATGGCCGGAATCGCAGTCCCCAAGTTAATCGGAATCAGAATCCTCAAATCCATGCTGCAGATTCCTTCCACAAAAGGTTCATACAAGCCCAACGGCATCAGCAGTGTGGATGTACTCAATCCGGGAACCACAATACTCAATGCTGTCAGCAAGCCACACACGAAATACCATCCGAAATTCGGAACAATCATAATATTCATGGAGCGGAACCAGATTAAGAAACCAAAGATTCCGATTGCTGCAACTGCCATGGAAACATAAGCCGTTTTCCCTCTTCCCTGCTCTCCCGCCTCTTTGTAAAGCGATGGCATCATCCCCGCAACCAATCCGACAAATACACATAGCGACGGAGCAGGATACTTTTCCAACAGAAAGGAAAGCAATTTCGCAACTCCCAAAAATCCAATCACGGCACCGATTCCAAACGGTATCAATTTAGGTACATGTGTTTTGAAACATTTCACCGGCTCTGCCAACAATTCCATGGCCGTCTCATAAATTCCGAATATAACGCAAAGTACGCCTCCCGAAACGCCGGGCAGCACACCGGCTACACCAATCAGCATCCCTTGCAATGTCCTTATCATAAAATGCATTCTCTCATCCTTACCTATCCGATATCAAATATTTTACCCGTACTATTTATAGCTATACAAATCATTTAGACAATATCGCTACAACGCCTGCAGTTCCGTCCACGCTTATCAAATCTCCTGTATGAATGATTCCTGATGCATTCTGACAGCTTACCACTGCAGGTATCCCCAGCTCTCGTGCCACAATTACTGCATGTGACAATGGGGCGCCGATATCTGTTACGATGGCTGACACCTTAGGAAAAAGCTTTACCCAACCGATATTGGCAGCAGGAACAACCAGTATTTCTCCCGCACAAAGAGTATCCGCTTCCTCATAGGATTTTAACACTCTGGCAATTCCCTGCACTTGTCCGCAAGAGCCTGCCACACCTCTAATAACACCATCCGTTTCTTCACCCTGGTTTTCTCCGAAACGGTAATATCCGCTTACCGCGCCGCTTTGTTCCCATTCTTCAAGCACAAAACGCCCGCAGATAATGCTCGGGAAATTCGGCATATCAAGCTGTTTCTTATACTGGCTGCGCCTCTTATCTATCATTGCCTCTTCAATCCGTACTCCGTCAAGCAGAGTCAAAACTTCCTCAAAATACAAAAGGAAAATATCCTCTTTGCATCCGCTCAGTTCACCCGCTTTTAGGTAAAACTCTCGAATCACACAAAAAACACGCAGTGCATCACTTCGTATTACTTCACGTGAATGTACCGCCTGTGAATACTTCTGCAACAGTCGCATAAGCCATTTCTTTTTCTTCGGATATTGCTCCAAAAATGCACGGATGGCTTCTTTCCTGCGTTTCTCCTGTTTCTCCTTCATCTCATTGGCGTTGATACCTGCCAAAATATAATCGTCAATGACATTCTCCGGAAAAGCCGGATTCTCATACGGATACGGCATGGATACTTCCATCTCGTCAGCATGTCGGTGTCCATATCTGTTCTTATACTCCTCAGAAGTCATCTTCCCCTGAATCACATCCTCTATTGCAAGTAAAGTTCCTATGCTTTCAATATTACCATTTTCAGAAGAATCCGAAAGAAGCCTGTCCGCCTGTTCCACACCGCAGACTTTCACTAATTTTTCTCTTGTGGTAAAAAGTGATTTTACGGATAGTCCCGTCATAATGGCGGACAAAGTTTTACTTAAATAGGCACTGCATTTCACATCCCACAAGGCTTTGAGTTCTTCTGCAGTATTGGTTTGACGGATTTCTTCAACCAATCCGATGCCGATTTCGGAAATCCTGTGTTTAAAATTCTTTCCAAAATCATACTTTCCAGAGGTTTGAAAGACTGCTCCTTTGATAAGATTTATGATTTTTGTATAAAAGCTTCTTTTCTCAAACGGATAAATCGGAATCTCTAATCCGTCCGGAATACCGCCGGCAATTTCAGATACAATTTGAAATGCCTTTTCTTTGGTCAAACCGAAAGAAACAAGGAGGGAACATAAACCGCTGATATTCAGATACAATTGTCCGTAAACATTAGAGATTAAAGGGATCCCAATCATCTCCTTAATCATCGCCACTATGCTGTAGGTGGCAGGTGAAACAGGGCGCAGAAAGATTTCTCCCACATTCGTTTTAGACAGCAGCAATTCCTCCTGTAAGGAATCATTGAACACAAAGGATTCCGGACTTGCTTTAAACATTGTCGTGATAGGACGTGACTGCAAAATATATACACGGTTCTTAAACACTGCCCATTCGATATCTTGCGGACATCCATAGATTCTAACGATTCTTCGTGCAGCCTGATACACTTTCTTCGCAAAGAAAGCACATTCCTTCGAACCAATGTATGCATATTTTACTGTCTGAAACCGCAGTTCTCCATCCATTCCTTCCCCGGAAACAAGCGCTTCACCGATTCCTTTTACATAATTTCCGACCATAACACCGGTAGAAGCAGTAATTGTATCTGCAGTAAACAAAACGCCTGCATAATCAGGCTTTAGAAACCGTTGGATTACAACCGCAATCTCACCGTATGCAACGTTACGACTCTCTCCGTATACCTTCACCCTTTCATTACCTGCTGAAGCAACAACTGTCTCAACAGCAGCTTTAATGTCATCCTTATTTACATCCAAAACCGTTTCATATGCACCCGCAAAAGAATCGCTAACACCATCTTCCCCGATTGCGGAGGAACGTACGGCATAAGTGTATTTCTTAGGAAAACGTTTGCATAAAACTTCAAGTTCTTTCATTGCATTATCGCAAAGCGTTCCGTTTACAAATGCTTCTGCGGCAATCGCATATCCAAACGGAACCTCGATATGATGTCGAAGCAATATATCAAGCGACATCGCTTTGCCTCCGAAATGTAAATCTGTATTCTGCGGTAATTCAGACAGTTTATAAATATACATGATTTGCTCTCACAACCTTTCCCATTCAATCTGTAAGAAACATATTTACGTGTTTCGTAACATACTTTCGCAGTTCGCTTTCCACCAACAAATCAATCCCGCAAGTCTCTTTGAGTTCTTCATACCGAAGAATTGTTAATTCATGAAGCGAAGAAAGTTCATACGCAATCAGCCTGCATTCTGCCTCCGTCTTTCTCCCTTCAAAATGCTCCATAATTAAAGACAAGCTTTTTCTTTCACCGCCGATTCTACGATTCAAAAGAACATATTTGGTAATTGCTTTGGCATAATTGTAGTATTCCAGCATCATTTTCATCGATTCAATATGCACTTCAATCAGCTTCTCTTTCGGCGAACGATTCCCCTTAAGAATCTCCGTAAAGATTGGGTTCGATGCTTGTCCGCCTTCCTGAATTCTCTGAAAAACAGCAAGCAATAATGCCTCTCTTGAACCATAGCAGTAATTAATCATCGCAACATTTACGCCGGCTTCTTTGGCAATGCTTCTTGATGTCACCAATACCGGATCGTCACAACCGGTCATTAATGTCTCTGCTGCATCAAGCAACGCCTTTTTGGTGGCTTCCAGATTCCTTTTATCCATTATTCCCTCCATTATTAAACGCGTTTAATAACTATACTATACTGATTCCTATTTATTTTGTCAAGAAGGTTTCTTTCTCTCCTGTCTCTTTACATGCGAGCAGGTTGCGCACCAACCATTTCCCTATTGCAAGCGCACACCCTCACAAAGTGTTTTAACTATATAAGCGGAAGCTGTGAAGTCAAAAAGCATCCGCTTATAAAAAGGACTACTTTCAAGTATTGTCACTTAAAAGTAGTCCTTAACATTTTTAAATTCTTATTTAGCTTCTTCCTTAGTTTCTTCTTTGGTCTCTTCTGCTTTGGTCTCTTCTTCTTCGTTTTCTTCCGCTTCCGCTTCTTCTTTGGATTCTTCTGCATTCTCTACATCAGATTCAGCACCGGTTTCCTCTTCTGCAACTTCCGCATCTTCTGCATCACTCTCTTTTGCAGTCTCATTCGCGGAATCATTCTCAGTCTCTCCTTCTTCCTCTTCTTCGCCCCAAATCTTACGATTCAGTTCTCTGTCTTTCTTATCAACGAGATCAAGAACTGCTTTTGCCTTTGCCTGTTCAGCACTTGCACGTTTTTCATCATTAATCAGCAATTCCAAATTACTGGAAATCAAATCAATGTTGTCCTTAAACTCCTGAATCAATTCAGCAGTCTTAGTCTTCGCCACTTCCGTAATTTCAGCGATATATGAATCAAACTGAATTCTGGTGGTCTGCGCAAACATAGTCTCAACATCATTCTTATATGACTTCTTATCATTGGTTGAGAAAATGAAAATTGCCTTCTGCTTGTTGATATACTCATCCATCTTCAAAGCTTTCAAACTTGAAGGAGGAACCTGCGTATCAGCAACATTTGTAATACGCTTAATCAACTCTTCGTCGATTCCTTTATATCCGGTAATCTTATTAATAATAATACCTTTCAGTTCTTCAATCTGCTGCTGAAGGATACGTCCACGATTCACTTTGTAATAATCATCGATTTCCTGCAGATAGCGATTCAATTCATTACGGATAATATTATTCTTCTCTTCAAAAACTTCCGGACGAAGAGCAATCCACTTCATCTTATCTGCAATCTTACCAGCCTGAATCTGACGATTTCCCATAACGGTATATAATGTATTAATATCGTCAATCTGGAACACCATATTTTCCGTGGTCATATTCTGCTGATATTCACGATATGCAGTATCAATATCCTGTACCATGCTGGTCTTCATGGTTTCGATATTCTTAGCAATTTCTTCTTTGGACAAACGAGCCTGATTTTCGATTACTTCATAATCTTCACGGATAAAGTCAACAACGCTCTTAATTCCGTCATATAAGCCCTTTGCCTTTACTGCCAACGCATATTTTTGCGCATACCGAACAATTTCCTTCTCAATGGCAAACATACCTGAATTAACGTAAATACGCTGTAAAATCGGGTATAAACTGGAATCTTCCGGATTATCGCACTTCTTAAGCTCTTCCATGCAATCTTCCATCATCTTCTTTGTTTCATTATCAGCATTTGCCATCTTATTTAATTTGAAATACATTCCTGTATCAACGTCATTTCCCGTTTTCCCAAGGAAAGGATCTTCTACAGGCTCATTGTTAATCTCATTTCTGTGATTTGCAAGCCATCTTCTCTCATCTTCCGTATCCACGTTGTTACTGATTGCCTTAGCAATATAAGCCGCCTTGGAGGATACAAAGAACAAACGCTCTTTATTCAAATCAATCTGCTGAGGTTCCTCATTATAAATCTTATCAGTCTCCTTCAGCGTCACTTCCACTTTCTTATTCTTCAATTCAGACAATTCCTGAATTCCTTTGGTATCGGACTGATTGATAATATGTAAAGATCTGGTAAGGTCAATGGTCACACCACCGGACTTCTCCTGCTCACTTCTGGAGGAATTAATCAAATTATACAATACCGAATTACCGGTACCTTCCATCTTGGTAGGCTCGTATAAAACGATTAAAATAGAGTTTGTCTGCTGCTGTAACGCCTTCTGTAATACCAAAAGATGCTCATTGGAATTACTGTCCGTTCCGGGTGTATCATAAAATGTAAAATTAACATTCTTATCAAGCGGAATAGGAAATTCCACATCAATAATACCGTCAACATATTCATCATCCACACTGATACCGGCATTAGGAATATCATTCAATTTCTTAAGAATCTGATAGAGCTGTTCATGCTGTTGCAAACGGAACATTAACGCTGAATTAATCTCACTGTTAATCTTCTCCTGTGTAATCTCACACTCACCATCTGCATGGAACGCAAACTTCTTCTTATTTGTGTCCCATGTAATGTTTACAAGAACATCCTTCTCATCTTCGCCTTTCTTAACGGTAAAAGAAACAGCGGGAGATGCACTATTGCGAATGCGGAACATCTTTGCAGTTTCAGAACTGATACTCTCAGGTAGAATACGCTTACCGATCAAAGCATTAATGAACGTAGACTTACCGGAACTGTATGTACCAACAAGGCAAAGATTCACATCATTCTTTTTCAGGTTCTCTTTCTTCGCTTCAAACTGTTCTTTTCGAACAAGGAATGATTTCTGAATGTCAGAATCCTTCAACTCATTCTGGAACACTTCGATTGTATCGTCACAGAAAGAATTGATGCAGGAATAAATATCCGCTACAGAAGGAAGTTCAATAAACTTGCTAATCTTAAAACGTTCCTCATTCACGCTCTTATTATACTCTTTCACCTTCTTCTTAAAGTCATCATAATCAATCTTGGTTCCTTTAAAAACCAAGCTTACCTTATCTCTAAGAAACTGCTCCCAGATATCTTCAAAAAACTTATTTCCATGATTCTGTAATAAGAACTCGCCTTTATCCGGACCATACTGAGACAGCCAGGGACACATTGCATAAGGAATTTCAACAAACTCTCCCTTAGCCTTTGCCAAAAATCTGATTTCCTTTTTGACCGGATGATACATAAGCATTAATTCTTTCATGAATAAACCTCCCGATAAGAACAAATCCCTCTACTGAAAGATCCCCACTCTTTTCTTTGGATAACAACCATCATTCTACATTATATACTTTTCACACAAAAAAGTCAAAAGAAAGCATACACTTTATGCCATTATTTTATAGTCATTTGAAACACTTTCCGGCTACTTGTTCTTATTCACCATATTTTGTACCCAAATGCCCTTTTTCACCAGTATAAATCCCACTACACATTTGATCAAACAAAGAGAAGAACAGATGGCATAAAGGGGTTCCACCGGCAATGAAGTCAATCGGACCAGAATCTGCGCTACCGGAATAGAGATCCCCCATAAAAAAGCGCTGTCAAATAAAAATGTGATGAAAGTCTTACCGCCGGAACGCAATGTGAAATAGCATCCGTGATTAAAAGCATCAAACGGCATTACTGCAGCACAGACGAATATGAAAAACTGAGCAAGCATGCGGATAGAATCCGATGTCTCATAAAAGGAAACAAACAAAGGCGAAATCCCAATCATAACCGCACTTACAACCAGACAACTCAAAGAGGAAAAGGCAATCAGACGCATCGCACTCTCCTTTGCTTCCTTGAACCGATTCGCACCAAGTTCCTTTCCCACCACAATGGAAATGGCACTTCCCAACGAAATAAAAACAATATTAAACATATTGGAAATGGTTGACATAATATTTATTGCCGTTACCACACTCATTCCGCGCATGGAATAGCATTGATTTAATGCGGTAATGCCACCGGACCACAAAGCCTCATTCAGCAGCAAAGGCATTCCCTTAACAAGTATATCCTTCACAAGATAAACAGGAATCCGAAAGGAACGGTAAACTCCCTTTAAGAAGGTATCCTTCTTTAGATGGGCCCCAACCGCTACAATAAGCAACTCTACCACACGGGCAACTAAAGTTGCAATGGCTGCACCTTTCACCCCCATTGCCGTAACACCCAGCAATCCAAAAATCAGGATTGCATTTAACGCGCAATTGAGGATTACCGCAACCGCACTGGCAATCATGGGAAGCACCGTCTGTTCTGTTTCCTTCAATGATGTAGAATAGCACTCTTTCAAAGCAAACGGAATAAGCGTCATAATCATAATAGAAAGATACTGCTTCCCAAAGCCCAGCGTTGCTATAACGTCACCTTCCCCATTATCCGTCAAAAACATCTGAATCAGCTCCGTGGAGCCTAAAAACATCAATACGATGGCCAGGATACTGATGATTGCAGCAACAATTATTTTGTAGCGGAACACATATCTAAGACCCTCTTCATCTTTTTTGCCATAAAACTGGGACGCAAAAATACCTGCTCCTGACAAACCGCCAAAAATGCAAATATTAAAAACAAACAATAACTGATTTACCACTGCCACGCCGGTCATTTCTTCCGTACCAAGACGCCCTACCATAAGATTGTCAAGCAACCCTACAAAATTGGTAATTCCCATCTGAATCATAATGGGAACGGCAATGGCCAACACCTTAATATAAAAATCTTTTGTTCCTATTAACTTTCTCATTACTTCAAACCTCTCATCACGGTTTGAAACAATAAATCAATCCGGCATATTAAGCCTGCAAATTCTCAATCTGCCAATCTATCGCAGTCAAACCGTTTTGCACCAAAAAATCATTCGTTCTGCTGAAATGTCTGCATCCAAAAAAACCTCTGTACGCTGACAATGGACTGGGATGAGGCGCTTCCAAAATAAGATGCTTCGGATTATTAAGCATCTTACTTTTCCGTTGAGCCGGTGCTCCCCAAAGGAGAAAAACAATCGGCCTGTCCTCTTTGTTTAATCCGGCAATCACGGCATCCGTAAACTGTTCCCAGCCAATTCCCTTATGAGAATTGGCCTCATGGGCACGTACCGTCAGAACAGTATTCAACAGAAGCACGCCCTGTCTGGCCCACTTTTCCAAGTACCCGTTATCCGGAACAAAACATCCCAAATCACTTTCCAACTCTTTATATATATTTATCAGGGAAGGCGGAATATCAATTCCCGGCTTAACAGAAAAACACAAACCATGAGCCTGACCCGTATTATGGTACGGATCCTGCCCGATGATTACCACTTTCACATCTTTTAAGGGTGTAAAATGAAACGCATTGAACAAATCCTTTGAGTCAGGATATACACGATGCGTGGCATATTCGTTTTTTACCGTTTCATACAACTCTCTGTAATATGGTTTTGCAAATTCCGGCTGAATTACCGAAAGCCAGTCATTTGTAATTGCTGACATCTGTGCCTCCCCAATGCTCTTTCAAAATATGTATCCTGCATAAATACGCATTTTTACTACATGCGAACCGGAACGCCGGCTTCATTTAAATACTTCTTCAAATCCATGATTTCCAGCTCTTTAAAATGGAACAGGGACGCAGCAAGAGCAGCATCTGCCTTTCCGGTTGTCAGGGCATCATAAAAGTGCGCCTTTGTACCGGCACCACCGGATGCAATTACCGGAATGGAAACACTTTCCGAAATTATACGGGTCAGTTCCAGATCATATCCGGCTTTTGTACCATCACAATCCATGCTGGTTAAGAGAATCTCGCCTGCGCCAAGTTTTTCGGCTTTCATCGCCCATTCTACGGCATCAATCCCCATATCAACACGACCGCCGTTCTTATAAACATTCCAGCCGAGTTCTCCCTCTCTTCGCTTGGCATCAATAGCCAAAACGACACACTGACTGCCAAACTTATCTGCCGCCCGTGCAATCAGCTCGGGATTCATAATCGCCGCTGAGTTCACGGCAACCTTATCAGCACCTTCACGCAAAATGCTCTTAAAATCATCTACGGTACGGATTCCGCCGCCAACGGTAAAAGGAATAAAAACCTCTTCCGCCACTCGACGTACCATATCCACCACTGTATTACGATTATCGCTGGACGCTGTAATATCAAGAAAAACCACTTCATCCGCACCAGCCTTATCATAAGCCTTTGCGATTTCAACCGGGTCTCCCGCATCCACCAAATTAACAAAATTAACACCTTTTACTACTCTGCCGGCATTTACATCCAGACAGGGAATAATTCTTTTTGTATGCATTTTTTCATTCCTTCCTTACATGGTTACAAAATTCTCTAAAATACGAAGTCCCACATCCGAGCTCTTTTCCGGATGGAACTGGCAGGCGTAAACATTTCCCTTCTGCACTGCCGCATGAATATGAGTTCCGTATTCCGTGGAGGCGATTACAATATCTTCCTCCGCCTTCAAATAAAAGGAATGCACAAAATACACATATGCACCATCCGAAAGGCCTTCTAAAATAGGGCTCTCTTTCTCGAACTTAAGCGAATTCCAGCCAATATGAGGAACCTTTAAGTCATCCGCCTCCGGAATCCTTATAATCTTGCCTTTCAGAATGCCAAGACCTTCCACGCCGGGGCTTTCTTCACTCTCCTCGAACAAAAGTTGTAATCCGAGACAGATTCCCAAAAAAGGAGTTCCCTTATCAACAATCTCTTTAATTACGGAAATCAATCCATAAGACTGCAATTTCTCCATAGCGTCTCCAAAAGCTCCAACGCCCGGCAAAATCACTTTATCTGCGCTTCGCAGCACATCCACGTCACGTGTGATGCAAACATCTTCCTCGTAACGCTTCACGGCCTTCTCCACACTCTTAATATTTCCTGCATCATAATCAATAATTGCTATCATTTCTTACTTCCTCTGCTTCTCTTCATCTTTCCTACATCAATTGGGTGTAAAAATAATCTCTCCGCCTTCCACGGTTCCTTCAAAAAGCGGTTTGTCCCCGCGTGGCTCTTCTTCCTGCTGATTCTTAACTTCTTCCATCTCTTTCAGCATCTCCGCTTCCTCAGGAAGCATATCCTCCAGAACCACCTCATCCGCTTCCGTTTCATCGGGTAGCATTGTCTCCGGTTCCTTAGAAAGAGTCCCCGCAATAATATCATCCACTGAAACTTCATCATAAGACAATCCCGCCAAAATATTATCCAGCGCAATACTGTATTCCAACCGTTTCATATCGGTAATCTGAATAATATCCTCTTCACTCAAACCATACCCTTTCGCAAGAATCGTTACCATACGCTCCTGCAGAATATTCATCTCTTCGCTGACACCATACTGCTGTGCGGCAACACGCTCTTTTTGACAGAATGAATACCCCTCAAACAGCTGGTTCAGCGCATCTTTCGGCTTATTCATACGCAGATAAACCTCATACTGTTCCAATCGGGTAGTGACCGTATTTAAAAGAACGGCTTTCTTATACAAAATCTGGTCACTCTTGCCAAGTTTACGACCATAAAGGCGTTCCACCGCCGCTTTATAATCCTGCATATAGAATGCGGTCCTTGCTTTCTGCAAAGAAATCTGCATCGGGACCACATAGGCACAAACCAAAATCACTACCGCAAAAGAAAGACATGCAAGAATTACGGCAAAGCTAACCTTCGGGCTGATTCCCGGCTTCTCAGGCTCTTCGTTTTTCTTTTCTTTTATTTTCTTCGGCTTCTTCTCTTTCTTTTGCTTCTTTGGCTTCTTTTCTTTCTTGTCTTCTTCTGCTAACTGCGCCTCTATCGCTTCATTATCATCTGCAGAAGTCGCATTGCCTTTTGCGCCTTTTTTGCCCTTCTTGGCTTTCTTTTCCTTTGCTTTCTTCTCCTTGGACGCCTTCTTGTTTCCCGACTTATTTCCTTCAGAATCCTCATATTTATCAGAATTCATTGAAAATCCGTCATTATCCGTTGCCTCGTCATCCTCGTCGGAATCAAAAGCAAATTCCATGAAACGATCCTTGAAAGATTTGCCCTGTTTCTTTTCTTTTACGTTTTTTTCCTTTTTAACCTTCTCTTTTTTGACTTTCGCTTTCTTTGCCTTGGTCTTTTTGCCGGTCTTACCGGATTCTGCCCCCGCATCCGCAAACAATGCCGCTGCATAGGGTTCCGATTCTGCTTCATCGCCTTCGAAAGACATAAGCATATCTGTTCCCCGCGCTCCGGAATCAGTCAAAATATCCTGCTCAGAAACCCCTAAAGCTGCCAAAACATCCATATCCGGAATTTCACCACCGGAAGTCTGTTCCATGAAAGAGTCCATATTTTGAAGTAGCTCATCCTCTTGCGTATTCTCCGCTTCCGCAGCCTGTGACTGCATTCCCAATTCTTCAGCTTCTCTCATTACCTGCTCTAGCAACGCATCCACATCTTCCAAATCCAGCAGTTCTTCCTTTAGAATCTGACTGTCGGACCATTCCTGCTCTTCCGGTAAAAATTCGTTTTCTTTGCTCATAAAAACCCCCATTTTTCAGAATCCATTTACATGAGAAAGCCGGGAAAACCCCGGCTTTATGCACTCACGAAACAATCCTTCTACAATACCAGCTTATCAATCTCCATAACAAGATTACCAATTTCAGGCTTCGACAGCTGCGCATTTGCGCCCAATGCCTCGCCTTTCCGTCTCATATCATCATTAATCAAAGATGAGAAAATGATAATCGGCACATCTGCCGTATAGGGATCTTCTCTTACCAATTTCACAAGGCGATGACCATCCATCAGCGGCATTTCAATATCTGTAATCAACAGTTTAAAATGTTCCTCCAAACTGTTGTTTCTCTTGCAATCCTGAATCATATCCCACGCTTCCTGACCGTTCTCGCAACGAATCAGGTTGTCGTAACCGGCTTTGCGCAGAGAATCACTGATTAATTTATTAAGCAAAAGGGAATCTTCCGCAATAATGATGGGAATGGAATTTCTGTCTCTTGTGCCAAGGGCATCTATTTCAGAAAGCTTAATTCCCGTATCGGGATTAATATCCGTTACAATCTTCTCGAAGTCAAGGATAATAATCAATTTACCGTTTAAGTTGATAATTCCGGTGGAAATACCGTCTTCCACGGAAGCAACCGTTGCATCCGGCTTAATGATATTTGCCCAGGACACACGATGAATTCCGACTACGGCTTCTACATGGAATGCAATGTCAAGTTTGTTAAAACTGGTTACAATGAAAAGTCCTTCTTTCTTCGATTCTCCCAATTGTAAGCAGTTTGCCAAATCAATCGCCGTAATCATAACATCACGAGGCATGAAAATCCCTTCAATACTCGGATGTGAATTCGGCACGGGAGTGACCGGCTGGTATGTAATAATCTCACGAATCTTCGCCACGTTGATTCCGTAAGAATTTCCGCCAACAACAAATTCTAAAATTTCAAGTTCATTCGTACCATTCTCTAAAAGTATTTTGCTGTCCATATCCGTCACCTCACAAGTTTTTTTGCTATTGTTTGACAATTCGTCAAACTTTTCCACCCATTTAGGAAATTATAACACAAAAAGACCAAAAAGCATAGTGTTTTTGTAATATAAAAAAGCCAAAAACATTGTGTTTTCAGAATATAAAAAAGGCAAAACAACAACGCCTCCCCATATCCCCTTCTATCGTTTCAGTTCCTCCGCAATATTCCGGTAAACTTCTTCCATAAGACGTCTGCGTGCCTCCACACTGGCCCATGCGATATGCGGGGTAATCAGAAGTTTTTTGCTGTCTTTTACGGCAAGCAACGGATTTTCCGGACTCATGGGTTCCTGCTCCAATACATCCAGTGCAGCGCCTGCGATTTCGCCCTTGTTTAGAGCCTCACAAAGCGCTTTTGTATCCACAATAGGACCTCTTCCCACATTAATAAGATACGCCTCTTCTTTCATCTTTTTAAAAGAATCTGCCCCAAACAGCATACGGGTCTTATCATTCAAAGGCGCATGGATGGAAATGATATCCGACTCCTTAAGAAGGGTTTCAAAATCCACTTCCTCATAACCGGCTCCATGATTTGCACCGCTGGTAGAATAATAAATCACCCTGCAGCCAAAGCTTTCTGCCACAGCCGCCACTTTCTTACCGATTTCGCCAAGACCGGCGATTCCCCAGGTCTTTCCGGCAAGTTCATGAAACGTTTCTCCGAAATGGGTGAAAATCGGGCAGTTAACGTACTCACCTGTTTTTACATATTCATCGTAGTATGCCAGCTTTTCATACAGGTAAAAGAAAATGGCAAAGGTATGCTGCACCACAGTTGCGGTAGAATAGCCCTTCACATTCTTTACCTTAATCCCACGACTTTGACAGTACGACAAATCCACATTATCCATTCCTGTTGCAGTCACACAGAGCAATTTCAGATTCTCTGCTCCCTCCAGGGTTTCTTTATTCATCGGCATCTTATTTAAGATTACGATTTCCGCTTCTTTGATACGTTCCCTGATTTCTCCCGGTGTACATCTTTCATAAACCGTCAGTTCTCCCAATGTTTCAAATGCGGACAAATCCACGTCTTCACCAACATTTTCACGTTCCAGCATCACGATCCTATACATCTTATTCATTCCTTTCCAACTCTTCCAACTCCATCTCCGATTCCAGCATTCTCTCTAATAACACTTCCTGCTTATGTTCCTGCTCTTCCAGTGCCGTCTGCAGTTCCATCAGCTTCTGATAATCCGCCGACAATGACGGATCTGTCATTTGCAGCTTAATCTCTGCTGCAGCCTCTTCGCTGAGAGCCAGTTCTTTTTCATATTTTTCCAGTTGTTTCACCAGACGGGATTTGATTTTCCCGGGATTGTAATATGCTTTTTTATCAAACACATCCGAAAGGGTAGGCGTGGGGGCGGTTTTGGCAGACTGTCCCATACCATTCCCCTGCTTTATTCCCGGAATGCATCCGGCCTCTTCCTTCTTTTTCTCTTCTAAATAAGCTTCATAATCGCAAGGGTAATGTTTTACCCGATTTGCGCCAAACTCCAGTATTTCCGTGGCGGTTTCCCGAACAAAATATCGGTCATGTGACACAAAAAGAACGGTTCCCTGATACGTTTTAAGCATCTCCTCCAAAGCCTGTTTTCCCATAATATCCATATGGTTTGTAGGCTCATCCAGAATCAGCAAATTAGGCTTTGTCTGAAACATTTTGCAGAGCGCCAGGCGAACCTTCTCTCCGCCGGAAAGCTGTCCCATTAACTTCATGACATCTTCCCCGGAAAACATAAAGCTGCCCAAAGCGCTTCGCACTTCTTCTCGTAACAACTTCGGATATTCTTCCCAGAAGTGATCCAGAACCGTCTGATCCGGTTCATAATCATTTACTACAGCCTGTTGCTGGTCAAAATAGCCATATTCCACATTCGGGCCAAAGGTAAAACTGCCTTCTAAGGACGGAATCATACCCACCAAAGTTTTAAGCAGGGTGGATTTTCCCTTGCCGTTTTCTCCCAACACCGCAAGGCGCTCTCCTTTTCGCAGAAGAAAACTCATTTTACTCAAAGGTTTATCGTATCCGATCACCATACCTTTTACGTTTAACACCTCTGTATAGCTCTGTACTCTCGGTGTAAACATGGCATGAAATGTCTTGGTATCAAACCGCCTTGGCTTCTCGATTTTAACCATGTGCTCAATTGCCATTCGCTTTGAACGGGTAGCTGCCACTTTTGTGGGGGTATTTTTCCATTTTTCAATCCATTCCGTCAATCTGGCTATCTCTTTTTGCTGCGCCTCATAATCCTTTTCCTGTTTGGCAAAGGCTTCTTCCTTTTGTCGCATAAAAGCAGAATAGTTGCCGGGATATCTTTTTATCCTGTGATATTCAATCTCATAGGTAACGTCAATGATACGTTCCAAAAACATTCTGTCATGTGAAACAATCACAACTGCCTTGTCATAATTCTTCAGATATCCCTCTAACCATTCAATCGTAGGCAAATCCAGATGGTTCGTAGGCTCATCTAACAGCATAATATCCGGTCTGCTTAATAACAGTTTGATAAAAGCCACTCTGGTCTGCTGTCCACCGGAAAAACTCCCGATTGGCCTTGACAAATCTTCCGTGGTAAAACCGAATTGCTGTACCATTATTTCCATATCTCTGCGCCAGGTGTACCCGCCTTTTGCTTCCATTTGTTTTTGCAAGGAATCATATTCGTTCATAACTTCCTGCGAAGTTCCCTCTTCTGCCAGAATGGTTTCGATCTCAGCCATTCTTTTTTCACAGGCAAAAACTTCACCAAAGGTTTTCTTGATTTCCTCTTCTACGGTAATGTCTCCGTCAGGAAAACTAATCTGGCGCAAAAAGCCTATTTCCTGCTTACCTGCCATTATAATCCCGCAGGTTTCATCACTGTCTAAATTATTCATTTCTATATCGCCGGCAATCAGTTTAAGCAAAGTGGTTTTTCCGCAGCCGTTTCTGCCGACAATCGCTATTTTTTCATTATCGTGAATTTCAAAATTCACATCTTCCAAGATGGTATCCGCACCATATTGAACCAACGCATGATTAATTCTGTATCTCATTCTGTTTTCCTCTGTTATTTCAACACATGGGAGAGCAGTCGCCAAAGCCCTTTTACCATCCGCTTTTTTTTGCTTCAACGATAAACAGCTACGGTGCACCCCAAAGGGTTTGCCGTAGCCATTCCTTCACTGAAAACGATTATTCAACAAATCGATAAGAACTCTCTATCATTTCAAACAAATCAAAATTGTCGGAAGTAAATTCAGCCGCAACATAGTGCACATAACTATCGTAGGGGCTCTCAAAGAACCAAACTACAAGGAACTGATCTATGTCCGCATAATAGCAATATACCTGATACGCATCCACTCCGCCAATCTGTACCTGGGCGCCTGTCAGTGATTCGCTAACGGAACCGCCTTCCGCATCCAAACCGGCCATCAAGTTGCTTGCCAAATCATAAGAAGTAACTCCCTGCATATCGTAATAAGTCAAAGTAACAATATTCAACGGATCCTTACAATACTGAATCATATTAGGATCTGAAGAATATGCATCATAGAAATCCATGTAGTTTGAAGGAATATCAATATATCCGACAGCATCATTTCCGACCGTCATCATATCTCCGGACACCGACGAGTCATCATCATAGGAATACTCATCATCGTAGGAATACTCATCATCGTAGGAATATTCGTCATCGTAGGAATATTCGTCATCATAATCATAATCGTAATCATCATAATCATAATCATCGTAATCATCATAATCATCATACGAATCATCCGGATTGTACAAATCCACTACATGGTCATCATCATCGTAACTGATTTCTTCCTGCTCATCAGAAGAAGAGCTTACCAGTATATCGAATAACATTCCGCATCCCGAAAGAGTGGATGCCACCAAAACTACTGAGCATAATAATGCAACTACTTTAAAACGTTTCATATTTCCTCCTTAAACCCTCAAAATGTAACTTCATCCTCAGAAATTTTAATAGGATTTTCTTCTTATGTCAAGTTTTTTCAGTATTTTACACTATTTTTCCCCTCTTTTACGCCCTTTCAGATTCTTTTCCTGCGCATTTTACACAGGCTTCTCTTTTTTGATTAATTCAGCCACACAATCCGGTTTCATCTCACCCAAATCCCGGCTATCCTGTGCTGCGTCCCTTTTTCGCAGGGAAACGGAGCCGTTCTCCTTCTCATGCTCTCCCACGACGATAATATAAGGAACTTTGTCCATACGGGCTTCACGAATTTTGTATCCCAATTTTTCATTTCTCAAATCAACTTCTGCCCGGACTTCCATCGCTTCCAAAGACTTTTTAACCTCGCCGGCATAGTCATTATATTTCTCCGAAACAGGAAGTATCTTAACCTGCACCGGCGCAATCCATGCCGGAAATTTACCTGCATAATGCTCAATCAGAATACCGATAAAACGTTCTATTGAACCAAACACAACTCTGTGAAGCATGATCGGACGATGCTTTTCGCCATCTGCACCGATATAATCAATATCAAATCGGAGCGGGAGTTGGAAGTCTAACTGAATCGTTCCGCACTGCCACGTTCTGCCGATGGAGTCCTTCAGATGGAAATCAAGCTTCGGTCCGTAAAAGGCGCCGTCTCCTTCATTCACCACATAAGATTTGCCCATGCCCTGCACCGCCTTCTCTAATGCCTGCGTAGCAAGTTCCCAATCTTCATCACTTCCGATGGAATGCTCCGGTCTCGTTGACAATTCGATTTCATAAGAAAATCCAAACACCTGATACACTTCATCTATCAGTCGCATGACACCCTGGATTTCATCCATGACCTGATCTTCCCGCATCAGAATATGAGCATCGTCCTGCGTAAAGGAACGCACACGCATGAGTCCGTGGAGCGTTCCCGACTTTTCATTACGGTGTACCAGTCCCAATTCCGCCAATCGCATGGGTAATTCCTTATAGGATCTTGGCTCTGACTTATACACCAGCATTCCGCCGGGA
This sequence comes from Lachnospiraceae bacterium, assembly GCA_045595325.1. GTDB lineage: Bacteria > Bacillota > Clostridia > Lachnospirales > Lachnospiraceae > UBA3766. The sequence continues at coordinate 83,904 of JAZOAG010000045.1, forward strand.
CAACTCATGGGTTTAATGGCATAATCATCCTCCTCTACCTTAAGGGAATACATCGTATCCCGATAGAATTCCCAGTGCCCGGACGTTTCCCAAAGGCTTCTTTCTAACATAATGGGCGTTGATATTTCCATATATCCTTCTCTTCGATGAACCTTTCTCCAGTAGTCAATCAGGAGATTCTTAAGAACCATTCCTTTGGGTAAAAATACCGGCAAACCGGGACCCTCATCAAAAATCGTAAAGATTCCAAGTTCTTTCCCGAGCTTTCTGTGATCTCTGGCCTTCGCCTCTTCCAGCATGTGAAGATACTCTTCCAATTCAGCTGCCTTCGGAAAAGAGATTCCGTAGATTCTCGTAAGCATCTGATTCTTTTCGTCACCTCTCCAGTATGCACCCGCCACCGACATAAGTTTAAACGCCTTAATCTGACATACGTTTGTAATATGGGGACCTGCGCAGAATTCCGCATATTCCCCCTGACTGTAAAAGCTGATTTTTTCATTGGCATCCAGTGCCTGAATCAATTCAACTTTATACTTCTCTCCCGCTTCTTCCATGAATTGCAACGCTTCCTCTTTTGACTTTTCATACACTTGCAGGGAAAGAGATTCCTTTACAATTTTTCTCATCTCATCTTCAATGACCTTCAGATGCTCCTCTGAGAATGGAAATGCAAATTCAAAATCATAATAAAAACCATTTTCAATTGCCGGACCGATTGCACATTTCGTCTCCGGCCACAAACGCTTTACTGCCTGCGCAAGTACATGTGAACTCGTATGCCAGAATGCCTTTTTTCCCTCTGCTTCCTCAAACCCAATTTCTGCGATTTCTCCGTTTCTTCTTAAAATCTTCATACCTTGTTGCTCCTTTCTTTTTTTGCTATTGCAGAATCCCTTGTATTCCCAATCGAATTCTGCAATCAAACACTAGTAATATGGTTACGCAACAACATAAGAAAAGCACCCATAAGACCATATAAAACAGTCTTAAGGGTGCATATCGCACGGTTCCACCTTAACTTTTCACTTTAGATTCCAACAAATCCTATCCTTTAACGCAGGAATACGGTAACACTTACTGACAGGTTCAGCATTACAGCTCCGGAATGGTTTTCGTCTACCTTTCACATAAACAGCTCTCACCAAATGCTGTTCTCTCTGGATGTTTCCGCATAAACTACTCTTTTCCGTCATCGCTTTTCTTATGTTATTTGAATGGATTCTATCACAGCATTTTTCGGATGTCAATGCTCTTTTTTACATCTTACCCAAAGATTTTAGCCACGCCACCGATTCCTGCAATGCCTCAATCGTCTTTGTTTCCAGAACACATCTTGCATTCCTTTTATCCGCAAGTTCCAGGCGCTTCTTTAAATCAATCTCGCCATGGCCTAATGCAAGATGATTGCGGGACGGTTTCTCACTTCCGTCATGAATATGGAAATGCGCAATCTTTTCCTGATTCCTAAGAAGAAACGGCTCGTCCTGTTCTCCTACTGATTTGGAATGTCCGATATCCCAGGTAAGAACAAAACATTTACTTTCCAGCATACGCGCAATTACCTGCTTCTCATAAGTCCTGAATCCGTCCGTATTCTCGATTGCAATCCTTATATCCGCATCGCCAATCCATCTTTCGCAAGCTTCTATAAAGGACAAAAAATGCTCCTTATACACCTCAAAATCACGTTCATACATCTGCACCTTTCGATCCGGCAACGTAATATAGATACCGTGATGCATATGCATATTGATGATAAAGGGCTGTTCTTTCCGCCCATACTTATCTTTCAGCCTTACCAGATGTTTTGCCACCTCTATGGTTCGGCGGACGGTCTCCAAATATGCCTCTCTGACCAAGGGATTAAAGTCTGCTACATTCAGATTTTCGTCCAGATGGATCGTATAATAAATCCCTGCCGTCTCTGCCTTTTGTTCTAAATAATCAATCTCTTCAAGCCTGTCAATCTGATACTCCGGAAAATTCATATTCAACTCGACAAAGGATAAATCCAATGATTTGCACAGTGCAATATTTTTTTCCAAAGTTTTATTTTCAATCAATGTAGGCATTCCGAATTCTGTCATCTAATCACTCCTCCTCTTTGTATCTCGCTCGCCTTTATATCGCTAACAATATGATTGCACCGGACAGTGTCGCTACTATTATTCCAATAACAGTACCCTTCATAGCACCTTTGGCATGAAATAAATAGTCCTTGTAATCCTTATCCATATCTTCCGTTCCGGGTATTCTGAGTTTTTTGCTATGGCAGAATATTCCCCAATCCAGCACCAGCATATCGTACATATTTACCACAAAGAAAAGTGCAAATACATGAAAAAACGTGTCAGCAAATGCTCTGCAGCCGGAGAAATATGCAACAATCGCAAATAATATCGCAAAAAAGAAAATACCAAATATTTTTTTACCAATATGCTTCTTTTTTCTTTCTTTGAAACATCCTGCATATTGTGGTAGTTGCTCAACCTTTTTTATGACATTCGGCGGATAGGACATAATCAAAACCATAGGGTCTTTATATTGTACCGGTAATATTATCAATGTAAACACTATACATAATATAACACATTGTATCACTAATATCATTTTTGCATCCCTTTCTTTTCAGTTCTACATTGTTTTCCTCAAATTTCACATTTTGTTATAGTAAGATTCGCCATCACATACTATATCTTCTTCAAAACAATTACCCTTGTATAATCACAATGTATATCATCTTGAATGCTTAGTCCATATCTCTCAAAATATGAATATAAATCCATCTTTATAAATTTACGATATGTTTTCGGTTCCAAATAATGAATCGGTGCAAATAATATTCTCTTAAATAACTGCTTACTTGGTTCCCATTCTGTTATAATTATTTCTCCACTATCCTTTAAAACCCTATTTGCTTCTTTAATCATTTTTGCCGCAAGTTCCTCGTTCATTTCATGCAAAACAAGAGAAATAAGGATTTTGTCAAAACAATTGGATTTGAATTTAAGATGTGTCGCATCCATTTCAAGCAATCTGATATTTTTTAGTCCATTTTTCCTAATTTTATTTTGAGCCACTTTCAGCATATCTTTCGACAAATCAATTCCTATAATTTTAGCATTTGTTTTTTCCTTGGCAATAGTAATCGCATTTGTAGCAGTTCCGGTACACACATCAAGAATTTTCTCATTTTCATATATTCTATCCAATACAGCTTTTCTCGGACTTTTTTTGAAATTTCTAAAATAGATTACATCTAACAGGTCATAACCTTTAGATATTATTTTATAAAACACCTGCATACTCTTTACCCTTTTCCAAAATATCTTGATGTATGTTTTTTATATGTGTCGTATTCCTCTCCAAACATGTGATGCATATGCTTTTCTTCTTGCAATATTTGAAGATGCAACATGACAGCCGCCCACACGGAAACCAGCACTAACGGAATATTGAAAAACATAAGGCATATGGAAAGATACAACAAATCAAATCCAACAAATGCCGGATTTCTGCTGAAGCGGTAGATTCCTTGTGTAATCAGAGTTGTTTTCTCTTCCGGAATTCCTACCCGCCAACTGGTCTTCATTGTAATCGTTGCTAACGCAAAGAAAATCACACCAAGGATACCTGCCAAAACTCCGACAATTCTGATTCCCGTTACAGGAAAATGCTTCACCATAAAAATGCTGCCCACTTCAATAACACATGCCAACACCGTTGCCAGACTCATAATGCGTTCAATACGCAATACCTTCTTCGGTTTATTACCGATTCCCATCTGATTTGTTTTAATGGATTGCTTTTTCTGAATCAGAATTTTCGCAAAATAGAATGTATAAAAAACAAGTAGAATTAAAATAGCTATTATCCGAAAAATCATTTGTACCTCCTAATCCAGCGGACATGTAATCTGAAAAATCTCTTCGCAGATTTCATGGATATGCTCTGCAACTAAGGTGTCAGCAAGTTTATAATATATTTCTTTTCCCTCACGACGACTTACTATCAGGCCTGCATTTCTTAGAACCTTCAGGTGATGCGAAACCGCCGGATCACTCATTTCCATTGCTGCTGAGATATTACTTACACATTCTTCACAATGACATAAGAACCACAAAATACGAAGCCTCGTTCCATCACTGATTTGCTTAAAAATATCCGCAACCATTCTACATTCGTCTACAGTTGGCAATTTATCAAGAATCTTCCCTTCATTTTGACCGTGGTCATGTGGCAAAACATTTCTTTCCATCTTATTTCCTCCTGTTATTTATGTGAACATTTAAGCACTCGTTTAATTGTATGTGTATATTTAAACACATATTTAAATGTTTGTCAAGTTCATTATTGAAAAAAAGGCAGCCTTACGACTGCCTTGCAAACTCCTATATTTAACGCGTTCCGGTAAAATTTGAACGAATTAATCTTTCGTATAATTTGCTGTTAACTTTGAAAGCAAATCGCCCATTTTAGTTGGGAATAAGTAACAGCCAAATGTTTGCATCTTCTGATTCAGGTTGTGACATATAATAAATCTCTTTGAATTTATATGCTTTGCAAGTCCGTAACCAACTTTTTCGGGCAATGCCTTGAACTCGTCCGGAACAGGAAGGGGCGAAGCAGATTCTGTTCTGGTAAGAGGCGGATGCATAATGTGAAATGTAATGTTATCCTTTGCATACTCAATTCTCAAACATTTTGCTAATGCTTCCAATGCGCCTTTTGTAGAACTATAAGGCGAAATATTCATAAATCCTGTCACACCTACACCGGAGCTTGTAAAAATCACACGTCCTTTTTGCTGTGCTGACATATAGGGAATAACACTTTTTACCAAACGCAATGCGCCGAAATAATTGACATCAAAAACATCCTTATATGTATCAAAATCCGTTTCTTTTTCACTTTCAAACGTACATTTACAGGCATTATGAACAGCTATATCAATCGTATCAAACACTGTAACCGTTTCATCAACTGCCCTCTTTACTTCATCATAATTTCTTAAATCCACCTGATAAAATATCAAGCTGTCATATTTCGTTTGGAGGTTTGCAAGATTGTCTGTTTCAATATCTAAAACAGATACCTTATTTCCCTCTGCAAGCAACCTTTCTGCCATATAATAACCAATCCCTTGATTTGCACCCGTGATAATAATATTATTTGCCATTGTAACCTCCTATTTCTCCAAAAAACATCTGTATATGCTTATATGCATCTATACGGAATGCCTCTTTGCTTTCTTCTGTTAATTCTCCATTAAACAACCATTTCTGTGCATAAAAATAAATTGGAGCATAATACTTTACTGCAAGATATTCACTGTCACAATTTGTAATCATACCGACACTTGTCAACACTGAAAAGATTTTTCTTTGAAAATTAAGTGGCTCATCCATAAGCCAGTGCTGATACAATTTTCTTGCATCTTCATTATTAAACTGCTCAATAAACAGAATTCGCATAACCTTATTGCAGAAATCATTCATAAGATATTGCTCAAAAAAATAATTGGAAACAGTCTGAATACCATCCGTAAAAGAGTTCTGTCCGTCTGTAAGACCATTTTCAAGTTGAGTCATCATGCCTTTGGCAATTTCAGAAAACTGATTCAGCAATTCATCAAAAATACTCTGCTTGCTTTCAAAATGATAGTAAACAGAACTTTCTTTAATCCCCACGCACTTACAAATATCTCTGATTGAAACTGCAGAATATCCCCTTTGGGAAAATAATTCTAATGAAACATCTAAAATTCTTTCTTTTGTCGAATGCATAAAACACCTCCACCTAACAACTGTTAGGTATATTTTATCTAACAGTTGTTAGATTGTCAACACACAAATATTCTTCCATATAAAAAACCACTGTAGAGTTTACTCTCTACAATGGTTCTTCATCTCTTCATAAATTTGTAGCTTATCATAAAAATATGACCGCTATCCTGATCACTTTCTTCATACTATCCACTATCCTTCTAATAAACACTTAATAAGTGGTTTTGCATATTCACCGGAAGTAATATCATAGGAACTTTTTATTGCCTGTGCAAAACCTTCTTCTGCGCTGTCCTTATCCTTCTTTTTATCCATCACTTTAGACATCATTTTCATAATTGTCCTATTCGAAAATGACATTTTTTCATAACAGATTCCACCTTGCATATAAAAATGAGGGATAGCTTGCAATTCTTCTGCTGGCAGATTGTTCTTCCAAACCTCCTCAATCTCCTTTGTGGCTTCATTAGGCGTTCCACCTGTTGCAAACAGAATAAACCTGTTCGCTGAACTCTTTTCAAACATCTCTTTCGCTTTTTTATATCCATTTATCATTCCTGCATACAACCCGCCACCATAAACAACCACTTCATATCCGGACATTATTTCAGCTGTAACTTCCCTAAAATCCATCAGATTGCCATCTACTTCTTTAGCAATGAATTCTGCATACCATTTTGTAAACCCTGTTTTACTTTTATAAATTATCAAAGCCTTCATCGCTTCTTCTCCCTCAAATCAATTTTAAATTATCCTCAATCTGAACAATGGTCTGTATAGTAGTCTGTAACTGCTCCTCAGACACTCCTTCAAACATTCTCTTCAAAAGCGTCATACTCATTTCATCGTTTTTCTCACAAAACTCCTGGCAATATGGCGTAAGTTCAATCCGTTGCTTTCTCTTATCCTGTTCATCCACAGAAATACTTACAAACCCCTTCTTCTCCAGTTTCAACAGTATTTGTTTCACATTTTGATGAGAGCTTCCCATGATTTCCGCTAACTCCTTAACTGTAGGAGGAGTTTTGCACAAGTTGATACATATGATTGCAAAAAACTGTTTCCAACTAATTTCTTTCATAGTACTGTCCGCCATTGCCTGAAATCTGTTCTCAAAGGCACTTAGCAATCC
>JAZOAG010000046.1:0-28464 GCA_045595325.1 Lachnospiraceae bacterium
GCAAAGTAAAATGAAAAGGGGCTTTTGCATGTCATTTCGTTAAGCGTTTCGGGGGTAACAGTTTTCCCGGAGGCCGCCATGCAAAGTGTTCCACAAACAAGATAGCGAATGCAAGAACGACTAAAGTCTGTATGGTTTGCCCCCTAGACACTGTCCCAAAAAACTCGAAAGGGCCGAGCTGCACAGGGACTTTTTGTGACTTTTTTTACAATTATTAGTATATCTTCATTGGGAAAAGGTTTCATTTGCCGCGTGAGGGGTGTTTGAGCTTCACCGAGAAAAAAAGGAGAACATGATGCAACATGTTCTCCTTTTTTCTTGGTGGAGCGAGTTTCCCGGAAGCGGCAAAACAATGAAACCGTTTCCAATGTTAGATATCTCTTTAATTGTAGAATCGTCACAAAAAGTCCCTTGTGCACCCCGCCCGCTTTCTCAGACAATTTGGGACAAGCAGTGTCTAGGGGGCAAACCATGCAGACAAGGCGTTCTACTCATTCTCTATAAAAGTTTGTGAGACACACTTTGCATGGCGGCCTCCGGGTAAAAACTCTATATTCCCTAATTTCTTAACGAAATGACTTTTCCCTTACTCAGCTAATCCGAAAATGTCGTGGATTGCATTTGCAGCACGCTCTGCTTCTGTAACGTCAATCAATACGGTTACGCGGATTTCGGAAGTAGAAATCATCTTGATATTGATGTGCTCATTGTAAAGGCACTCAAACATCTTAGCAGCAACACCGGGATTTGACATCATACCGGCACCAACAACAGATACCTTACATACATTCTTCTCGATTTCCACGTTCTGGTAATTAAGTCTTGCCTTGTTATCTTCGATTACCTTTAATGCTTCTTCGCCACAGTTTCCGTCTACGGTAAAGGAAATATCCTTTGTATTGTCACGTCCTACGGACTGTAAAATCATATCTACATTGATATTTGCTTTGGCAAGTGCATCAAAGAGACGGAATGCGGTACCGGGCTTATCTGCAAGACCAATTACCGAAATTCTCTCTGCACTCTTATCTACTGCTACACCACTAACTAACATTCTTTCCACTTTAACATCCTCCTTAACGATGGTTCCTTCTTCATTTGTGAGACTGGAACGAACAACCAGTGCCACACCATATTTTTTAGCCATTTCAACTGAACGATTGTGTAATACGCCTGCACCCAGAGTTGCAAGGTCAAGCATTTCATCGTATGTAATCTCATTAAGTTTCTTCGCAGATTTAACAATACGGGGATCAGCGGTATATACACCATCAACGTCGGTATAAATCTCACATTTGTCTGCGCGAAGGGCAGCTGCCAATGCAACGGCTGTGGTATCGGAACCGCCTCTTCCCAAGGTGGTGTAATCATCATATTTGTTCACGCCCTGGAAACCGGTTACGATAACGATTTTACGGGATTCTAACTCGTGTGTGATACGCTCGGTATCAATTCTTTTTAATCTTGCATTTCCGTAATTGGATGTGGTATGCATTGCTACCTGATATGCATTTAAGGAAATGGAAGGCACGCCTAAAGCAGCCATCGCCATGGACATCAGTGAAACAGAGGTCTGCTCACCGGTTGTCAAAAGCATATCAAGTTCACGCTTGGACGGATTGGGGTTGATATCCATTGCCATCTCAATCAACTCGTCCGTAAGTTTACCCATAGCGGAAAGAACCACTACAACATCATTACCCTTCTGATACTCTTCAATGCAACGTCTGGCTACATTGTAGATTCTTTCTTTGTTGGCTACAGAAGTACCGCCAAACTTTTTCACTACTAACATTTCTTTCCTCCTAAAATTATGCTTTAAACAGCTTTTCAATTATTTTATGACCCTGTTCTGTAAAATGTCCTGTAGAAGCAGCACATTTCTCGCAATACATTACATCTTCCCCTGCTTCCAGAGTGCTGTCATATAAAAGATAAGGCACACTGTCAGAGGTATGTGTCCGCAAACGAACCGGGGTGGGATGATCCGGCAAAAACAAAAGTCTGAAATCCACGTCCTGCAATTTCAGACGTTCTACCAAAGGTCCCAAAATATATTTATCTATATTCTCAATGGCCTGAACTTTACGTTCATAGCTTCCCTGATGACCCATTTCATCCGGTGCTTCCACGTGAATATACACAAAATCATTATCATCCTCTAAAAGAGTCTTCAACGCAGCTTCCATCTTACCTGTATAGTTGGTGTGAAGTCCGCCGTTAGCGCCTTCCACCTCAATTACCTGCATGCCTGCGCCGATTGCGATACCCTTCAGCAAATCCACAGCAGAAATCATGGCACCCTTTTTTCCGGTCTTTTCCCGGAAAGAATGCAACATAGGCTTGGTACCTGCCCCCCAGAACCAGCAGCAGTTGGCGGGATTTAACCCCTTTGCCTTACGCTCCACGTTAATGGGATGATCTTTTAAAATTTCATAACTTCTCTTCATCATGGCAAGCAAAGATGCATCCTTGGGAAGATGACTTCCAATCTTCTGGCCCAGAACATCATGAGGAGGCACCAGAGGTATCACATTGCCTGCATTCCAAATAAGACAATGTCTGTAGCTGGTTCCCACATAGAATTGATAAGGCTCCTTCTCCAGTTCAGCGCGAACCGCATCAATAAGAACCGCCGCATCCTCTGTGGAAATCTCACCTGCACTATGATCAATAATAATCTTATCTTCGAAATCTACTTCGTCATCAGAAATGGTAACCACGTTGCAACGGATTGCCACATCATCATCTTTCATGGCAACGCCGATACTTAACGCTTCCAAAGGGGAACGACCGGAATAATAAATCTTCGGATCATATCCCAATACGGAAAGATTGGCGGTATCACTTCCGGGAGACATCCCTTCCGGAATGGTATGCACCATACCGATTTCACTTTCTGCAGCAAGTTCATCCATGAAAGGTGTTCTGGCTGCTTCTAAAGGTGTTTTACCATCTAATGCTTCGATGGGCTCATCGGCCATGCCGTCACCCAAAAGAATCAAATATTTCATAGAGACTACCTCCTTCAAGTCATTACGACCTGATTTCCTATTCGTTCATACGAATTCTTGTAATCACATTATTTACCAAAGCAATACGCTTTTCAAACTCAGCTTCGCTGATTTCGTCTGTAATGAATGCAAATTCATCGGGACATTCGGGAATACGAACTACCTCAGTTTCACCAAAAGCCTGCGCAAGATTGCAGTCTGCCGCAGAGCCTTTCACACGAACAAAGAATTTCCAGCACATCTCATCCTTAGACTGCAATGCCACATTCTCATCATCCCAGAAACAGAAGATAAACTTGCCCTGGTGCTTTGCACAATCAATCACATCGGAAACAACCGCGCTGGCGGTAGGAAGCTTACCTGCACCACGTCCGTAATACATGGTTGTTCCTAACATATTTCCGTGTACGCATACTGCATTAAATACATCTTTTACACAGTAGAGAGGATTCTCGGAGCGAATCATGAAAGGCGCTACCATCGCGAAGCAGTCACCATCTCTGTCCTTGCTCATGGCAAGAAGCTTAATGCTTCTCTTCATCGCCTTCGCATAGAGGAAATCGGCCTTGCTAATCTTTGTAATACCTTCTGTGTAAATATCTTCAAATTTAACTGTCTTACCATATACAAGAGAGGAAAGAATCGCAATCTTACGGCAAGCATCATATCCCTCCACGTCTGCCGCAGGGTTCTTCTCTGCGTAGCCCTTCGCCTGAGCCTCTGCGAGAACCTCATCGTATTCCATTCCCTCTTCATCCATTTTGGTTAACATAAAATTAGTTGTGCCATTTAAAATACCGGTAATTCCGTCAATTCTTTCCGGTGTGAGGGAAGAATTCAAAGGCCGGATAATAGGAATACCGCCGCCTACACTTGCCTCAAAAAGATAGTTGCACTGTTTCTCTTTGGCAATGGCAATCAGTTCCGGTCCGTGATTTGCTACCAACTCTTTGTTGGAAGTACAAACGCTCTTTCCCGCCAACAACGCCTTCTTGCTGTATTCATACGCAGGATTTACACCTCCCATGGTCTCACAAATAATCTTAACCTCGGGATCATTGAGAATCACGTCAAAATCATGTACCACGCACTTCTCCATAGGGTCGCCGGGGAAATCTCTTAAATCAAGGATGTACTTTACCTCAATTCCCACGCCCGCTTTCTTGCTTACTTCCTTCTGATTCTTATTTATTACTTCAACAACACCGCTTCCCACGGTGCCGTATCCCAAAACTGCTACTTTAATCATCTTACTCTCCTCCGGTTTCTATTTATTTTCAATCCGTTCTTTGCAACCCATTCAGCGAAGTATTTATTCTTTCGCTACAATCTTAACGTACCGTACGCCGGGCTTCTCTTCAATGGCATGCACCATATCTCCCACGTCGCCGGTTGAAGGCAGTATCTGTAAACTGATACTTAAGGACGCCATATTATTGATAGGAATACTCTGATGAATCGTCAACACGTTTGCACCAAAGTCAGCGATTAACTTAAGTACATCCGACAGAATTCCCGGTTCATCTTCCATTTCACAGGTGAAAGTTATGGTCTTACCCTCCGTACTGTCATGAAACGGAAAGATATCATCTTTATACTTATAAAAAGAGCTACGGCTGATTCCTGTTCTCTCGACAGCTTCCTGTATGGTTGCTGCCTTCCCGGTTCGCAAAAGTGCCTGGGTCTCAACCACCTTCAGCAAAACCTCCGGGAGCGCTTTCTTTTTTACAACATAATAACCACTGTTTTCCCCCATGCTCTACCTCCGCTTATTGGTTGTCATGGATATTATTCCACTTCACTCGTACATTTGTCTTCGTGTGATGGACTTTTTGCCTTTTGTCTTTGTGTGGCAAACATTTGTCTTTCTACGATGGATATTGTAACACGAATCACGTTTAATTTCAAGCACGATACCTATAAAAAAAGATACAAAAAAAACTGAAACACAGGGTAAAAACTGTGCATTGCGTCATAAAGAAGCACATACACCACTTTTAAACCTGCGTTTCAGCAATCATCGTTATTATTCCTGTCTGGTAAAACAGTCTTTCATCATAAGAAGATACTCTGTCACTACCTTCTTATATCCTTCTTCATCGAAACTTTCCTCTTCATATGCTTCGCAAAGCAAACCGTCCAGAGTATAGCCCACCGTCATATCTAACTGTGTCCGTTTCACGCTGTCCCTGAATTTGGATTCATCTACCGCCGCAAACAATTTCCTGCGAGCGGACAAATAAGCTTCTAAGGATTCTTTCACGGCTTCCGCAGCCTCTGCATCCTTCTCCTTCTCCAAAGAAGAAAGGAACAACGGAATGTAGGGATAGAATCGGCGAACCGACAACTTGGTTTTCTCAAACTGTAACCGGGTTCCGAAATAATCCTCCGGCTCACGATTGGTCATTGCCAGCAATTCCATATTCATATACCGCACCGCATAATCCGCAATAAAAGAATACAATCCCAATTTACTGTCAAAATAATGAAACCACAACCCCTTACTGATACCTGCCTCTTTCACCATATCATCAGTGCTGGCTCTCTTGTATCCGTTCACGGCAAACACTTTCATTGCCCCGTTAATCATACGGTCCTGTTTTTCTTTTTTTAAATCAAAATACTTCTCGTTCATTAACAATTCCCCACACTTCGTTGACTTTTATAGTCGATATTACAATATTACCATAGCATTTTTATCAATTCAATATCTAAAAGAGGAGAAAAACAACTTTTTTTCGCATAATCCCTTTTCATTTTCTTAAAATAGTATTAAAATAGAATCGTTCACACATTTGAAAGGAGTAACAGACTATGAAGAAATCTACCGGTTGGTTATTATTTGGTTTAGGTGTTGCAGTTACTGCTGCAGGTGCTTACTATGTTTATAAGAATCAGGATAAATTTGTTAAGACAGAAGAAGTTGTTGATGCAGACGGTACAACCCATACCAAACGCACCTATCTTTCCTTAGACGTTGACAACGCGAAAGCGAAAGTAAACGAAACACTTGCAAAGACCAAGGAAATGGCACAGGAAACCTGGAAAAAGGTTGAGGGCAAAATCGAAGAAGTAAAGGCACCTAAGGACGTTGCTTCTGAGGATTTAGAAGATGACTTCGACGTTACCGCCGAAGAAGCTGCGAATACAGCTGAAATGAATGCAGAAGCTGCAGCTGAAGAACTTGTTGAGGCAGTAGAAATTCTTACAGATGACACCGTTGTTTCTGAAGAAATTTCTGATTTTGCCACCGAAGAATAGAACTTCTTCATTACATTGAAAGCAAAAAAGACATCTTGCGATGTCTTTTTTTTGCTGTTGTTTCTTTTTATTTTTTCATTTCAAGATTTTTGTTATTATTTCCTCTTATTTTTTCATTTCAAGAATAGCTTTCTTCAAATCCTCTTTTAAGCTTCTTGTCTTCTCCTTCAAACGGGGACTGGAAGCACCGCTGGTAAGAATCTCTCCAACCAGTCTTGCTGCCACCTCATAATCTTTGACATGGTATGCCAAAGCAGCCAGAAGATAATCATAAGTCATTTCATCCATGCCGCAAATCGGGAAGGTTTCCTTCTGTCTTGAAACAAGAAGTCCGTCATAGGCTTTACGCAAAAAAGCATCCTCATCTTTCTTACAGGCCTTCCGAACAGCCACCTCACTCTTATCAAGCGTTTCTGCCTTGCCACGATATAGCCAGGCGGTCTTTAAGCAGACATACGCACGTTCACTGTCCCTCGCTCCTTTGATAATGCAGGATAACAATGCCAGCTTGCTTCTCTCAATCGCTTCATCATAAGAATAGCATGCCTTGTTATCATTCTCCTGGGGAATAAACTGACTGCTGATTGTGTCTTTGATTTTGCGGACCTGCATATCTGTTAACGGTCCGAAAAATTTACCCAACGATGCATAGCCGCAATGCGGACATGCCACAACATCATATTTTACCCCATCAATGTTCTGATGAACGGGACGCAAATCAAAATCCAAAGACACCAATTTGGACTTACTGCTCTTCATGGTTCTGCTCACAAACTTCCTGTCACATACCGGACAGGTAAAAGTCTTATCATACAGACATTCCAGTTCCAGCGACAATGCATTCTGCACCTTGCGTTCCTTCTCATCAGCCGCACTGTGTGACTTCATTTCTTCGCTGTAGATTTCAAGATTTTCCAAACCCTTAATCCCCAAATTTTCTAATCCTGAAAAAAATTCCACGTGTATACCCCCCTCGTTTTTACTTAGGTAATGTAAATGAACTCTTAAGTGAAACGATCCTGTTAAATACGGGTGCTCCGGGCTTGGAGTCCTTGTAATCAACACAGAAGAATCCGTTTCTTACAAACTGGAAGCTCTCAAACGCCTTTGCCTCCTGTAAAGCAGGCTCCATGTAACAATCTTTGAGAATCGTTCTGGAATTAGGATTAACATTCACACTTCCATCCTCTTTGTTGTATACGCCCTTTTCTTCATCCACAATATTCTCAAAAAGACGAACCTCAGCCTGAATGGCAGTTGATGCATTCACCCAGTGAATGGTTCCTTTTACCTTGCGGGCATTAAAGCCGGAACCGGATTTGGTTTCAGGGTCATACGTACAGTGAACTTCCGTTACATTACCGAACTCATCTTTTACGCAACCGGTACAGGTCACAAAATATGCATTCATAAGACGTACTTCATTGCCGGGGAAGAGACGGAAATATTTCTTAGGAGGCTCCTCCATGAAATCTTCGCGCTCAATATAAAGCTCTCTTCCGAAAGGAATCTGTCTGGAACCAAGTTCTTCGTTCTCAAGGTTATTCGCCGCTTCAAGCATTTCTACCTTGCCCTCTTCATAGTTATCAATAATCAACTTCACAGGGTCAAGAATTGCCATCATTCTGGGACGCTTTAACTTCAGATCCTCGCGAATACAGTACTCAAGCATTGCCATATCCGCTACAGACTGTGCCTTGGACACACCGCATAATTCCACAAAACGCTTAATGGATTCCGGTGTATACCCTCTTCTTCTTAATGCAGCAACGGAAACAAGTCTGGGATCATCCCAACCGTCTACAATACCATCCTCTACAAGTTTCTTAATATATCTCTTACCGGTTACCACATTCTTTAAGTACAACTTCGCAAACTCAATCTGCTTGGGAGGATGCGGGTATTCTAACTCTCTTACAACCCAGTCGTATAACGGTCTGTGGTCCTCAAATTCAAGGGTACAGATAGAATGTGTGATTCCTTCAATGGCATCCTCTATAGGATGTGCAAAATCATACATGGGATAGATACACCACTGATCACCTGTTCTGTGATGTGTCATATGTGCCACACGATAGATTACGGGATCACGCATGTTCATGTTGGGAGAGCTCATATCAATACGGGCACGAAGCACTTTCTCACCATCCTGAAACTCGCCGTTTTTCATCTTCTCAAAGAGCTCAAGATTCTCCTCAATGCTTCTGGTTGCATAAGGATCTTCCTTTCCTGCCTCCGTTAAGGTTCCGCGATACTCACGAATCTCTTCTGCAGACAAATCGGAAACATATGCCTTCCCCTTCTGAATCAGTTTCACTGCCGCTTCATACATCTGTCCGAAATAGTCAGATGCAAAAAACAATCTGTCATCCCACTTAGCTCCCAGCCACTTAATGTCTTCCAACTGGGAATTAACGAATTCTACCTTCTCTTTGGTAGGATTGGTATCGTCAAAACGCATGTTAAACAATCCGTTATATTTCTCTGCCAAGCCGTAATTCAAAAGAATACTCTTAGCATGTCCGATGTGTAAATATCCGTTAGGCTCCGGCGGAAATCTGGTATGTACAGTCTCATGTACGCCCTCTTCCAAATCTTTCTCGATAATCTGCTCGATGAAATTGCGGGAAACAACCTCTTTCTCTTCCGCTTCGGCATTTGTAATCTTATCGTTCTCCATCTTCTCTATCTCCTTGCATAAAAATCTCGATTCATCACAGTAGAACAATCAGGCCTCTGACAGTCCCGAAAAAGCATGGTTTACTATGATAACTGTGATTATACCACAACATTTACAAACAATAAAGCAAAATTATATTTTTCAGTGTTTTTAGTTATTTTTTTGCAACTATAATCACAAAAGAAAAATGTCTTCATTTTATATAAAAAATATGTATTTTCACCCTTTAAATTCACAATTATTTATTGATAAACCAATGAAAATAAAGTATAATTTTAAGTGTGTAATTGATTTTTCTTTCTTTTATTTGATATATGAAGAAATTGTTTACACAAATACTCTTTCAAAAGGAGAATACATCATGAGATTAATCACTCGTTCTGATTTTGACGGATTAGCATGTGGCGCTTTATTGAAAGAAGCCGGCATTATTGATTCCTGGAAATTTGCACATCCGAAGGATTTGCAGGATGGTCTGGTGGAAGTTACTGAAGATGACTGTCTTGCAAATGTTCCCTTTGTGGAAGGCTGTGGTTTATGGTTCGACCATCATTCCAGCGAACATGAAAGAAGTCAGTTAGAAGGCAAATACAAAGGCGAAAGTCGTATTACCCCCTCCTGTGCCCGTATCATTTATGATTACTACGGTGGCAAGGAGCGTTTCTCCCACTTCGATGATATGATGGAAGCTGTTGATAAGGTTGACTCAGGCAATCTTACCATCGACGATATTCAAAACCCCAAAGGCTGGGTGCTGATTGGTTTCTTAATGGATCCCCGTACCGGTTTGGGAAGATGGCGTAACTTTACCATCTCTAATTATCAGTTAATGGAAAAGCTCATTGAAGCATGCCGTACTATGAGCACGGAAGAAATCCTTAATCTTCCCGATGTGCAGGAACGTATCGAAGTTTATTTCGAACAGACTGCTAAGTTCAAAGAAATGGTTGCAGCTCACACTCGCGTGGAAGGAAAAGTTATTATTTCAGATCTCCGCGGTGTAGATCCCATCTACTCCGGAAATCGCTTCTTAATCTACAGCATGTATCCGGAACAGAACATTTCCGTATGGATTGTTAACGGCAAGGGCGGTTTGGGTTGCTCCTGCGCTGTCGGATACAGTATATTAAACCGCACTTCCAATGTTAACGTTGGAAGCCTGATGCTTAAATATGGCGGTGGCGGCCACAAGGCAGTAGGAACCTGCCAGTTTGATGATGAAACCATGGATATGAACATCGCTGCTTTGTTGGATGATTTAATCAAAGAATCAAACGAATAAAATATAATCATTTTATGTAAACCCGTTCTCTCTTTGAGAACGGGTTTTTCATTTCACTTCTGTCTGAATTTTTTCAATTTTTATTTCACTTTTTCCCCTCTTTCAATTTTCCCTTACATATTTTGTTTTCTGTCTCATATATTGAAATAAAAAAATAACGGGGACACTTTAATGAGTGGATTTGCAGGTTTTTATCTGAAAGAAGCCCTTCACTGTGGCTTCGAATACAACTATTCGCTGCTGGAACAAATGATACGGACACAAAAGCACAGAAAAGAGTTATGTGAAAAAGGAAATCTTTTATTGACGCATTTGCTTGGACTGGGTTCCACGGACGAGATGGCTACAATGAAACGACACGGAAAGACCTATCATCTTCTCTTTGGAGGAGAACTATATAACCGGAATGATTTACGGGCGCTTGTGTCGGGTGAAGCAATTCAGCCGGAACTTCAGGACGATGCCACGCTCCTTCTCCACTGTTTTCTTGATTTGGGAGAGACACTTTTTGAAAAATTGCGGGGAAGTTTCTCTTTCGCTCTGGCAATCGAAGAAGAACACTGCCTTTATCTTGTTAGAGACGGTCTTGGCACCAAACCACTCTTCTATGCAGAAACAGATCATTCCATCCTATTTGGAACAGAAATCAAAGCCATCCTTGCCCATCCGGACATAGAAGCTACCCTTTCATTGCCCGGAATCAGACAATTGTTTCTTCTTGGTCCTGCCCGAATCCCGGGCTCTACTCTTTTTGACGGAATTCATGAAGTAAATCCCGGTTCATTTGTCCGTATAAAAAATAACCGGATTCACAAACATACCTACTGGGAGTTAAAGACCGCAAGACACACTGATTCTTATCAGGATACCGTTACCAAAACCGGGGAACTGATCAAAAATGCCATCTCTAACCAGGCGCAAACCCCTGCAAATATTGCATGTCTTCTTTCCGGCGGTGTTGACTCCAGTATTGTAACAGCTGTTTATGCCGGGCTTATGGCTGAAAAAGGTGCCGCTGTAAGCACTTACTCTTTCGAATATGAGGATAATGATACTTATTTTTCTTCCAATTCTTTCCAACCATCCCTGGATCGCCCCTTTGTGGAGAGAATGGTTTCATTCCTTGGAACCAGGCATACCGATTTACGTTGCAGTCAGGAGGATCTGGCCGCCAATCTGGCCGCTTCTCTTGTTGCCCATGATATGCCTGCCATGGGAGACATTGATGCCTCTCTTCTTATCTTTTGTCGTAAAATTGCGCCCTTTCACAAAGCGGTTTTTACGGGAGAGTGTGCAGATGAGGTATTCGGCGGCTACCCTTGGTTTCATAAAAAAGAACTACTCTCCGTCAATACATTTCCCTGGTCTTGGGATACAGAATTCCGAACCGGTCTGCTGCAGGAAGAGCTGACAGGACGTCTGTCACCGGTGCAGTTCATCGACGAAGTCTATGCAAACGCTGCAGACGCTGTTTCCTTCCTGCCGGAAGAAAATGAGTTAGACCGAATTCGCAGAACCAATAACCACCTAAGTCTTGGCTGGTTTGGGGCAACACTTTTAGACCGTATGGAACGCTGTAGTGCTGCAACAGGTCTTTTTGCCAAGCTTCCCTTCGCTGACAGAGACCTTGTGGAATACATCTACAATGTTCCATGGAATATGAGAATACAAAAGGATGTAATCAAATATCTGCTGCGGGATGCCTTTCGTGACTTACTTCCGGAAGAAGTTCTCTTTCGAAAGAAATCACCTTATCCGAAGACCTATCATCCTCGCTATGAAGAGCTTCTGAAAAATGAACTTCTTTCGCGAATTAATGACCCGGCCTCCCCTCTCCTTACCTTTGTAGACAAAAACAAGCTATCCGCATATATCGTAAGTCCCAAAGACTATTCCAAACCCTGGTACGGCCAGCTCATGGCCGGTCCCCAGATGCTCTCTTATTTCATTCAGATAGACCAGTGGATTAAAACATACCACATACATGTTAAGATTTAAGATGCATACCGGGGAGAAGAATAATGTGATATAAAAAAATCTGTAAGGGTAGCCCTGATAGTTTTGACCGGCGTTCGCTGGCTTTTACCGACACTCGCTGGCTTTTGCCGGTAACTATCATGGCTATACCAATTTTCTTATGATTTCTCTCTATATTCAGGATGTATAGCAAAGATTTCCCAAACCGGGCCTCATGCTTTTTATCATTATTTGATTCGCTTTCCAACCACAACAAATCGCCCGTTCTTCTCCTGATATGCACAGGCAGAAAGTGTAATAAATTCATCGCCGTAAACGGCTTCAACACCGGTATCATAAAGTGCCAATTCTTTAATATTGCTGTACCAGTCGTCAAACTCCGCTTCATTCTTTGCTTCAAAGAAATTATAATACTTGAACACATCTTCATCTACATTATAAACCTTCGAATAAAAAACACTAATCACTTCATACTCCCGCTCCTCATAAAGAGAATCAAAGTGAATAACAGAATGTTCCTTTCCGTATGTTTCTTCAGAATAAAGATGTAATTCTCCAAACATCTCACCATTCTTCATGGCATGTCCGTGCACAATCAGATTTGTGCTTGGAGGATTCCCCTTCAAATAGGAATTCTCCTTTATGCCAACTCCCGGATTTGAGTCACTATCCAGAATCAGGGAACCGTTCTGATTCTTATTCTCCATAAAATCGTAAGACAAATAGTAATCTTCATCCTCCGGTGTCTGCAAAACCGGATAATCAATCTTAGTACCTTCTACCTTAAGCCACCCCACCAGATCTGAATTCATATAATGCATGCTGTTATAAACATCCAGCATCTTAAGCTCATACTCTTTTTCTATCGGTGAAACCGTATTCGCATTATCTGTAATAACTGCCTGCTCGGAAACATATTCCTTAAGGGACTGCAGACGTTCGTTCTGCTTTTTAAGCTGTATAGCATCTGTCACTCGCCCAAAAACAAGCACAACAAGAAAAATCAGAGAAATGACAAACAAGGTAGCGCTAACCGTATACAATATTTTGTTTACCAAAAGTTTTCTTCTTTTCTTCAAGTTATATACTCCACCTTCGATTAAAATGAGACAGACAACAAAGTTATCTGCCTCATTATATCACATCACACTATAGATTTAAAACTGAATATCGGAATATTCTTCTTTATTCCAACGAATCTTAGCAAAGATTGTAAGTGCGCCGGAAACAACTACGAACAAAATAGCCCATCCGATAGGGAAATCATCGCCGGTCTTAGGTACATCATCCAACTCACCGGATGAAGGAGGCTCAGGTGTTGAACCACCTGTATTGTTCTTTTTCTTCTTGTCTTTCTTCTTTTCAGAAGAATCTTCAGACTCATCTTCCTCTTCAGAAGAGTCTTCTGAACTGTCGTCCTCGGAAGGATTCTCAGAAGGTGTTTCCGAACTGTCGTCCTCGGAAGGATTCTCGGAAGGTGTTTCCGAACTGTCGTCCTCGGAAGGATTCTCAGAATTGTCTCCGTCAGATGAATCTTCTGAGCTATCATTCTCGGAAGGATTTTCCGTAGGTTCTTCGGTAGGCTCTTCCGTAGGTTCTTCGGTAGGCTCTTCCGTAGGCTTCTCGGTAGGTTCCTCGGTAGGCTCTTCCGTAGGTTCCTCGGTAGGCTCTTCCGTAGGCTTTTCGGTAGGTTCCTCGGTAGGCTCTTCCGTAGGCTTCTCGGTAGGTTCCTCAGTAGGCTCTTCCGTAGGCTTCTCGGTAGGTTCCTCAGTAGGTTCCTCGGTAGGTTCCTCGGTAGGCTCTTCCGTAGGTTCCTCGGTAGGTTCCTCACCGGGTTCAACCGGGTCCTCAACTAATAAGTTATTGCAGGTCGGGAAAGTCTCACTATACGCATCTTCACTACCATATACTCTATACTCTACTGTTCCGTTTGCATTAATCTTACACTCATAAACAACATCAGATACTGTATATTCCTCCGGAGATTTGGTTTCTTTTAAATAATAAATCTCAGAACCGGTCTTAGGTGCTTTCACATTATCAAACGAAACCACTGCTCTTCCACGTGTTTCATTCCATACAGGTGAAGCTGTATCAATAGGACCGCCTAAGGTTGTTCCGTCATAAACACGATAAAGTGTAAACTCAGTTGCTGCCAAAAGTTCTGCAGTGGAAAGATGCTGATTATTATACGTTTTAATAAGTTCAATGTCGGAAACAATTGCACTGTTATTGATTACATATCCATCACTTGCATTTCCTTCCAGATTATCAACACCATTAGGTGCTGTAATTGTCGCAAAACCATTCTTTACAACAACAGTATACTTTGCATCATTATTCTGGTATCCGATAGGTGAACCGGTTTCCTTCATATAATATGTACCATTGGGAACATCCTCAAAGGTAACAAGTCCGTTTGCTCCGGTTGTTAATGTCTTATATACATCTGTACATGCAGAGTCTCTGTAAATAGTAAACTCTGCACCGGGAAGAACGACTGAATCATCAGCATCCTTCTTGGTAAAAGTCACGTCAGCATCGCTCGGTTCCTGTGGCTCTTCGGTAGGTTCTTCCGTAGGCTTCTCGGTAGGTTCCTCTGAAGGTGCACTGCTGGGTTCTTCCGTAGGTTCCTCGCTGGGCTCCTCTGAAGGTGCACTGCTGGGTTCTTCCGTAGGTTCCTCGCTGGGCTCCTCTGAAGGTGCACTGCTGGGTTCTTCCGTAGGTTCCTCGCTGGGTTCCTCTGAAGGTGCACTGCTGGGTTCTTCCGTAGGCTCTTCGCTGGGTTCCTCTGAAGGTGCACTGCTGGGTTCTTCCGTAGGCTCTTCTGTAGGTTCTTCTGTAGGTTCCTCTGTAGGTGCTTCACTAGGCTCCTGTGCTTTTAACTCGTTATCACATACAGGGAAGGTATTGCTAAGTTCTTCCCCGGAACCGTATACACGATATTTAACGTCTCCGTTTGCATCCACAACGCATTCGTAAACATTCTCAGATACAGTATACCCTTCAGGGGCTGTTGTTTCTTTCAAATAATATGTAACAGTTTTTCCTGCCTCAGGAGCCTCAATATCCGCAAAAGTAACAACTGCCTTTCCATCGATATAGGCAGGTGAAGTCGCTTCTCCAACCTGATTAGCAAGCACACCGTTATTATATGTAGCATATAAAGAGAATTTCGTATTGTTTAAAAGATTCTGATCACCGGATGCCGCACCATCGTAAGTCTTAATCAACTGAATATCAGCAGTTTCAGGTGCAGTAGCTTTCGCCTTAGGCAACGCACCGGTAAACATCCATGCATGAGTTTGATTCTCATTGGTATAATCTCTGCAGTAGTATGAACCATCCGCATTGGACTTCATGATAATGCCTGCCTTAGGAGCAAGAATACTTCCAATCCAAACATTCACACTGGTAAAATTACCGGTATAAGCACCATCGCCGCAATGGAAGTTCCAAAGAATATTAGATGTCTTGGTTACGCTTTCTTCTCCCGGTGTCATTTCGGCATTTGTAGTAGTGGCACCATTTTTACCACCAACACCGTCATACCATCCTCTGGTGTATAAATCCAGAGATTTATCTCCCTGATCCCCCATATCCACATTAATGATGAGGGACTTGGAAGTATCACCGAAATTAAACATTGGCTGCATTGCAAACCACCAATTCATAGTTTCCATCCATGGTTCCTTCTCTTCATACATGGATAAATCTGCGGTACGAATATAGAAATTACTCATTCCGGCAATATCGGAATATTTAAGATTAATAACGTAAATATCGCTATTGCTGGATGTATCAATCAAAATACCGCCGCTGTTCTTATCCGGAAAAAGGAAGAACTTAGAGTCTTCTGCCTGACGTATTTCGTTAGACTTTCTCTCTAATTCTTCAAATTCCTTCTTAAAATCAATAAAAGGCTTTCCTTTGGTATCACGCTCGATTGCAACATAGTTTTCACGGTTATTATAAGAACCGAATGTTCCGCCGTTCTCATCCATGATGGTAGCCCTGCTTCCGTTCTCCTCTACCTTATAGGAATCACCTAAAACGATATAGTCTCTGGCCATTGTCAGTTTGAGATCATCGTTCAGAGTATGAACATAGTCTAAACTATATACATTGTACTCATCACGCATACCACCATCAATACCGTCCGCGCTGGAGCAAGCATATACATCTGCAGCAAAGTTTCCGTGCACATGCGCTTTCTGTGTATATGTACCGGATGCGAATACATGGAAGTACCCGGGAATACCCATTGCATGTCCCGGCGCATAACCAAAGTCTGTTGGTTCAAAGGTTGCGGAAAGTTCCTGTTCAGAATGTTCTGCACTGGGAACTACCTGTTTGAAATCATCGTTTGCAGCAACGGACACAAAACCGTTGGCCAACACATTCGTAGCGACTACCACAACTGTAGCTGCTACAGACAAAACTCTTTTAAACATCGTTTTGTTTTTCATAACTAAAATTCTCCTTTTTTTGTAATGAACAACATTCATTTCCATTGTTTATTCTACCTCTGCATAATAACTATGTCAACCAAAATATTCCGTAAAATAATTTAGAAAAGACTCCTTTCCTTTTTATAAAATATGTATACTTTTTTTGTCACTTTTATGGTATATTGTACTTGCAATTCAATCATCACTATTCCTCTATTTCAACATTTTTAGGCCGTATCCCCATGATATTTCCGTACTTCCCCATACAATCTCTCTTTCATCTGTCAGTTTCTCTATTTTTCAATATTTCTGTTTTTATTTCTTTTTATCAAAAATCTGTCATTCATATTTTGCCCGGAAATTCTTCCTCTAACATTTTTCCTTCTATTTTTTTACTGACAACAAGTTTACATAACTCCATATTGTGGGCATCTCTGTTGTGGTTAACATAACTTTGCCAGAAACACATAACGCACACCTCTTGTCTTCTTGTATACAAGGAAGAAGGGCGCTTTTTTCGTCAAATCAAAGACTTTTTTCCAACAAAAAAGGACTGTATGTTTCATTACAAACACACAGTCCTTCAGTCTTAGGTTTATACTACAATGAAATGATAGTGCTGATAAAGGAAATCGAGCCGAAAAGAACTTCAGATGCAAACATACACAATACCGGAATTTTAACACTCAATTTATCCGTGCTTATAAACAGCGAAAACAAAATAACGGAATATATAATCATCGCAATGATATAAAATAAAATAATCAGGAATGCCGAACCTGTAAAAACAGAAATAACCATTGCTGCCAAAGCGCCTATATACGCAAAAAAGTAAATCGGGCCGGCTGCCAAAGTACAAAGAACATAATCACCATAAATGGGAATAAACCCTTTCCACCATTCCTCGTCATATCCTGTCAAAATCAGGATACGAAAAACTGCTCCTATTAATCTTGCAAGTAAACTCATATTATTTTCTCCTTTCTTCTTTTAAAAACATCATGTTTTCTTTTTCTTTTTTATCTCTTAATTCCCGCAATCATTCTTTCTGACCAAAAGAGCCACGGTTTCCACATTCGCGGTGCCGGGGAACATATCCACACAAGCTACCCGCTTCACTTCATACCCACGCTCCAAAAAAGTCTGCAAATCTCTTGCCAGACTGGTGGGTTTGCAGGAAATATACACCATACGGTCTACACCGTAAGAGGTAATTTTTTGCAATGCTTTCGGATGAATTCCGTCACGGGGCGGATCAAGAATAATGTAGTCAGGCAACACTTCGATATTGTCCAGTTCCTTTAACACATCACCTGCGATAAACTCACAATTGGAAAGACCGTTAAGCAACGCATTTTCCCGTGCCGCTGCTACCGCTTCCTCTACAATTTCTACCCCCACCACTTTGCCGGATACCGATGCCAGAAGCTGGGCAATGGTGCCGGTTCCGCTGTACAAATCATATACCACGGGGTTGGGTTTCGCAAGCTCACCGAGAAACTCACGAACCGTTTCATAAAGGACCTCTGCACCTAAACTGTTGGTCTGGAAGAAAGAAAACTGCGTAATCTTAAAAGATAGTCCCAGCAACTCTTCCGTAATATAATCTTTTCCGTATAAAAGCGTGGTGCCTTCGTTTTTGACAACATCCGCCACGGAATCATTCACAGTATGTACAATTCCCGCAATATGCCCTTTTAAAGAAAGGGCCAGCAAACCTTCCACAAAAGCAGAAAGGTCAGGTTTCATGGAAGTAGTGGTAATCAGGGCAACCAATATTTCTCCGGACTTCACTGCTTTACGCACGCATAAATGTCTCAAAAATCCTTCATGGGTAAGTCTGTGGAAGAACGGCAAACCCTCTTTCTTAAAATACTCCCCGGTGTATGTGAGAATCATACGATAATCCTCGTCCATAATCCGACATTCAGAAACAGGCACTATATCATAAAAGCTGCCCCTTTTATGCATTCCCACTGCAAGTGGTCCGTCCTTGTATTCGTCGCCAAAGGTAAACTCCATCTTATTGCGATACCCTTCGGCAACGGGGCTTCCCTTAATTCCTTCAAAAACATCATCCCATACATCTTCCTGCAAGAAATTACTCAATACGGGATTAAGAAGCGCCTTCACCTGCGCAGCCTTAATCTTAAGCTGCTCCTCATACGGGTAGGTTTGACAAAGACATCCGCCGCAAATGCCAAAATGCGGGCAGGGAGACTGAATCTCCACCTCTGCCGGTTTCGTCACCTCCAAAAGTCTTCCTTCTGCCTTCCCGTGCTTCTTCTTATTTATGATAAAAGAAACGGTCTGACCCGGAAGTGCATTTTTGACACACACATCCGTTGTTGCACCATTCTCTTCCACCCTTACAATTCCCTTGTTCGGAAAATCGGTACGAATTACCATACCTGTGTACTGTTCACCTTTTTTCATTTATCACAAAAACCCTTCTGTTTCGATTGACGTAAAACAAGCGGGATGTTCGACATCCCGCTCATCTAATCTGTCCGTCCTTATTCGGCCGCAGCTGCAGTAGCCGGTGCTACCTCAATCACTTCTTCATCATCGAAAAAGTCGTCATCAAAATCATCATCGAAATCATCATCGAAATCTTCCAAATAATCCGGTGTTAAATAACGATATACCAAATATGCAATTCCTGCAACAGCTGCAATTGCACCAATGATTGCAAGAACCCAGAGAAGGGTATTTTTCTTCTTCTCGTCATCCTTCTTGCTGATAATCTCATTAATCTTTACAACTTCTTCCAAACTGTTCATGCCATTCCCCTCCTTTAAGCGTTCTTTCTTCTTAACTTCTCTGTATTTCATAAAGCATGAAAAAATAGCTTTCACAACACTCTTGCAGGTAAACTTAATAAGCTTGTACGTAATTCCTAACATAAGCGATTCCTCCTTCACCTCTAGTATATGACGATTCGCACATTCTATCCAAATAGTCACACCTATAGGAAAATTATCCCATATCGAAAACACTTTGTCAAACACTTATTGTAAAAATTCCACCTATTTGTCTGACAAATAACGACTAAATAAGTACATTTACACTATAGTTTCTTCAGTTTGGCAAATGCTGCCGCCAACACGCGGCGACCCACGGAATCAAACTCTACCGTAACCTCTTTATTCCCGTTTCTATCCTCAATGGAAAGAACTGTTCCTGCACCGAATTTAATATGCGTTACCCGGTCTCCCTCTTTGTAGTCAATAGAAACATTTGTCATGGCACTGCCCTTCTGCAATGTTGCAAAAGAAACTTTGGACGCATAGGGCTTTGCCGCAGGCTTTACCACATTGGCTTTCGGTCTTGCAGACCCAAACGGCGATGTTCTCATCAGCTCTCTTGCAGTACTGCTCGCCGGCTCCGAATACTGAATCCGTTTCGGAAGATTTCCTTCCATCATATCTTCCGGAATCTCACGAACAAATACACTCACCGGATTGTTCTGGGTTTCCCCACGTAACATTCTGAATCTTGCACAGGTCAGTGTCAAATCTTCCTTTGCTCTGGTGATTCCTACGTAGGCAAGTCGACGCTCCTCCTCCATATCTTCGGAATCCTCGGAGGTGATGGACATATAGCCCGGAAAAACACCATCCTCCATTCCTGTCAGATATACATTCTCAAACTCAAGACCTTTGGCACTATGAATGGTCATAAGCAATACTCTCTCGGCAGAACTGTCCACGGAATCGATATCTGCCACCAAAGAAACCTCCGTCAAAAAGTCCTGTAACGAAGGTCCCGTCTCTGCTTCCGGATTCTCATCAAAGTACTTTTCTTCAAAAGCCGCAGCTTTGGTAATCAACTCATCCACATTCTCAATCCGATCTTCTGATTCTTCCCGGTCTTCTTCCAACTCTGCCAGATATCCGGTTTCCTTAATGACATCATCCAGGAGTTCCGGTAAATCATCATAATATCCTTCCCGCTGTTTGGTTCTGAACACACGAATCATATCCGTAAACGCTTTCATCTTAAGCGCTGTTTTGCCAAGGCTCGGAATCTCCTCTGCCCGAATCAGTGCTTCAAACAATGAAATCCCGTTCTCATCCGCAAATGCCTGTGCTTTTTCCAGGGAAGTTGTACCGATTCCTCTTTTGGGAACATTTAAGATTCTGCGCACGGACAAATCATCCGTTCCGCTGTCAATGGTTTTAAGATAAGCCAGCACATCCTTGATTTCCTTCCGGCCGTAAAAGTTTGTACCGCCAACCAATCTGTACGCAATATTATCCCGCACAAACTGTTCTTCCAAAGCACGGGACTGGGCATTTGTTCTGTATAAAACAGCACATTCCTTGTAGGTTGTTTCTCTCTCCCTTACTTTACGAGCAATATCGTATGCCACAAACTCCGCCTCTTCATTTGCGGTGTCAAACTGACGGAAATGAATCTTTCTCCCACCCTGTTTATCGGTCCACAATGCTTTGCTCTTTCTTCCCTTATTGTGACTGATTACCGCATTTGCCGCATCCAGAATATTCTTGGTGGAACGGTAATTCTGCTCTAATTTGATTACTACGGCATCCGGATAATTTTTTTCAAAATCCAGGATATTTCTGATATTAGCCCCCCTGAACTTATAAATGGACTGGTCATCGTCACCAACCACACATAAATTCCGATATTTCATGGCCAGAAGACGAATCAGCTCAAACTGGGCTGTATTGGTATCCTGATACTCATCCACACAAATATAGCGGAATCTGTCCTGATAATATTCCAGTATGTCCGGATTACGCTGAAACAATTCCACGGTTTTGACCAATAAATCATCAAAATCCAAAGCATTGTTCTTTTTTAAGGTTTTCTGGTATTCTCTGTAAACAGCGCAAATCTGTTTGGACTGATAGGAAGAATCCGCCTCGCTTTCAAACTGATCGGGACTCTTTAATTCATCCTTTGCACCGGAGATTGCCCCCATAATGGTACGTTCTTTCAGGTATTTCACGTCAATATTGAGTCTTTTACAGATTCCCTTGATGACAGTCTTCTGATCATCCGTATCATAAATGGTGAAATTACCTTCATATCCCAGCCTGTCTATATGACGTCTCAGAATCCGCACACAGGTAGAGTGAAACGTAGAAATCCAGATACTTTCGGAACCGAATCCCACAATGTCATCCACACGCTCCCGCATCTCTCCCGCCGCTTTGTTGGTAAAAGCAATGGCAAGAATGTTCCAGGGATTGATTCCTTCTTCAATCATATATGCAATTCTATGGGTAATTACCCTGGTTTTTCCCGAACCTGCCCCCGCAAGAATCAAAAGCGGACCGTCAATTTGTTTTACGGCCCGCAATTGTTCGGGATTCATTAATTTTTCAAGTTGCATCACTTAATAACTCCCTTTGATTTCAACTAACACATTTCTCTTCCCATTATTGAATATTCCATCAAAAATTGGCTTATAAATGCATCTTTTTAGATGGCATATCCTGCCTCAAATGCACGAAGATTCATTTCAACGGTTTTGGGAGGAACTGTATTCTCAATTACCTTAATCCAGTCTTCCTTTGCAAAATCCATATGTTTTGCAGCCACACCGATAATTACCGTGTTAAATACTTTGGCATTGCCCAATTTCACTGCCACATCCTGTGCATCCACGGAAATCACTTTGTATTTCTTACTTAAATCTTCGATAATATTTTCAGGATATTCTGCCATTCCTGTCAAAACGGTAATGGGGTCAATTCGTCTGTCGTTTACAATTAAAACACCGTCTTTTTTGAGGAAATGAGCATAACGAAGCGCCTCTAAACGCTCAAAAGCGATTAAAATATCAGCCTGTCCTTCTTCTACGATAGGCTCTGCCACTTCAGTACCGAAACGTACAAATGTTACTACGCTACCGCCACGCTGCGCCATTCCGTGTACTTCGGAAAGCTTAACCTCATATCCGGCAACAGTGGTAATTCCTCCTAAAATTCGGCTTGTAAGCAATGTACCCTGTCCGCCTACGCCGACAATCATAATATTCTTTGTTTCCATATTATTTCACTACACTCCTTTATTTCTCTACTCTCTCGATTGCGCCGAATTTACACTTCTGCATACATAAGGAACAACCGTTACACATGGTTTCATCGATAATAACTACACCGTCAGCGCCCTTCTTCATAGCGGGACATCCGGGCTTCAAACACATACCGCACTTCTTGCAAGCATCTGCGTTTACCACACATTTGTGAGTAGAAATATTGGTTTTAAGAAGCGCACAAGGAGCCTGAGCAATGATTACGGAAACTTCATCACGCTCTACTTCACGCTTAATCACTTCCTCTAATTCAGCAGTTGCAAAAGCATCTACGACAGTTACATGCTTCACACCAACCGCCTTGCAAAGTTCTACCAGATTAATCATATTGGTAGCTTCACCCATAAGGGTCTTTCCTGTCGCAGCA
The DNA here is from genome assembly GCA_045595325.1 of Lachnospiraceae bacterium. Lineage (GTDB taxonomy): Bacteria > Bacillota > Clostridia > Lachnospirales > Lachnospiraceae > UBA3766. Next base: position 23,103 of record JAZOAG010000046.1, read on the forward strand.
TGGTCCTGATGACCTGTCATACCGGTAGTGGAATTATCAAGAATCATAACCGTACCGGTCGCTTTGTTGTAAACCATGTTCATCAGGGAATTAATTCCTGTATGTAAAAATGTGGAATCACCGATTACAGCTACCCAGTTCTTAATAAATTCGCGGCCTTTTGCCTTCTCCATACCGTGAAGAGTAGAAATACTTGCACCCATACAAACGGTTGTATCAATTACATTCAAAGGAGCAACTGCGCCAAGCGTATAACATCCGATATCTCCGGCACCGTGAATTCCTAACTTATTCAATACGGAGAATACGCTTCTGTGAGGACATCCGGGGCATAAAATGGGAGGACGTGCAGGTACTTTTGCAGGCTCTGCAAGATCAAGTTCTTCTTTGAGAATTGCCTTACGAAGCATGTTTGCACTATATTCACCCTGTACCGTGAAAATCTCCTTACCAATTGCCTTGATTCCCCAGGATTTCACCTGCTCTTCGATTACAGGCTCCAGCTCTTCCACGATGTAAAGAGTATCTACCTTGGAAGCAAACTCCTCAATCAGTTTTTTCGGAAGAGGATGTACGAGACCCAACTTCAAAATAGAAGCGTTAGGAAGCACCTCTTTTACATACTGATAAGGAATACCGCTTGTAATAACACCAATCTTGGTATCGTTATAAACTACTTTATTTACCGCCATGGTGCATGCATCTTCCGCCATGTCTTTCAGACGCTTCTCTACAAAAAGATGTCGCATCTTAGCGTTTCCGGGCATCATGACATTCTTTGCAGCATTTCTCTCATAAGGCTTATCCGCCACTTCCTCTCTGGGGCATAATTCCACAATTCCCTGGGAATGCGCCAGACGGGTAGTAATGCGAAGCATCATGGGAGTATCATATTTCTCACTTAATTCAAATGCAAGCTTGGTAAATTCTTTGGCTTCATTACTGTCTGAAGGCTCAAGCACGGGAATCTGAGCAGTTCTTGCCACACTTCTGGAATCCTGCTCATTCTGGGAAGAATAGAGGCCGGGATCATCCGCTGCCACAAGGACAAATCCGCCGTTCACACCGATATAAGATGCTGTAAATAACGGGTCACTTGCCACATTCACGCCAACATGCTTCATGGATGCAAGAGCACGTACACCACTCATAGATGCACCGATTGCTACTTCACAGGCTACCTTCTCGTTAGGTGCCCACTCTGCATATATTTCGGGATACTTAATAATATTCTCACTGATTTCCGTACTGGGGGTTCCGGGATATGCTGCAGAAACCTTAACACCTGCCTCATATGCGCCGCGGGCAATGGCATCATTACCCAACATAATCTTCTTTTCGCTCAACTTCTTATCCTTCCTTTCTTATTCAATAAAATATGAGTGAGACTGTAAGCCGGGTTCTGTCGTGAATGATCATCTATCTGGTATTAACGTTACCGCTAATCTCAAGCGACCCACCTGAAAGCAGATCGGGCAAATCTGTCGCTTTCGTTTCGGTCTTGCTTCGAATGGGGTTTACATGTGCCCCGAATGTTACCACCCGGGCGGTAGTCTCTTACACTGCCTTTCCACCCTTACCGTTTTCACGGCGGTTTATTTCTGTTGCACTATCCTTGGAGTCACCTCCACCGGACGTTATCCGGCATCCTGCCCTGTGAAGCCCGGACTTTCCTCACCCGTCCCCTTTCGTCATAGACGGGCGCGATCATTCATCTCACTCATATCATGTTGACTTTTTCTTAAAAAATATTATACGTTAAAACAACTTCCGCCTGCAAACTCTCTTACAATGGAATTGTTTGGTAACCTTGAGGTATCTACACATAAAAAGTATGACAAAAACTTAAGGAGTCTTTTTGCTTCCAGATACTCCGGTTCATCCGGAGATACAGAATACAAAAGAGGCTCTGCAAAAGTCTTAAGCACTGACAGTTCATACACAAGTGCTGAATTAAACATGGCATCTGCACTTTCCTGATAAGGGAAGATATTCTCTTCTTCTCCTCTGCGCACCGAAGGCCACATCTGAATGGTTCTTGTAGCCGACGCCCCGCGGGTTCTTGCATCACGCACCATACGACGAAGCATTCTGGCATCCGTGGTGGCAATACGGTTGTGCTCGTCAATATTCAAGGTTGTAAGCGCACTTATGTAAACCTTATACTTGCTCTCCGTAGGCAGGGAAGAAGACATTTTATCATTGAGGGCATGAATTCCTTCAATCACAAGAATATCATCCGGTCCTAACTGCTTGTAATTTCCCTTGTACTCTCTTTTACCGGTTTTGAAATTGAAGGTAGGAAGCTCAACTCTCTTACCTGCCAGCAAATCACACATATCACGGTTAAAAGTTGCAATATCAATTGCTTCAAGACATTCGAAATTGTAATCGCCGTTCTCATCCAAAGGAGTATCTTCACGGTTTACAAAGTAATCATCCACGGCTATGGGATGAGGCTTCAAACCATGCGTCCTAAGCTGTACCGACAGACGGTATGAGAAAGAGGTCTTCCCCGAAGAGGACGGTCCGGCAATCATAACAAATTTAACACCGCCCCGGGCCACAATATCATTTGCAATTTCTGCAATACGACGCTCCTGCAACGCTTCCTGCACAAAAATCATTTCAGCAGGGCCGTTTTTACAGATACAGTCATTTAAATCACCAACGGTATCGATTCCCAACTTATTGCTCCATTCCGTTGCATCCACCATTGTCTTAAACAATTTCTCTCTGGGAACAAAAGAAATAATTTCCGTAGGATTCAACCGGTTCGGAAGATTCAGCACAAACCCGTCCTGATAAGGAAGCACTTCGAAATACTTAATATAATTGGTATTTCCCAGCATATGGCCATAAAAATAATCAAAATAGCCGTCAATCTCGTATACGTTGATTACGGAACTGTTGCGGTATTTACAAAGTTTAATTTTATCAGACATTCCCTGTTTTTTAAACAATTCTACCGCATCCGGCAAATTCATGCTGTGCTTTATAATGGGGAATTCCCCTTTCACCAGCTCTTCCATACGTTTTCCGATGGCTGCAGCCAGTTCTTCACTTATTTCAAAATTACCTTTTTTACTAATATAATATCCTGTACCGATGGAAAATTCCACCTTTAATTTCTCAATATTTTCCTGCCCTATTACATCCGTAGCCGCTTTGACAAAAACGAAAATCGCGGTTCTGATATAAGAACGATGTCCTGCATAACTTTTCATATCATAAAAAGATACTTCACCGTCTTGTTCAGGCTTATGAAACAACTCCTTCATCTTGCCGTTGTAAATAACACCTGCGATGTCCGAGGAAAAATCCTTGGCATATAAAGCGGCAAGCTCCGCAAAAGAAATGCCTTCATTATATTCTTTCACCTGACCGTTAATTGTAAGTTTTACCATATTTCTACCTCCCCATACATTTTCATAACAATATCAGTATCCTATTTCACTCTTCTTCGGGCCATCCGAAATATTCTTTATGCAATACCTTCCATTTACGCTTTATGACACAGTTCCCTCTTCTATCGGAAGAAATTGTAATAACTTCTTTGTCGATAGGGATATTTTTAATCTCTAATTCATCGTGTTTTCCGAGAAAACATATATCTACACAAGATTTATCATTTGAATATAATCTAATACTTTGTTCAGTAATCTCACCTGATATCCCCGAACAATCTGATTTCAGCTTTGCTAAAATCCACGGAACTTCGCACCCACTCGCGCCAATGGATAGAGAAACCAAAGTAGGTTTTTCCAAAAACAACCCAAACTTCTTATCCTTTGAAAAAGATATCCACCCAAATGAGAAATTTTCAAGTGAAAAATAAAAATTATCTTCTTCAATTACATTATATTGAATAGTAACGTCATACTCCCTTTCTTTCAAAAACGATATCTTATATTCCTGTTCTTCACTTTCAAAATCCGGTATTTTCCAATTTCTTCGAACTTACTCATAATCCTTTATCTTAGTTTCAACCGAAACGCTTGTAACACTTGGATCTACAGGGATAACGAAAAGTTCTGAATCTCGATCTGCAGTAGATGCCCCATAGACACTATAGCAAATCAATACCTCTGCTCTCTGTTCATGGATCTTTACTTTCTTTACATAAATGTCATAAAACCATCCTGCAGTAGACATCGCATGTACAATATATTTACTTTCCTTACTACTATACCGCGGCATCAAATCATATTTCTCACAATATGCTATGTACTCATCATAATTAAACAAAAATGTTCCGTAAAAGTCATCATATGTATCATCCTGTGGATTATTCCAAACATATTTACCCACCATTTTAGGGTATTCAGAGTAATAATCTCCTCGATATTCACTCGTAGCACAGCTGTAAAATATCAATCCACACAACAATGCTAATATGATACATCCAACTATTATTATTTTCTTTTTCATATATTTCCTTTCGCCTGTTACAAACCACAATTACATTTCTGCCCCCTGCCTTAGAGAATGTTTCTTACAGAAACATTCTCTGCCAGGTATCATTCTAAAACATCCACTTCATCCATTTCGGCAATATCACAAAGCTTACAGTTTTCTCTCCGCAATATCCCTCCTGCAAATTACCCGTTATGATAATCCTTCCTTTGCCGACCGAAACATTGTTTTCATAGGCGATTGTTACCTTATCCGTAATGTCTTCTCCATTCTTTGTTGTAACCTTTATTTCAGGGCAGATTTCTTCTCCCGTGTAATAAAATACCTTTTCATTAAGTGTTACCGAAATCGATTTATCCTTAACCGATTGCAGTTCCAACGGTAAATAAACATATTATCAAAAACTATCTTTAACGATATCTTTCTCCTTGGTTTCAACCAAAACACTTGTAACACTTAAATCTACCGGGATAACGAATACTTCTGAATCACTCCCTGCAGTAGTGGTCCCTCTAATACTGTAATATATTAACACTTCTGCTCTCTGTTCATGAATCTTTACTTCCTTTACATAAATGTCATAAAACCACCCACACGTACCCATCGCATGTACAATATACTTACTTTCCTCACTACTGTACCGTGGCACCAAATCATATTTCTCACAATATGCTACATATCCATCATAATCAAACAGAAAAGTTCCGTAAAAATCTCTATATGTATCATCCCGTGGATTATTATCCAAATATTCCCCCACCATTTCAGGGTATTCAGAGTAATAATCTCCTCGATATTCACTCGTAGCACAGCTATAAAATACCAAACCACACAACACTGCTAATATAATACATCCAACTATTATTATTTTCTTTTTCACATATTTCCTTTCGCCTGTTACAAACCACAATTACATTTCTGCCCCCCTGCCTTAGAGAATGTTTCT
>JAZOAG010000047.1:0-2961 GCA_045595325.1 Lachnospiraceae bacterium
AAAGATGAACCTCCGGCTCCGGATACTTATCCCCAATGATATATTTAATCTTCATAACGTCTCCTTCAAGTGCACTGTCAGTAACTGAGTTGATTATAAGACTTTGAGAAAAGAAAAGCAACGGGTTTGGGACGGACGGTCGTTTCGTGATGACAGACGGTAAAAAGAGGCAACCGGGACACAGCAATCCCGATTGCCTCTACTTCCGTCTTATTTTTTCAAATTTAATACATACCCATGGTCCATGGGACCGCTTCCGGTTCCCAAATCCAGCTGCGCTAAAAGAGCTCCCGAAATATATTCCTTTGCTCTCTCTACCGCTTCTTCTAAGCCGTATCCCTTTGCCAAATTGGAAGCAATGGCACTGGACAAGGTACAGCCGGTTCCGTGGGTGTTGGGATTGTCAATACGTTTTCCGTAAAACCAACGATAGTTCCCGTCAAAGTATAAAAGGTCATTGGCATCATTGATGCTGTGTCCGCCTTTGCAAAGTACCGCACAATGATATGCCTCACTGATTCGTTTTGCGGCTGCAAGCATATCCTCTTCGTTTTCAATCTTTGTTTCCGCAAGGATTTCCGCTTCCGGAATATTTGGGGTTACTACCGTTGCAAGCGGTAACAGCTTTTCCTTTAAGACCACAAGCGCTTCCTCAGCAATCAACTTCGATCCGCTGGTTGCCACCATAACCGGATCAACCACAACATTCTCGGCCTTGTAATACACAAGCCGTTCCGCAATCGTATCAATCAGTGGTCCCGACGATACCATTCCGATCTTAACGGCATCCGGGCGGATGTCCTCAAACACCGCATCCATCTGGTCCTTTAAAAAAGCAGGCGTTACCTCCGTAATACTTCGGACTCCGGTGGTATTCTGCGCCGTCAATGCGGTCAGTACACTCATGGCATACACTCCGTTCATGGTCATTGTTTTTAAATCTGCCTGAATTCCGGCGCCTCCGCTGCAATCGCTTCCTGCAATGGTCAATGCTGTTTTCATAATCATGCTCCTTTCTTTTTTCAGCATCGTTTTCTTCTGCGACATAAGGTGGTGCCCCCAATATGCCGCTTAACGCTGTCGGCTTATTCAGCCGAAACAAAACTTCCAAAATGCAAACATCACATTTTATATAAGCCCAGCTCCCGGGCTCTTGCCTTTAATTCTTCCGCCGCCGTCTTCGGATTGTCTGCCTTCATAATCGCTGACACCACACAGATACCAGCCACAGGAATGCCTTCCAGCACATCAATGTTATCCTTGTTCAGTCCTCCGATTGCATTGACCGGAATGGTCACCGCATTGCAAATATCACGCAAGGTATCGGTAGAAGTCAAAACCGTTTTCACCTTTGTGGTGGTAGGATAAATTGCACCTACCCCGAGATAATCCGCACCCTGTTCATAGGCTTCTTTTGCCCAGGGAACGGTCTTTGCGGTGGCTCCCACAAATTTATTTTCCCCCATCAGTTTTCTTGCCGTGGCAACCGGCATATCACTGGCTCCTACATGAACCCCTTCCGCGTCAACAGCAAGTGCCACATCCACACGGTCGTCAATAATTAACGGCACGTTATATCTCTTTGTTAGTTCGTGCACCTTTTCCGCAAGTTCGATATACTCTCTGGTGGATTTTTCCTTTTCACGAAGCTGGAGAAGCGTTACTCCGCCTTTGAGCGCCTGCTCCACGCGAGAAAGAAATTCTTCCTCGCTGTAATTCGTACTGTCGGTAATAAAATATAAACTCGAATCAAATTTTCTCATGTCCTATACCTCACACATAAACATAATCATTGAGTACCGGATGCAAGCCTTCCCCGGACATATCCTTATACATCGCATCAAAGCTGCGATTGTCATCGATTTCAAACTGCTCATCGCCCTTTGCTGCATCATCTTCCTTACCGGTGTATTTGCTTTCGTGATCTCCGATACCGGTAGATACTCCTGCGGAAACTTTGGTAGCCGCGATTTTTACGATGCCGTTCCGGAACGCCGCACTCTCCCGAGACGATACGGTAATTCCCACAAACGGCAGGAAAATACGATAGGGACAAAGCACCTGACAAAGCTGTTTTTCCCCCACATCCAAGGGACTGATTTTATCGTTATTGACAATCGGACGCAATCTCGGACAAGAGAGAGACATTTCCGCATGGGGATATTTCCGTTGCAGGTAATACACATGAAGTGCACTTGCCAGCGCATCCTTTCTGAAATCGGACAAGCCCAACAGAGCAGAAAATGCTACTCCGCGCATACCGCCACGTAGTGCACGCTCCTGTGCATCAAAGCGGTACGGCCAGACACGCTTATGCCCCAACAGGTGAAGGGTTTCATATTTGTCCGTATCATAAGTTTCCTGGAATACCGTCACATAATCCGCACCACACTCATGAAGATAGCGATATTCATCGGTGTTCACCGGATAGATTTCCAACCCTACCATACGGAAGTACTTTCTTGCCAATTTACAGGCCTCACCGATATATTCCACATTGCTCTGCCCGCGACTCTCGCCGGTCAGAATCAGAATCTCTTCCATGCCGGAATCTGCAATCACCTTCATTTCATGCTCAATCTGCTCCGGATTCAGCTTCATGCGGTTGATATGGTTGTAGCAGTTAAAGCCGCAGTACACACAATAATTTTCGCAGTAATTGGCGATATAAAGCGGGGTAAAGAGATATACCGTATTCCCGAAATGTTTGCTTGTCTCTATGCGTGCTCTCTGTGCCATTTCCTCTAAAAACGGCTCTGCCGCAGGAGAAAGCAGTGCCTTAAAAGCCTCAACAGAGCAGGTTTCATGGTCAAGGGCCGCCCGGACATCACGGGTCGTGTAAACCGAATAGTCAAAGGAGTTCCTCTGTTCCATCACCTGCCCGCAAACATCGGATTCAATGATTTCCATGCCCGGCAAATATTCCATATGATTTTTACGACAGGACGGGTCTGTTTCCAG
>JAZOAG010000048.1:0-65631 GCA_045595325.1 Lachnospiraceae bacterium
CTAAACTACGAGTTCCATTGCGATAGTCCTCACATGCTTGTACTCGCTGTTCTGAAGAATACTTAGACCTTCTGGACATAAAAAATTCCTCCTAAGTAGATTTGGTTATTTACCTTGTCTACTTAGGAGGAATCATATCAAGGTAGCATCATAGCTGTTTTTATTTTTATTAATCTTTATCAAACAATCCCTTCAAAGCACCGGCTGCTTTGGAAACATTATCTGCGGTCAGCTTTGCTTTTACACCGGCAATCAGTTTTTCAACCATATCATCCGGTAAATCAACACCGATTAATTTCTCAATCACCTTAACAGGCTCTTTTTCAAAGTCTTCCTTTAAGTTGGGATTTTTCTTAATCTGTTCTACTACATCACTAATCTTTTCTTTGATGTCCATTATTTTTTCCTCCGTTGAAAATATTTGTAATACCTAGGATTTATATCGGATGATTTCGTATAAAAATAATATCAAAAATAAAAATACTACGACAAACAAAAAAAGAAGCGAATTCAGGAAAACCTGATTCGCCTCTTTTTTGTATTAACTGCGTTTCTGTCAAACGCTTACATACCCATCTGCTTTGCAACTTCTGCAGCAAAGTCTTCTTCTTTCTTCTCCATACCTTCGCCTGTTTCGAAACGAACAAACTTAACAATCTTTAAGTCAGCAGAAACAGACTTTAAGTACTGTGCTACAGTCTGCTTTCCGTCTTCGGCCTTAACATATGTCTGATCCATCAAACAGATATCTTTAATCTGCTTAGAAATACGACCTTCTACAAGACCACTGAAGATTTTGTCTGCAATATAGTCAGCCTTACCATCCATAGCAAGCTGTGCCAATGTAGCAATTGCTTCTTTGGAAAGGAAGTTAAATAAGAAGTTCATATTGCTCTTCTTTTCTTCATAGATTGCCTTGTCTTCAGCACTCCAAAGATTATCTGCCAATACCTTTTCAATCAACTTATTCAAGATAGGCTTCGGAAGTGATGCAGGATCATTCAAAGCGCTGTCAATTGTGATTTCTTTCATCTTAGCCAATTCGTCAGCAGAAATCTCATCTCTGCTTGCGTACTGGGGATTCATAGCTGCAATCTGCATTGCAATGTTTGTAAGAGCTTCTTCTGTTGCATCAGATTTAGCACCTTCTGCACCAACAATAACACCGATACGTCCGCCGCCGTGGATATATCCAACAACGATAGGCGCTTCAATCTTTTCAAATCTTCTGATGCTTAACTTCTCACCAATGGTAGCAACCTTCTCTACCAAAGCATCATTTACAGTCTTGGAAGGATCTTCAATCCAAGCAGATGCAAGTAAAGTATCCATATCAGCTACATCAGTAGTAACAACCTGTTCTACAATCTTCTCAACAAATGTCTGGAAGGTTTCGTTCTTTGCAACGAAATCAGTCTCAGAGTTAACTTCCAAAACAGCTGCTTTGCCATCTACCTTAGCAATACGGCAGATACCTTCTGCTGCAATACGGCTTGCCTTCTTTTCAGCCTTCATAGCACCGCTTTTCTTTAAAGCTTCCACTGCCGCTTCCATATTACCATCACACTCTGTAAGTGCTTTCTTACAATCCATCATACCTGCGCCGGACATTTCACGCAGTTCTTTTACCATAGCTGCTGTAATATTTGCCATTTCTTTTTCCTCCTATTGAATTGATTATTCTGCGTCTGCTACAACTTCTTCTGCTACTTCTTCAGCAACCTCTTCTGTCATAACTTCACCCTGATTTGCTTCGATGATAGCATCTGCCATCTTAGCCACAATAAGCTTAACGGCACGAATTGCATCGTCATTTCCGGGAATTACATAATCAAGTTCTTCAGGATCGCAGTTTGTATCTGCAATACCAAGTAAAGTGATACCTAAGTTATGAGCTTCCTGAACACAAATCTTCTCTTTCTTAGGATCTACTACAAAGATAGCATCGGGAATTCTTGTCATGTTCTTGATACCGCCAAGGTTCTTCTCAAGCTTATCCCATTCTTTCTTTAAGTTAACAACTTCTTTCTTGGGAAGTACATCAAATGTACCATCCTCTGCCATTCTCTCGATCTGTTTTAATCTTTCGATTCTGGAACGAATGGTCTTGAAGTTTGTAAGCATACCGCCTAACCATCTCTCGTTTACATAGTACATACCGCAACGCTCTGCTTCAGTCTTAACTGCATCCTGCGCCTGCTTCTTTGTACCTACGAACAATACAGTACCGCCTGCACTTGCAATTTCAGAAATTGCATTGTAAGCTTCATCAACTTTACCTACAGACTTCTGAAGGTCGATGATATAAATACCGTTTCTTTCTGTGAAGATGTAAGGAGCCATCTTAGGGTTCCATCTTCTTGTCTGATGTCCAAAGTGAACACCTGCTTCGAGTAACTGTTTCATTGAAATTACGCTCATTTTTAATTCCTCCGTTTTTTGGTTTTTTTGCCTCCGCATTCCTCAACTTCAAAACCAACTTCCCGCGTATTGGAAGCACCGATTCCGAATCAGAATGCGTGTGTGATAGCACAACGTCTAAAGTTTAACACAAAAGAAACCCCTGTGCAAGAGGTTTCTTTGACTTTTTTATATTTTTGAGTGAATTACCAGCCCTCATTCTCATCTTTTGTGCCACCGCAACTGCAAGTGCCGACATATGAGGCATTCACAGCCCCGCATCTGCACTGCCAACCACCGGAACTCAGCAAGCTGTTGCGATGCTCATTTGCGTCAATCGGTTTCACTTCCTCGCCGGGAAAGAAAAAATCGGATACCGTACCAACCATGTCACAAAAATCATCAACATCCTCTATCACATCATCAAAATCTCTGTCATCATAGCGTCTGCGTCTTCTGTTCATAAAAAAACTCCTCCCTTCAAATCATCATCTGCCTGCCAAAGCTTCAGCAATTTCTTTCATACTCGCACCGGCTTTCACACGGTGTTCTCCTACCGAAAGAATACGGTCATAGCCATTCGCGCAAAGAAATGAGTCAAATTCAGATGCGCTATTTACCAGACCCGCTTCAAAAACCTTTCGGCTTACGGAAACCGAACTGTCACCACTGACAATCGTTATGGTAATATATTCATTTGTAATCTCTTCCGATGTTTCCGGGTCAGACCCCGACTCCTCTTCCGAAGTTTCCTGCAACACATCTTCTTCCGAGGTGTCTTCCGGCACATCCTCTTCCGAAGGGTCTTCCGGCACATCCCCTTCCGAAGGGTCTTCCGGTGCATCTTCTTCCGAAGGTTTCTGCAGCGTATCTTCTTCCGAAGGTTTCGCTGAATCATTCATCTCATTCTTTTCTTTGTCTTTCTCTACTTCATTTGACTCACTGCCAGGCTGCGGCAATTGGGACAAAACCGGATTCTGAATCATCCCCAGCTGCTCTGCTCTGGCAATCACTTCGTCATCTGTTATGACTGCTTTCCCGGCACCGCCAAGCATACAGATTGTAGCGGTTACCATAAGGCCAATCCCAAGCCCTCGCAGATAATATTTCAACTTCATATGATATTCGATGTCCTCTCATTCTCTACAAGTTTTCCCGCCGGTTTCAAAAACGCACCGTCAACGAAACAAGTCAATCACAAGCTTTACTTCTCCAACACCAAGTCCGAGTTCTTTTGCTATAGCAACATTGGATTTCCCCTGCTTGTGCATCGCAAGAATTCTTTCATTATTGTTTCCGAAAACATCACTGCTGTGTACTTCCGGAACATTCCGTTGCTTTTTCTTCTTATTATTTCCGTTCCTTGTTGCGGAGGATTTCTTTTCTTTTTCTTCTTTTTTATCAGGTATATCCCGAGGAATTCCCTGTGCAAACTGCTCTAAGGCCTGCACAATTTCCTCCAAATCATCCGGTTCATCCGTTCTGTCTTCTGCGGCGGGGACATCCTCTGTGCGCTCTGTGTTCCCAAAAGATTCTTCTCTCTCCTGGACCGTCTCCATCGTCACAAGTACATCCGCCTGCACTTTTTTAATCTGATTCACGGCATCTTTTGCTTCCCTGGTTGTCTGTTCCACACTCACCGCCGTATCCTTTAAGTTTGTATACTTGTCATCCAGCATGGAGTACAAAAAAACTGCTTCTTCATGATTTTTGTGAATATCTCCCAAAACGGTGTCCGAATACTCATTTACAGCCATTATTTTCTCGTTGGAAACACGCTCCAGACTACGCTCCGCCTTGCTCACCGCATCTTCAATATGCTCATCCACTCGTTCTTCCAGTAACGAAAGGGCTTCTTTCATCTTTGCATCCACGGAATCGTTAAATTTCTTTTCCTCTTCTTTTCTGTTTACAAATGCACTATGTTTTTCGGGTATTATAAAACTGATTACAAAAATCACAATGCCCAATATTAACAAAACTACCTGATACCAGACCATCTATTCTACACTGATTCATCATCTTAAAGATTACGAATCAATCTCCTTTCTTTCCCATCGCACAAAAATCAGATGCGCATATCAAATCCGCCGGTTTGTTTCATAATAACCTTACCGTCGGATTCTTTGTCGTCCTTCTTTTTCTGCCTTCCGTTATTTGACTGATAAGAACCGCTCCCTTTTTCTTTGGCATCATAACGGTACTCATTATTTTCCGTCTTCTCCGCAACGTTCACCTGTTCAGACTTTTCCTGGTTTTTTTTCACCATGGTATTGGCAATATTCCCCTGGTGAATCATCGCTTTATTATCTTCATTTTGTTTCAATGTGGAAATATCCTGTGAACGGGTAACCATACCATTCATTTCAATAGGACTGATTGCCATATGTCCCCTCCGTTTCTTACAACGATGTGGTCTTTACATCTGCACCCTCACGATAAAATTTACAATATTTTGCATCACTTTTCAAGATGGTAGATACTTCCGAAAATGAAATTTTGGTACCCGCATAAGCAACATCTTTCACTTTGACAAAAGATGAATGATTGGATTTCATCAGATTCTCAATCTCTTCAAACTCCTTGACATCAGCCTTCATCTGTTCTGTTAGCGTTCGATATGTATTCGCGGTTTCTCCGATATATTTCAGTTTATCCGCAGGGAGTTTCTCTCCCTGTGCAATCTTTTTTTTCAACGAAATAAGGACAGGTTCAATCTGCTTCGCACGTTTTTTGTTATTATCTATAGAAGCAAGAAGCTGCTGGTGGCGAAGTTTCATTGTAGGGTCAATTCCCAATTCTAATACGGTATCCGCTCCCATTTGAGACCCCAGCACTTTCACGCTGATAGAATTGGCAGCACTTACGGTGGAGCCGGAAATCATTCCTTTACGACCATCCACATTCACTTCCGTTTTGGCCATAACCTTAGAATGCAGAATTGCTTCTGTTTCTACATATCCGCCGGCAATTGCAGTAGCATTCTCAATAAACTTAACAATAATATTACCGCCGGCCTTCAAATATCCTTTTCCCATGCCGTTTACGCCTCTGGCAATTACGATATCGCCGTCCGCAATGATGCTTGCACCTTCCACCAATCCCATAATTTCCACATTTCCCTTTGCCTCAACGCTGAAATTGGTACAAACATTTCCGGATATATGTACACTGCCATCATAATATATATTTCCGGTAGAATTATCTACATTTTCTACATTATATATATCAGAGACAAAAATCTTATCTTCCGTCAAAGTAACATGTCCGTCTACTTCCGAATAGGCCTCAAGTTTATCCTCAGACATGGATATATTACGTCCGGTTTTGATAATCAGCCTTTTGACATCTCGCGGTTTTACATATTCGTTTGTAACCGTACACCCGTTTTCTCCGGGATCTTCCGGCGTAAGTCTTGCCAGCAAATCCCCTTTCTTAATATGATTCATGGTGTTTAAGTTAAAAAAGTCCACGCTGCCATCCTCTTTTAAGGTAGGTCTGACACGCAAATCGGTATTAAAATAATAGCGAATGGAAGCATCTGTACCATGTCTGGGCGGCAATCCTGTCGCAATCAGAATATCCTTACAATATTCACGCGAAGCAAGATATGCTTCAATCGCATTCATATCAATCCCATAAAATACACCTGCCGCATGCAGGTCGGACAGGATCCCTTCTTTATCCAGTTCCACCCCTCCGACAGAAGCGGGATAGAAACGCACATAGGCAGACATTTTGTCTGCCGCAATGGTTACCATCATCATTTCTCTCTCCGGATAACGTTTCACTGAATCAAGACGAAATACGCCATTCTCCGCAATAGAGAGAATTTTACGATTTAACTCCGTAATTTCAAAAGGAATTCCTTTTTTCTGCAAATACTCCGCCACTTCCGTTACTTTTACGGGTTCTCCGTCATCCGTAGCATTATAAATCCGCAAGAACGTCCCTTCTGCTTTACAATCTAATTGAAAATATCCGTTCATAGCCTTTTCATCCCCTTTTTACCAAAAACTTAAATTGCATCCAAAACTCCAACATAACTTCCAAGTCTTGCTTTCATCTTTTGTAGTCCTTTGGTATGTAATTGTGAAATTCTTGATTCGGAAACTTCCAACAATTCACTGATTTCTTTTAATGTGAGTTCTTCATAATAATATAAAACAATTACTTTTTTCTCTTTCTCGGTCAAAAGTTCCAATGCCTCAACCAACATTTCCTTCAGTTCTTCCTGCTCGGCAACTTTCTCCGGCGCATCGAAATGGCGGGAAGTATTGGCAACTTCATTGGAAATTTCCGTTCCCATTTCCAAATACTCATTTAAGGAAATCACATTGGTAACCTTCATCTGGGATTGCCATTCCACATATTCCTCTTCACCGATTCCCAATGCAGCTGCAATCTCTTCATCCGTCGCCGGACGACCCTTTATCGCTTCTACTTCCTTGGTCGCAGAGTCAATCTGTTTCTGGCGCTGTCTTACGGTTCTCGGAATCCAGTCCATTTTACGAATCTGATCAAGAATCGCGCCACGAATACGAAGACTGGCATAAGTCTCAAACTTGACCTCCTTTTTGTAGTCAAATTTATCAATGGCGTCAATCAAACCAAAAATTCCGTATCCAACCAAATCGTCATATTCCACGTTATATCCCAAATACATGCTCAAACGACCGGCAACCACCTTGACAAGAGGCGCATATTCTATAATAATCTGTTCCCTGACCTGGGCACTTTTGCTTTTTGCATAGTCATCCCAAAGTCTTTTTCTACCCATTTCATCCATGTTAATTCCTCCGGTATCATTTCACATCCAGTTATCTTAGCCGACAGCATGTCTTATGCTACGGTCAGACATTTTATCAAAATTGTAATCCTTTTCTATTTTACGTTGTGACGTTATCTTCTTCTTTTTGCTCTTCCTCTTTTGATTCGCCATTTTCCTCTTTTGTCTCCGCCGCGTCCTCTTTCGAAGCCGAATCCATGATAATCTTCATGGCCAGAACTCCAAGGAAATAAAAAACAAGCAAAACAGCAAACAAAATCAGAATCATCGTCAGAAAATCCAGCTGAAAAAGATACAGCACTATACTGGTAATCGCACCGGCGCTTAGTGTCACAAACGGCGGCAACAACCTCAACTTATTCATCTCACAATTCACTTTCCAATATTATATTATTTTCTCCGGCTTTCCCACCGCCCGAATCAAAACTTCCCCGTTTTCGGGATCAAAAACAATCGTTCGGCCGTAATCGCCCCCCGTTTCTTCGGCAAGGAGCGGAATCTTTAAACCTTTTAAAACCTGCTTACATGCTTCTACATTCTGATCTCCGATACGAACCATTTCAGAATGACTGAAATAATTGAACATCTGGGCTCCGCCGACAATTTTGGCTACCATGTAAAACTTTGAAGCACCTGCTTCTTCCATTTCACGCACCAGTTCTTCAATTGCAGTATCCGCAAACTTATATATATTCGATTTATTTTTGATATGATTACTGTCCGGAAGCATAACATGCGCAAGGCCACCTACTTTATTAATAGGATCACGGATTGCCACCCCCACGCAGGATCCAAGTCCCAATGTGGTAAGCTTGTCCGGGCACTTGCAAATCTTTAAATCAGCCATGCCAACTTTATAAATCTCACCCATATATAGGCCCCCAGTCAAAAAATCTCATGCAAATTAATTGTCCGTCTATTACATGCCAAGTGATGAAAGAATCTTATCATACGATTTCAAATCCGGTGCAAGGATAAAATATCCGCTTAAGCCTTCATAGAATTCCGTCTGAATCAGCAAAAGCTTATCCGCAACAGTTCCAAACAAAATCGCCGGTACACTAAGAATTGCTCCGGCCATATCAATGCTCAAGGCCGGCACGGAAGGATAAATCACCAGATTTGTTAACGTTGCAAGCGAATTAAGATATGATGCTGTAATGATATTACCGATTTCCTTCAACGCGGATTTCTCCATGTCGGAAAGATCATCGCCTTCCGATATGGTCCCCATAAGCATTTCAATGAGCTTCCGCGCAGATTCTTTCCTAAGAAGGAATAAAATGCTACCGTCAATATCTCCTTCTACACTAAGATATATTCCTGCCATAAGCTGTTCTTCCCCACCCATAAGTTCGCCGACATCGGAAAACTCCAAGAGCTTCACCTGAGGAACCTTCATGTCAACTTTACAGTTTAACATATGGGCAAGGGCAGTTGTTGCGTTGCCGGTTCCGATATTCCCCAATTCCCGAAGAACATCAAAATATTCCTGATTAATATCATTCAAATCAATCTTTGCCATTTCTCCCACCAATCCCCTGTATAAAAACAGGATCTTACTTATCGGAAAGAACCTCATTAATATCCAGTAAGGATATCAGGCGGTCCCCGTCTTTCCCGATTCCGCTCAAAAAGTTCTGCGTCACATCATTCACATCATAATAAGGCTTCTCAATCAAATCATTCTGAAGCAACACTACTTCTCTTACTTCATCTACAATCAACCCAACCAATTCCCCTTCTACTTTGAGAATAATGATACGGGATAATTTAGTCTCTTCAACCTCTTCCATTCCCATCTTAATTCTCAAACTAAAAACAGGAATTACTTCGCCTCGGAGATTAATTACTCCCTTAATATACGCAGGTACATTAGGTACCCTGGTGATATGCTGCATCCTTACAATATTATCTACATACTTAATATCAATTCCGTACATTTCACCTGTCATGTAAATGGAAATATACTGGGTCGTTTCATTCATTACAATAAGCTCTTCCATGACTACCACCTTTCCATTGCCTGTATGTCCTTACAGGCAACCATTATGTATTGTATTTCAAGCATTGTTAAATCAAAGCATTCGCATCCAAAATCAGGGCAACTTCACCATCACCTAAAATAGTAGCGCCACTAATCAGCTTACACTTTCCGACAAATTTGCCCATGGACTTAATAACGATTTCCATCTGACCGATAATATCGTCCACTACCAGTCCGGCAAGTTTGTCCCCTTTCTTTGCTATCAGTACCACAAGATCTTCATTTTCATCTCTCGTGCTTTCAATATCAAGAATGGTGTTTAATCTGACAAGCGGAATCACAACACCTCTTAAATGGATTACTTCTTTTCCCTGTACCGTCTTAATCTCATCCAGGGTAATATTTTCGATAGACTGAATGGTACCTAAGGAAATCGCATATTTTTCACCGCCTACAACAACCATAAGTGCCTGAATAATGGCCAGTGTAAGAGGAAGTCTGATAATGAATGTACTTCCTTTTCCAAGGGTAGTTCTTGTTTCGATTTCACCGCTTAACGCTTCAATCTTGCTCTTGACAACATCTAATCCCACACCTCTGCCGGATACGTCAGATACCTTTTTGGCGGTAGAAAAGCTGGGAAGGAATAATAGATCAATGATTTCCTTTTCAGACATAATGTCCGCCTGCTCTTCGGTAATAATCCCTCTCTCAACGGCTTTCATTTTGACATTTTCCACATCGATTCCGTTTCCGTCATCACTAACCTCGATTACTACGTTATTTCCATCCTGATAAGCATCCAGGAAAATACTTCCCACTTCCGGCTTACCTCTCTCAGCACGAACCTCAGCACTTTCAAGACCATGGTCAGCTGAATTTCTCAAAAGGTGCATCAGAGGATCTCCGATTTCATCCACCACGGTACGATCAAGCTCTGTTTCCTCTCCGGACATATACAGTTCCATTTTTTTATCGAGTGTTTTGGACAAATCACGAATCATTCTGGGGAATTTACTTACAACACTCTCAATGGGAACCATTCGAACCTTCATAACGGATTCATGAAGATTTGTAGTTACGCTTTCAAGATATTCAATCTGTTCATTAAAAGCCAGATTTACTGTTCCGACTTCACTTGCCGAAGCACTGACAAGAGAGTTTTTGGCAATAATCAACTCACTGACAAGATTCATAAGAACATCCAGTTTCTCTATATCAACACGCACGGTTCTGTTTACCACCGGCTTGCCAACCTGTTTCTTTCCGCCTCTTGCAGGCACATTGGAATCTCCTCTGGAGGATTCCGCTGCTGCTGTTGTTGCAGGTGTGGTTGTCTGTTCGTGCACTTCGGAAGGCTCTGACGCAACAGGCTTTATCTCTTCCGCCATGCTTTCTTCCGAAGCAGCCTCTTCTTCATAAGCAGCGCTCTGCTCACCGGCAGGGGCAAGTTCAACCATAGAACCAAATGCTTCTTCAATTTCAGAAACATTCTTAATTGCAGCAATAATCTTCTCGACGGGATGTTCTGATAAATAGATCATACTGAATTCATTATCAAATCTCTCGTCTTCAATATCCTGTGCAGAAGGAACAGAAACAATCGTCTCACCAAGTTCTTCCAATGTCTTGAACACAAGAAATGCCCTTGCCGCTTTCAAAATACAGGTTTCCTGCACATAAACGGTTAGTCCGTACACGTGGATTCCGTTTCTTTCTGCTTCTTCTATTAAACTTCGTTCGGTATCTCCGATAGGAATCTGCATCCACTTAGGTTCCAAGCCGCCGCCTTCAGGTTCACTTACTTCTTCCTCTGCGACATCGACGGGAACCTGGCCGCCTTTGGTTGCAAGAATATCATTCAATGCTTTCACAATCGGGGCATTATCATTGGTGCCTTCATCTGCAGTCTGCTGAATAAAAAGCAAATATTCTTCCAATGCGTCAATACACTGGAAAATAACATCAATAATATCTGCATTAACCTTAATATTTCCGGTACGAACTTCCGAGAAAACATTCTCCATATCATGGGTCAACGTCTGCATACGTTTGAATCCCATGGTTCCGGCCATACCTTTCAGGGAATGAGCAGCGCGGAAAATTTCGTTAATGGTATCCATGTTTTCAGGATCCTGCTCCAAGTTCAAAATCTGCGTATTCAATTCCTGAATATGCTCTTTCGCTTCATCAATGAAAATGTCTAAATACTGGCTAACATCCATATTCTCTGACCCCCTGTAATTTTATCATTTCATCCGCAATCTCCGAAAGAGAAAGAGATGTATGTTTCACACCACTCTTGGCTATGCTTCCCGGCATTCCGTATACAACACAGGATTCTTTCTCCTGTAACCATATCCGAATCGCCTTGTATTCGGAAAGATTCAAAATTCCTTCCGTTCCGTCTGTTCCCATGCCGGTTAAAACAATACAAACCACTTCATCATATCCACTGTCTGCTAACGATTCAAAAGTATAGTTGGCGCTGGGTTTTACTCCTTCACGAATCGCTTCATCAGAAAGCATAATTCTGTGTGTCAAGGAGTTCGTCCCGTTACTGTCCTCACCTTTTGAAGTAACAACCCTCATATGAAATCCGGCTTTTGCAATATAGACCGTACCGGGAAGAACTTCTTCACCGGGCTCTGCTTCCTTTACCTTAACAAGACTAAGTTCATCCAATCTTTTTGCCAAGGTAGCTGTAAATCCTTCCGGCATATGTTGAACAATTAAAATCGGCAGCCTGTAATTTTCCGGTAACTGTTGTAAAAGAAAAGTCAATGCTCCGGGTCCGCCGGTGGAAGAAGCAATCACTACAATTCTGTCTGTTCTTCCGTATTCATTCCTGCAAATAGGTTTTGTCACACCTATCACCTTCCTTATTCATTACCATGAATGCATTATACCACAAACAGCACTACTCATGCGTGCATTGTTACTTTTTCACGTGATTATTTTCGTTATTTTTACTATTTTTCGGTGTTTTATGGAAATCTTTTTGTTATTTTTTACCATTTTGCATGATAACCTCATAAAATATCTGCCTTTTTTCAAAAATCTTCGTTTTAGGAATAAAAAAAGAACCAAAGGCCAATCAACAACCCTCGGTTCTTTCAAAATCACATTTCCCGCTGTCTGCGCTTACGCTCGGACTCAAAAATATAACGAATAATATCCTCTCTGTCAAAATTATTCATAAAAAGGAATTTGACACGGTGTTCATACATGGTTTTATTTTTTTCCATTCTGCTGCAGCTTAATATCTGCACCACCTGATTATATATTTTTCTGCCCGTTTCTCTTACCAGACTGAAATTGCACACAACATAACTATCCTCTTCAAATGGTGTTTCAGATATAAAACGAATACCGCCGCCACTGATATCTACAGTGGTTGCTTTGTGAAAGGGAAGCTTCTCTATCTCAAATGCACCTCCGGCATTTGCCATGCGTTGTTCATCAGGAGACAATTCCCTTACCCCCAGCTCCAGACTACAGTTAAAACGGTAATACTCTCTTCTCTGGTATTTCTGGATATCACTGATTAATTCCATCTCAAGCAGATACAGATTGTCCTGCTTATAGCGCTTGGTAACTCTGGCAAGGCACTGAAACAATCCCTTAGGCGTAATGAAATGCAAATCATACTGACCATCAAGAGGTAAAAGAACAAGCTTTGCCTTCTCGATGGGCATGGCAATCTCAATATGTTCTTCATCCAGCAAGCCCATTACCGATGATTCATAATGCTTCTTACCGTACGTCCCGTCAGGCAAAATCACTCTCTCAATTGCTTCTACTTCTACTTTGGAACCTAAACTAATGTAGTTTGATAATAACAGTTCGTTTTCTCTCATATACTCTTCTTTCCGGCTACAATGTGGGAGAAAAAGGCAGCCATTCCTCTTTTAGGAACATGTTTATTTGTTTCTTTATTCATCAGGGCTGATGCAATCTCTTCATAAGCTCTGGTGGATTTGGCTTTTGAATTGATTAAGGAAACCGGCGTCTGCTGCATTACTGCCCTCGTCAATTCATCATCCTGGGGAATGGAACCGATATATTCAATCGGCAACTTCAAATATCTTGATACAACTGCATTTAATTTGGCGAATAGACTTCGTCCTTCATCCTGGCTTTCCACCCGATTGGATAAAACTTTAATCTTTGTGGACTGCTCTGAGAATCGCGGATGTCTGCTCAATGCTTTCAGCAAAGAGTATGCGTCCGTAATTGATGTAGGTTCTGAAGTTGTCACCAGAAGTATTTCTCCGCTGGCAACCAAAAATTCCAATACCGCATCGGATATGCCTGCACCGGTATCCACGATGATGATATCCGCCATGGCATCTAACTGCGCCAAATTCTGAATAATATAGGCAAGGTAATCCCGGCTTAAATTCGACATACCTACAATACCTGAACCACCGCTGATGAACCCAACATCACCCGGACCCCAGGTAATAATGTCACTCATATTCATTCCTTTGTATATCAAATCATATAAATTATGTTTCGGAACCGCCCCAAACATAATCTCTATATTAGCCAGACCAAAATCAGCATCCAGAATAATAACACGCTGCCCCATCTTACGAAACTGAATTGCTAAATTAATGGCTGTATTGGACTTTCCTACACCACCCTTGCCGCTGGTTACCGTAATAACTCTGGCAACAGGTCTTTGCTGGTTTGCTTTAATTATATTTCTTAACTGTTGTGCCTGATCCATCTTTTTCCCTTCCTAATTCCCGCCAAGAAGCTTCTTTACAATGCTCTGTGCATCAAAAGGAGCAATATCATCCGGTACATTCTGTCCGCAGGTAATATAGGACAGCTCCGCATCAGTATACATCCGCACATTTAACAAATTACCATAGCAATCCGTTTCATCCAATTTGGTAAAAATAAGTTTATAATCCACCATACTCCGGTAGGTGTCCGCAATACTACGCAAATCACTGTACTTCGCAGTAGCGGCCAAAACCAGATATACATCAGTTGTGGCTTTTTCTTTTGCATATTCAATATATTCTGCCATACGGTCACGCTGTTCCGCATTATGCTGGGAATGTCCTGCCGTATCTACCATAATATAATCAAACTCCTTAAACGCATCAATTGCCTCCGCAAGCTCTTCCGGTGTATAAATTACACGAAAAGGAATTTCAAGGATATTGGCATAAGTACGTAATTGCTCAGCTGCAGCAATACGATATGTATCAGTTGTAATTAACGCTACCTTCTTCTTTTCGTCTACAATAAAATGAGAGGCAATTTTGGCGATGGTTGTAGTTTTACCAACGCCCGTGGTTCCAACAAAAAAGATTACCTTAACGCCATCCTCCCCAGCGCTGATTGTCTGCGGTTTCCCGAATCGGAGAATCATCCTCTGATATACATGGGATAATACGGTTTCCAACGTGGCATCTTCTTTCATGCTTTTTTCCACTTCTTCCAAAATGGATTCCGCATAAGGTAGTGTTACTTCGTTTTCTACCAGAATCTCCTTCACCATGGAAAGGGTCTTTTCAGATTCACTGCGCGGATATTCCGCTTCCTTCCCGTCTTTCGCTGCAATATCTGTCTTTTCACTGAGTTTGTCTCTGCTTTGCAGGCGCTCTTCTCGCATTTTTTGTTCCAAAAGAGTCTCCAGAGAATTCAGTCGTTCTTCCAGCTGCCTCTCTTCCATGGAAGGCTTTCTTGCTTCTGTGGTTAGCGTGCTTCCATCTGTTTCGTGTCCTTTCACAGTCGCTCCGGATAAATCATTCCCGGGCAATACAGAAGCGGCAGGTTCTTTTCGCATAGAAACCTCACGTTCTTCTTCCTTCGCTACAGTTATTTCCACGTAAGAACGTTTCACCAAACGCAAGAGACCTTTGGGTTTCATGTTTTTCACATTCATCAAAACCACGCCTTCTCCCAGCTCTTTCTTTGCTAAAAGCATGGCCTCTTCTTCGGTTTTTCCCTGATATTTCTTAATAATCATGGTCTTTGTCCTTTCACACAACTGTTACCATTCCGACGGATTGCAATTCCACATCGGATTCAATTTCATTATAAGAAATTACAATTAAGTCTTTAAAATAATCTTCCGACAACCGCTTAAAATACATACGTACAATGGGAGAAGTCAGAACAATCGGATTCTTTCCAAGACGTTCCAGTTTCTCTGTTTCGGTTTCCACACTCTTCATAATCTTCTTGGTAATCTCCGGATCAAGTGTCAGGTAAGCACCCTGCTCTGTCTGTTTCACACTGGACATAATCTCCTGCTCCAGCTTAGGATCCAATGTTACAACACTTGTGGTTTCATTGGCAGGGAAATATTTGCCGGAAATAGCTCTCTTTAAGCTCTGTCTTACATATTCTGTTAATATATCCGTATCTCTGGTGGTTGTAGCATGATCCGCCAGGGTTTCAAACACCGTAAGCAAATCCCTGATGGAGATACCTTCTTTTAACAGGTTCTGCAAAACCTTCTGTACCTCGCCAAGTCCCAAAAGTTTCGGCACCAGTTCGTCCACAAGAACCGGATTGGATTCTTTCAGATTATCAACCAGACGCTGTACATCCTGTCTGGTAAGCAATTCTGCCAGATGATGTCTGATAATCTCCGTCAAATGGGTTGCAATAATGGAAGGAGGATCAACAACGGTATAACCTGCCGCCTCCGCGCGTTCTCTCTGTCCTTCCGTAATCCAGAGAGCCGGCAAATGGAAGGAAGGTTCAAAGGTGGGAATACCGGCAACCTCTTCCGTAACAAAACCGGGATTCATAGCCATATAGTGGTCAAACAGAATCTCGCCTTCACTAACCTGAATACCTTTAATCTTAATAATATACTGGTTCGGATTTAACTGAATATTATCACGCAAACGAATAATCGGAACCACCGTACCAAGTTCCAGTGCTACCTGGCGTCGAATCATAACAACACGATCCAGCAAATCGCCGCCCTGATTTACGTCAGCCAAAGGTATAATACCGTAACCAAATTCCAGTTCGATGGGGTCCACCTGCAACAGTGAATTGACATTTTCCGGCTGCCTTGCCTCTGTCGCCGCCACCTCGCTCTGGTCCACTTCACCTTCAATCTTATCGATTTCAAGATTATTGGCAACCATTCGACCACAAATAATAAACACGGCACCGAATCCGACATAAAGAACAAGATTAAGCGGGGTCAGAATACCCAACGCCATAATCGTTGCACCTACAATATACAAAACCTTTGGAACACCGAATAACTGTTTCACAATAAGAGAACCAAACTCAGCCTCTTTCGAGCCTTTGGTTACCAGAATACCGGTTGCCAGGGAAATTACCAAAGAGGGAATCTGGCTAACCAGACCATCGCCGATGGTTAAGATAACATAACGTTCTAATGCCTCCATAATGTCCATATTCTGCATAAGGACACCCATTGCAATACCGCCGACTACGTTCACCGCCGTAATAATAAGACCGGCAGTGGCATCTCCTTTTACGTATT
Source organism: Lachnospiraceae bacterium (assembly GCA_045595325.1). Taxonomy (GTDB): domain Bacteria; phylum Bacillota; class Clostridia; order Lachnospirales; family Lachnospiraceae; genus UBA3766. The sequence goes on from JAZOAG010000048.1 coordinate 16,675, forward strand.
TCACAGCACCATCCATGGAACCGAAGAAACTGGATTCCTGCTGAATCTTATCACGTCTGATTTTGGCCTCTTCATCCGTAATGGCGCCGGTATTTAAATCTGCGTCAATCGCCATCTGCTTACCCGGCATGGCATCCAGGGTAAATCTTGCGGTTACTTCAGCAACACGCTCAGAACCTTTGTTGATAACAACAAACTGAACAATAATCAGAATAATAAAAATAATGACACCTATAATTAAGTTTCCGCTACCTACGAAAGAACCAAAGGTTTCAACCACGTTACCGGGTTCGCCGGTGGTAAGAATCAGCTTGGTAGACGAAACATTAAGAGCAATTCTAAACAAGGTTGTGAATAAAAGAATGGTCGGGAAAAAAGACATATCCAGCACTTCTTTTGCAAACATACAACTAAATAGAATAATAAAAGCGATAGAAATATTCAAAGTAAGAAAGACATCCAGTAAAAAACTCGGAATTGGTACAATCAGCATGACAATGGCTGTAAGAATATATATTGCTACTCCAATATCCGCTTTTTTCACGTCTCTCACCTCCCTGCTCATCATTTCACTTCTCTATATTATTCTAACAATTGGGCTTAAATCTAAATCTTTCCCTGCATCTTGTATACCATTACAAGAATGTCTGCGACTGCTTTATACAGTTCAGGCGGAATCACGCCTCCCAGCTCCACATTATGATAAAGCATACGTGCCAGGGGCTTGTTTTCCACAATCTCAACATGATTCTCTTTGGCTACCTCTTTCATCTTAGCCGCCAGATGGTCACACCCCTTCGCCACCACGTAAGGTGCGTCATATAAAGAATCATCATATTTAATCGCTACTGCAAAATGTGTCGGGTTTGTAATAACAACATCCGCCTTCGGCAAGTCCTGCATCATTCGACGCTGGGAAGCCTGCATCATCCTCTGGCGAATCTTTCCCTTTATCTTCGGGTCTCCTTCGGACTGTTTAAACTCATCCTTAATCTCCTGTTTTGTCATCATCATATCTTTATTGAATTTCCATTTCTGATAGAGGAAATCCGCAAATGCCAATACCGCATATACCAAAGATATCTTGAGGCCCAAATTAATTGTCGTATCACCAATCAGAGCGATTGCCTGTTCGATAGGCATATCCAGTAACAAAAACAGGGACCCCCACTGATTGCGTAACGTAGAATACACAACCAGGGAAATAATCAAGATTTTAAAAAGAGATTTCAGAAATTCTACCAAAGAATTCAGGGAAATAATCCTCTTAAATCCTTTCAGCGGGTCTAACTTACTTAACTTCGGTTCCAATGGCTTTGTCGTGGGCTCCCACCTTACCTGGGCAATCTCCACCACCATTCCGAGAATCATCGCAACCGCAAAAAAAGGAAGCGCATACAACAAAAGCTTAATCATTACTTCCCGCAGTAAATATGCATGGTCCCAAATCGAAACATCACCGGCAACCAGCTTGGTAAACTCCGGGATTCTATTATAAACAAGAGAAAATGTGGATAAAAACTGACTCCCCAAGGTGCCCACCCACACTTTTAAAAGAACAAAAAGGGACAAAATACCAACGCAAAGACCCAACTCTTTACTTTTGGCAACCTGACCTTCTTTTCTGGCATCTTTTAACTTTTTGGGAGTAGCCTGCTCGGTTTTTTCACCACCGGGGCCATCCGCAAACAACTGCAGGTCAAGAGAAAGCATTACATCATTCCCTCCACAAACGAGACAATTACTCTTTTCATCTGTTCAAAAATCAGATTCGACATATCCGGCAACAATCCGATTGTAACGAACAAAACTGCCAGACCGGTAAATACTTTAAGCTGAATACCTACCGCAAACATATTCATCTGCGGAGCCACCTTGGCAAGAATACCGAGCACGGCGTTCAAAAGCATAATCGTGCAGAACACCGGCAGGGCAATACGCATTCCGATTAGCATAAAGTCCGATAAAAACCTAACAAATGAATCCAATAAATGATCCATATTAAAAACCGCTTTTCCGACAGGAATCAATGTAAATGTTTCTGCCAAAGCACTGACAAAGTAACGATACATACCGGATATTATCATGAGAAGCAAAACAAGATTGTGGTACAAAACACCTGTATTACTTGTATTCTCCCTGGTAATGGGATCAAACTGGTTTGCCATCGCAAGCCCCATTTCCATATCCATTACATGACCGGCAAAACTTACGGCACGACTGCACAAATCAGCCCCGAAACCGATTACAAGCCCCGTCATGGCTTCTTTGATAATTAGGGTTCCCATTTCGAACACGGTATCATACTGAATATATACATGCGGCATGGTCGCATAATAAACCAATATACTGATAAAAAGACTCATGCCGATTTTTACCCGGGCGGGCACTCCCGATATACTAAAAAAAGGAGCTACCATTACAAAGCAGGTAATTCTGGTCATAATCAGAAGGAAATATTCCAGTTCTTCAATTGGGACTGCAAAATCAATCATCTTCGAAAACTCCTGCTTAAAGTATCTTTTGCAAAACAATGCCGACGATTCTTTCCCAAATTAGCCGGACAATAAATAGAAAAAGAACCTTATCGAATATAAACACTAAAATTTGACCACAACTCCGTCATAAAACTTGTCATATTTTCAAGCATCCAATGACCAAGAAGCATTAATGTAATAAAAATACCAAGAATCTTGGGTACAAAAGTCATAGTCTGCTCCTGTATGGATGTAACAGTCTGAAAAATACTGATGATGAGTCCTATCACAAGAGAAATCAGCAACACGGGTGTCGACGTTATTATGATATTAAAAAGTGCATCTCGAGAAATTGCAACCACATCCGAAATCGACATAATTCTCCTCCTTCTAATAGAACGTTCGTACAAGATTCACAATTACCAGGTTCCAGCCATCCGCAAGAACAAACAACAATATTTTAAACGGCATGGAAATGGTAGTCGGCGGCAACATCATCATACCCATACTCATAAGCACTGACGCAACCACCATATCAATCACGATAAAAGGAATATAAATCAAAAATCCGATAATAAACGCCGTTCGCAATTCACTTAAAATAAAACTGGGAATCAAAACAGAAGTAGGAACCCCCTCCGGCGTTCCGTCCCACTCATTCCCGGATATTTCCATAAAAACACTGACGTCCTTGCTCTGCGTCTGCTGATACATAAACTCACGCAAAGGCTCCATCGCCAGTTCAAAGGCCTCCTCCTGTGTAATCTCTCCACGATCCAAAGGTTTGATTGCTTCCTCATTAATCTGGCTGAAAATCGGTCCCATAATAAAGAGCGTTAAAAATATGGAAATACCGATAAGCACCTGATTAGGAGGAGCCGACTGCGTGCCCAGCGCAGATCTTGTAAAATGCATGACGATAATAATTCTTGTAAAAGACGTCAGCATAATCAAAATCGCCGGTGCAAATGCAATCAGTGTAATAAGCATAAGGATTCTTAAAGAACCGTTCATCTGTCCGTTCCCATCGTTGTATGTAATCTCCAACGTATTGGGAATATTAACCAGCTCCGACTCCCCTGCAATCTCTGATGCATCTTCCTTAATTTCTTCCGTCAGATTATCAACATCCGGTACTTCCGTAGCCATAGCCTTCATCGGGAAATTTATACACAATATGCCTGCCAGAAACAGCAGGCATATCCAGGAAACGATTTTTTTGTCGAATCTAATTCTCTTCATAATCAAATCGCCTATTTCTTTATTTTAAATTTTTTTGCTTTCTCCAGGATAGATCTAAAATCCGGTGAAATGCTTTCACCCGAAACCTCCGGTAAAGTCAAATCATCTTCGCTCAACTCTCCCAAAAAAGTAACACTGTCTTTTGCAATTGCAATTGCAAAAAACTTCCCTCCGATTTTGACAATCTGAAGAAACTTATTTGCTGTAATTTTGTAGGTTTCAATCACGGTAATATTATTGGAAAACATCTTACCCTTCTGATAGGTTGCTATCCATTTCGTTGAGAAATAGGTAAGCGCCAGCACTCCAATAAATATCAATAACACGGTAAAAAACTGTGCCACGCTATTGATTCCCGTATTACTGTCCAAAGCCAAAAGCATATTAACCAACTACTTTCCTTACTGCTTCAATTACACGGTCTGCCTGAAAAGGCTTAACGATAAAGTCTTTTGCACCGGCCTGAATTGATTCAATAACCATCGCCTGCTGACCCATTGCGGAACACATAATAACCTGTGCGCCGGAATCAAGTGCCTTAATCTCTTTTAAAGCCTGGATACCGTCTTTTTCAGGCATTGTAATATCCATCAATACCAAATCAGGCTTGAGTTCATTGTACTTTTCAATTGCTTTTGTTCCGTTCTCTGCCTCTCCGGCTACAGTATAACCGTTCTTGGTGAGAATATCCTTAATCATCATTCTCATGAATGCCGCATCATCAACGATTAAAATATTTTTTCCCATAGTCAAATCTCCCATTCAAGATTATTCGTATCTCTTTCTGTAAAAAATCAGCTTATTTCACAATCTCGGTAACGCGAATACCAAAGCTTTCTTCAATTACTACAACTTCACCCTTAGCTACAAACTTTCCGTTCACCAATACGTCAATCGGCTCTCCGGCGATCTTGTCCAGCTCAATAATGGTACCCGGTGCAAAATCAAGAATATCCGCAATGGATTTCTTGGTTCTGCCCAATTCAACCGTTACTTCCAAAGGAACATCCATAATCAATCCCATGTTCTCCTGCGCTGCCGGAGGAATTGTGAAACTGTTAAACGTCTGAAACTGTGCCGGCTGAACATTTACATTCTGCATCTGAGGCATTCCCATCTGAGGCATTCCCATCTGGGGCATTCCCATCTGGGGCATTCCCATCTGAGGCATTCCCATCTGAGGCATTCCCATCTGAGGTGCTTCCGGCGCAGGCGTCGGCGCAGGTGCCGGTGCAGGTGCCGGTACAGGTACAGGTTCAGCTGCTTTCTTGTCTGCCGCATCAGACTGTTGACCGATAAAAGTCTCATAAATAGATCTTGCAAAGTCCAAAGGATACAGCTGTAAAATTGTACTGTCAACCAAATCCTCAATCTGCATACGGAATGCAATTTTCACAAATACGTCAGATAAAAATCCTGCAATTTCATTTCCGTCCGTAATAGACTGCAAATCCACATGATTTGCTTCCGGCGGGCTGATATCAATCATTACCCCGAGCATGGAGGAAAGTGAGGTGGCCGAAGACCCCATCATCTGATTCATTGCCTCCGAAATAGCAGACAACTGCAGTTCTCCAAGTTCAACATCGGTGTTACTTCCGTCTCCTCCCATCATAAGATCGGTGATGACTTTAACATCATGCTCTTTCAGAATTAAAATATTAGAGCCATCCAAACCGGAAGTATACTTAATCTGAATAAAAACACATGGTTTTTCATAATCTTCAATTACGGTCTTCCAATTAACAACGGAAACAACCGGGGTGGTAATATTCACTTTTCGATTAACAAGGGAATAGAGTGTGGTGGCTGATGTACCCATGCTGATGTTTGCCACTTCACCAATCGCGTCCTTCTCAACATCACTTAAAATCGTCTGATCAATTTCAGCATCTGATGTTGCTGCCGGTACAGAAGATGCATCACTTAAATCTATCCCGTTTAATAACGCATTAATTTCATCCTGTGACAGAATTCCATCCACCGTTTATTCCTCCTCTCTAATTACCGACGTGACTCTTAAAGCATAATGATCGTTGCTTGCTCCTGCCACCGCGGTAAATTTCTTTATATTTCCGACATAGACATCCAATGCGCTGTCCACATTGGTATTCAGCCGGATAATGTCCCCAACCTGAAGTCCCGCAAAGTCATTGACTGTAACAAGACTCTTTCCCAAAAGAGCCTTCAGCGGAACATCCACACGCCTTAGCATGCCTTCCAAGTAGTCGTTATATGTTTCTTCGCTGTAATGTGTCATTGTAGAGAACCAGAACTTGGTATTAAGATTATCCACTATACTCTCTAACGTAATGTACGGAAGCGAAATATTCATAAACCCTTCCACATCGCCAATCTTCACATTCAGCGTAACAATCGCAATCATTTCATTGGGTGCAATAATCTGTGCGAACTGTGGATTTGTCTCAATCCGCTCCAGCATAGGATTGATTTCCACAACATTCTTCCATGGTTCACGCAGAAGCTGCATACAGATAACAAGAATTTTTTCTATGATTGATAATTCAATTTCTGAAAAATCCCTGACCTTATCCATTGCATTACCACGACCTCCTAACATTCGGTCAACAATGGAATAGCCCAAATTCTCTGTCATTTCAATAATAATATCACCGGCCAAAGGTCTGAAATTAATAATCGCCAAAATAACCGGATTGGAAAGTGCATTGGAAAACTCGGAAAAAGTTACCGTTTCGGAACTTGCCACATTTACCTGTACGTTTTTTCTCAAATATACCGGTAAATTCGTGGATAATAACCGTCCGTAATGCTCAAAAATCAGTTCTAAGGTTCTAAGGTGTTCTTTCGAAAACTTTGCAGGTCGTTTGAAATCATAATTTTTAACCTGTATTTCGCTGGATTGTTCTTTTATTTCCTCAACGTCTATCTCGCCACTGTTTAATGCCTTCAACAGGTTGTCTATCTCATTTTGCGATAGTACCTCGCCCACAAAGTTCACCTCCTCTTTATAAATTTTTTAACACATCAGACATTCAAAGCAGATTTATTGGTACACGATATCACTGAATGATACTTCAAAAATGAAATCCGAACCCTGATATTTCTGTTGTACCTGTGCCAGAATCTCATCGCAGATTTCTTCCTGGCTGGCTCTTGCCTCTGTAATGGTATACTTCTGGAATACCTCTCCCACGATACTTCTGAAAATAAGCTCATTGGACTCAACGCTTTCTCCATACTTCTTATAGTCCGGATGGGTGGAATCCATGGAGAAAAATACCGATACCATACAGTAATGAGCCGTGCCGTCTTCATCATTCTTCAAAACAACTGTCATCTTCTCCGGAATGGAGTATGTAACGATATTCTCAATAGGAACATCTTCTTTTCCTGCATCATCGTTTGTGCCTTCCAGTTCCACATCCAGTATTTCAGCTACATTCTTAACAATCTTGGCAGTTTCCATATTTGCAGATACAACGCTAAACATGGTAATTGCAAGTAAAATCGTATTCACAAGCGTTAAGCCTAAAATTAGTACCGAAATAAAATTCTTCTTCATTTTTCCTCCAACTCCGTCCTGCCCAAACTTCTAAAATCACTCATACGTACTCAAGGTGTTGTAAATCTTAACCTCTACACGACGGTTTAATGCTCTTCCTTCCGGTGTGGAATTATCCGCAATGGGAATATATTCTCCGCGACCGGAATGCTTAATCGATGCAGGATCAATGTCCGTATTGTCAATCAGATATCGAAAAACAGAAATCGCTCTGGCACTGCTTAATTCATCATTGTCAGAGTATTTGAATCCGCTCATTGGCACATTATCCGTATGGCCTTCCACTTCTATAATCCCATCTGCATATCTTTCCAGAATTCTCCCCACCTGGGACATCATATCAAGGGATTCTTCTTTCAATTCTGCATCACCCGAATCAAAAAGCAAAGCGCCGTTCATGGTAAGCTGCACGTATTGCGAATTGAAATTCACATCTATCTGCTGTACCAGTCCCTCTTCTACAAGAGCCTCTTCTATCTTCTCTGCCAGTTCCTCGGATTCTTCCAATTGCTGCTGTTCAAACTCTTTCAACGTATCCGGTATTATTTCTTCCGTATCTGCGTCTTTGCCGGTACTGTGTATATAGTTGTCAAGTTCATTTAACTGACTGACACCATTGCTGATTAGCATTCCGTCCCCGATGGCATCTCCGCCGGCAGTAAAAATGCTGAAGGTATCGGAAAAGGAAGCCGCAATCAGTTCAAACTTCTGAGCATCTACCGTGGACATGGAGAAAAGCAAAACGAAGAAACAAAGTAAAAGGTTCATCAAATCACTAAAAGTCGCCATCCAGGCCGGTGAACCCGGTGCCGGTTCATCCGCTTTACGTCTTGCCATGCCTACTCACCTCCCTCTTGCGATGTCGCAGCGATACGTTCCGCAGGTGCAAGGAAGGATTTCAGTTTCTCTTCTATTACACGAGGATTCTCTCCCGCCTGAATGGAAAGAAGCCCCTCGATCATAATCTCTTTCATTAGAATTTCACTTTGGCTGTTTGCCTTCAATTTATTCGCCGTAGGCGAACAAATCCAGTTAGCAAGCACGGAACCATAGAGGGTTGTAATCAAAGCAACGCTCATCGCAGGTCCGATTGCCGAAGCATCTGACATATTTTGTAACATAAGAATAAGACCTATCAGGGTACCAATCATACCCCAGGCAGGTCCCATAGAACCCAAATCCTGCCAAAAACTGATTTTGGATTTATGTCTGGCTTCCGTACTGATTAATTCCGTTTCCATAATCGCACGAACCAGTTCAGGATCTGTTCCGTCTACAATTAACAAAATTCCTTTTTTCAAAAAGTCATCATCTAATTCACTTGCCACCTCTTCCAATGCCAAAAGTCCCTCTTTACGGGCAACATTGGATAAATCAATCACTTTTCCAATCATGCCGGGCACATCTAACGAAGGTGTTTTAAATATCAAAAGAAAGCTTTTTACACCCGCCACAAAATCTTTGAGGGGATAAGAAGCCATCGTACTAAATATAGCACCACCAAAGGTAATCAGGATTGATTTGAAATCCCAAAAGAAACGAATTCCTGCAATACCATCATCACCGGTAATAATGCCCATTATCATCATAGCAAAAGCGACAAAAAGTCCAATAATCGTAGCCAAATCCACTGTCATTCACCACGCTTTTCGCATTATTTTGCAAAAACATCCTTTCTATAAGATTTTACTAAATTTTTCACCTCTTGTCTACCTTCTTTTACAATAATCTTCTTTCCCGAACATAATGTTATGACAGTATCGGGAGTCTCTTCCACAGTTTCTATCCAATCACAATTTAAAAGGATAATTTCACCATTCAATTTTGTTACTTCAATCATAAATTACGCTCAACTCCTACCTTTTTAGGTAAATTATTTTTATGTTTCATTTGAGAAAAAGGGACCGGTTTCAACAGTCCCTTTTCCATTATAAAATCAGATTATTATCTCTTCAAGTTTACAAGTTCTTCCAGAAGGGTATCCGATACCGTAATGATACGGCTGTTTGCCTGGAAACCACGCTGTGTGGTAATCATCTCGGTAAACTCTGCAGAAAGATCAACATTACTCATTTCCAAAACACCGGTAGACATATATCCGCCACCTGCTGTTACGTCAACACCAACGCCGTCAAACTCACCGGAGTTCAAGGTTGCACTATAGAGGTTATCGCCCTCTTTCTGCAAACCGGATGCATTTGAGAAAGATGCAACTGCAATCTGACCCAGAAGTCTGGTCTGGCCATTGTCATAAGAAGCGTAAATCATACCGTTGTTCTGAATGGAAACACCGGATAATTCACCGAGTTTACGACCGGAACCAAGACCTTCCTTATCACCGGAAACCATGGTAATTGTTGATGTCTTATTATTGTTGAACATAGAAGATGCCGTAAAATCAATACTAACATCTTCAAAGTGCGTTAAATCAACAAGATTTCCCAATAAATCAGTTGCATTCTCTGCAAAATCAAGCGTAACGGAATCAGAACCGTTAACAGACTTGAATTCACCGGTTGCCGTATCATAAATCAGGCTGTTACCGGTAATGATGGTGGTAGAGGTAATCTGTGCCTGTCCATCGGGTGCTACCATAAAGGTGTATGTGGTGTTCGGATCGGAAGTGTCCACACCATAAGCTTCTTCCTGCGTAATCTGCTTGGTGAAATTCGTTCCGTCATAAACAGTTTCGGATTCACAGGTAAAGGTCTGCTCAAAGGTAAATGTCACATTACCGTCCGCATCCATGGTTGCATCAAAATTGGTAAGACCTTTTTTGTTAAGAACCGCTGCCCAGTCTGCATCCGTATCGGAAGTCAGCTGATATTCATTGGTTCCGTCACTGTAATAGTAATAATTTCCCACGTTAGGGTCTGTTACATAAATAAGGCCAAAGGCTTCTTCCAAATCGTCTTTTTCAAGAGTTCCGGTTCCTTCTGTCAGAACGGTACCTCCGGGTGCAAAACTCTGCGGTCCCACACTGTCATGCACACGGTAAGTAATGCCGCTGACACGATTGGTATCATAATCAGAGAATGTTTCTGAGAAGCCGGACTTCTTAAAATACGTCTGCGTGGTTTGATCATATGTTACTTCATCAAGCAGCTCTGCAAGATATGTATCTTCAATCACACGCTCACTGCCGAAGGTTGCGATGTCTTTAATGGAACCAACATTGTAAACATCCTTTAAAGACTCATTGTTCGTATCAAGAATATCAGTAAGTTCTACTGTGTACTGTCCTTCTGCGTCAGTAGATTTAATCGCAAATTTAGCAGTATATGCATATCCCAAACCATCATAAATGCTGACACTGATTACACGACCTGTTGCAGAAGCCGCATTGGTATCGTTCTTGTCAAGAATACCGGAAACATATGCTTTCGTGGTTGCTTCCGGCGGATATGTAAGATTCTCAGGGCTCATAATGCGAAGCGGTTCCACGATATCCTGCTTAATTTTCATGGTGGCAGGGTCAACGCCCCATCCCATAACATTATATCCGTTGGCCGTCATCGCAAGATTACCTGCCGCATCCACATAAAAGGATCCGTCTCTGGTAAAAAAGTTATTAGCGCCGTCGCTAACGATAAAGAAAGAATCTCCCGTGATACGAATATCAAAAGGATTTCCTGTTGTCTGTGTTGCACCTGCAGTTGTAATTGCAGTTGAAATTGCACCACTGGTTACACCAAGACCAATCTGCTTCGCATTGGTACCTGCGGTACCGGTTGTAGCGTTAGGGCCTGATGCACTCTGGGTTGTCTGATACATTAATTCTCCGAAGGTAATAGATTGTGATTTATATGCTGTTGTATTAACGTTTGCAATATTATTACCTATAACGTCCATCTTAATCTGATGCGTCTTCAGACCTGACACACCCGAATACAATGCTCTCATCATAATATTTGACCTCCATTTTTCCGACGTCCACTTCTTTCTGTCATTTAAGAAGTGATAGCTTCCAGTTATGGTCCGGCTATGCGATTACCGCTCCGTCAATATTTGTAAAAACATTATCCTTTGCTTCTAACTGATCCATTGCTGTTACCACTGTATGATTCGGGATATTCACAATGAATGCCAATTGGTCTACAATTACCAGAGAATCTTTAATTCCTTTCTCACTTGCTTTCTGCGTTCCTTCGCCAAGTCTTTGCAATTGTGAATCCGATAAAGATATGTTTCTGTCCGCCAACCGAATTGAAGCGTGCTTGGAGAACTTCAATTCTCCCACTTCTGTGCCGGCACGGCTTTCAAGAATATCTTTAAAAGATGCATTTTGCAATTTTCCCTGTCCGGGTAGTTCTCTAATACTTGTCTTACTATCGTTTATCTGCAAGGTTGAAAGGAACTGACTGTTTTGAATTTTCATTCAATCCCTCCTTGTCTTTTAAACAATGGTTTCTTCTTCCCCGCTTCCTGATGTCTGCTGACTTTCTTCCATAAGTTCATTCATTTTGGCAATGTAACGATCGATTGTATCCTTTAAATCCTTGCTCATCATAGATGCCTGATACTCACTCATATTTGTGCAAAGATTGTAAACGGAAAGAACATCTGCCAAATCACTTAAGGTAAGATCATCTACTGCAGGAAGTTTATTCACGATTTCCTGAATTTCCTGAATCGTTTTGGTGCCCATTGAGTATTCATCGTCAATCACATATTTCAAATCATCCATGGAGTACAATGCTCCGTCGATTGATAAATATGCTTTGTTTGACTGATATACAACCTTCTCTACTTTTCCCTGAACCTGTGTGGTCTTTCCGGAATCCGATGTGGATTCAACCAACACTTCTTTTCCAACCAGTTCGGATGCTCTTGAAAGAGTCATACTTGAACTCATATTCTGCATCTGCTCCAACTCGGAAAATGTAGCATACTGGGAAATATATTCGGTATTAGAGGTAGGCTGTAACGGATCCTGGTATTTCATCTGAGCAACCAGTAGTTGTAAAAAAGCTTCCTTATCCATGGAATTGCCGCCGGACTTAACTTCACTTGTTGTCTGTGATGTATTCGTCACCAGCTGACCATCCACATAGGGTGCTGAGATTCCCATGCTTTTTCCTCCTTACGCCTTAAAATCTACTGTGTTTCCGTTTGCAGTCATCATTTCTACTGCAATCTGTTCTTCTTCACTTAACATCTCTTCTGTCAAATCTTCATTCAGGTTCAATCTGCGGATTACGGTCTTGCGTGCCGCATTGGCCTCGCGGGTTCCGTCACCCTGTTCTTCATTCATGCCCTGATCGAAGGAATAGCTTGCCACCGTAACTTCAATGGCATCTACTTTCATCCCCTGTTGTTCAAACTGTTCTTTCAGCTGAAGCATCTGGGTTTCAAGCACTGCTTTCACCACTTCGTTCTGTGCGATAAAATGAGCACTGACCTCACCTTGTTTGGATGTCAGGTGAATGTTAAGCTTACCTAAATTTTCGGGATTTAACTGCATTTCCACTTCGGATGTATCAGCACTGATATTGCTTCTCATGTATTCCGCAATCTGATCATATATTTCCTGTGTGGACATATCCTGCATTCCCAGGGCATCCTGAAAAGCTGTAACTGCATTTGAAGAATTCGTTACGTTAAGGGTATTTGCACCGTTTGTAACGCCTCCAAACATCTGTCTTTCGCCTGCTTCGGGATTTGTCTCCCCTTCGTTCTCCCGAATAGGTTCCTTTGTAATTTCACTCACCTCTGTTTCGGTGTGTAAAACCATCTCCTCATCCGAAGAGCTTTCCGACATAATCTGTTTTGTTTCCAAAACATCCGCTTCTTCCGTGGCTTCTCCCGATAATTCTTTCAAAAGATTCTCCAAATCCTCTTTGCTGATTTGAAAATCTTCTTCCAGATTTCCTATCAGTTCTTCCGCAAAGTCTGTCAACTGTGTCAGCATATCGTAAGCTTCTTCGTTGGTAAGTAAATCTACCACACTTTCCGCTCCGGCAAATCCCAATATCAATTCGGAAAGTCCTGCCTGAGAAAACATATCCGCATCGGATATTCCTAACGAATCCATCATCTGTTCCAGTTCTTCTTCCGAAACCGAAAGGGTTGCCATAATCTCTTCCTTTAGTTCCTGTAAACAAGACATTACTGCTTCCATATCCTCTTTGGATAATTCATCCTCAGTCTTGTTTGTCACCGTTCCGGTTTCCAATTTATCTTCCCGAAAATTCTTGGAAGAATCCTTTTCTACCCGTGTCCGGGGAACGGAAGTTTTTTCAGACTTGCTGACCTCTGCTGCGCTTTCCGGCCTGTCTGCCACGACTTGAAACACTTCTTTGAAATCTCCGCCTGAAGATTCCGCTGCGCCGGGACCTGCCATTGTCGGAAACGGCATCTGTCCTGACTGTGTAACAATTGCACCGGTCATTTAAGTACCTCCTTTCTTATTTGATTTTCAAGGTTCACAATATGTATCGGCCAAAACAATACATTTCTAAAGTCAAATCACGCTTCTTTTTCTATTTCTCCGGCTCCATCAGTTTTGTGATTTTTGCCGCAACTTCCGGATCCATAGCGCCCAAAATATCGCCTCTCTCATCCGGCTGCATTGCTTCCAAAATCTTAGCCGCCAGGGGGAGATTATCCGTCATCGCCTCAAATATACCGGCAGCCGCCTTAGGTTTCATCTCGGAATATGCCTTTGCATACTCCAAAACCTCTTCGGAATAAGCTTCCTCCACAATCACCTGACGATAAATATTTTCCGCCGTTTCGGGATCCATGGTCTCATAATACGAGATAAAAGCTTCTCTTCCCGGGCCTTTTTCGGAATATACAACTTCCTCATAAAACTCTGTCTTTACTCTCTGAAAATCCACCTGATTGGATTCAAAGGTCTTAAGACGCTCAATCTCTGCTGCAAGTGCGGTGATTTTTTCACTATTGGAATCATTGGTTTCGGAAGCCTTCTTCAATTCATCTTCCAGATAGCGGATTCGTTCCACCGCGTCCGCAAGACTGCTGTAACCGTAATAACTCTCCACATCCACGCTTTCCGTAATGCTGTCCTTGGGCAAAATGTTTTTAAGAATGGGAACGTCTTTCAGAATCGGAGCAAAGAAATTACTTCCGATTTCCGCTACATCCAGTTTGATTACCAGACAGGTAATTCCAATCCAGATTACCACCAGCAAAAGCGTAATAAAAAACACCGCAACGGAACTGCCGGGAGAATCAGAATCAAGCTCTGCTTCCTGTTCCGACAATTCTCTGGCGCGTTTACGCGCTTCCTTTTTCTGCTTTTTCTGGTCACTTTGAAGTTTTTTACGCTCAGCTTTAATTCTTGCTTTCTCCGCTTTTGCGCGCTTTTCCTCATCCTGCATTGCCATGGCAATTCTCCCTTTCTATTCTGCCGGTCTCTGTCCAAACCGATAGCTGTTTAACTCATCCACTTCTTTGTTCTCTTTTTTATTTTCTTCCATCTGATATTCAGCCAATGCCTTTTCCCTAAGCTTCTCATATGTCTTGGTCTGAACTCTGGCATCCATCATTCGTTTCGTAGCTGCATCCACCTTTTTTTCCGCCATTACGACGGCAAGTCGCTGCTGTTCAATCAAACCTTTTACATGTTCAATCGCTTTTTTATTATCGAGTATCTCCTGAATCTCAATCGTACTCTGTCTCAGACGCATCCCTTCTTCGTAAAGAAGTTCTTCCTTCCTGCGAAGCTTTTGCATCTCCTCTTCTTCGTCCAAAAGCTCTTTTTGCGCCTGTGCAAACTCGTTTTTGGATTGCTGTTCCATTTTTTCTTTCATATCCAGTATGCTTTGCATACGAAAACGAAACACGGCCATTGATTACAATTCCTCCATCATTTTAACAGTTTCTTCAAAGGTATATTTCTCCTCCGTGCCCTGTAAAAGAAATTCATTCACTTTATTAATCTTGGCAATGGCATCATCAATGGAGGCATTACTGCCTTTTTTATATGCACCGATGTTAATCAAATCTTCCGCATCCGCATAAACAGCCAGAATGTTTTTGATTTTGGCAACATTTCGCTTCTGACCGTAACCTACAATCGAAGACATACATCTGGATATCGACTGCAGCACATCAATCGCCGGATAATGATTCTTGTGCGCCAATTTACGGTTCAGCATAATGTGACCGTCAAGAATACTTCTTGCCGTATCCGTAATAGGCTCGTTGAAATCATCACCATCAACCAAAACCGTATAAAGACCGGTAATGGAACCCTTTTCCGAACGCCCCGCACGTTCAAGAAGCTTCGGCATCTCCGCATAAACACTGGGCGGATAGCCTCTCGAAACCGGCGGTTCTCCGCTGGCAAGACCGATTTCACGCTGCGCCATGGAAAAACGCGTCAGGGAGTCCATCATCAGAAGTACATCTTTCCCCCTGTCCCTGAAATACTCCGCAATGGCGGTTGCCGTTTTGGCCGCCTTATTTCGTTCCAAAGCCGGCTTGTCAGAAGTAGCAACCACAACCACAGAACGGCGCATACCCTCTTCTCCAAGGTCTCGCTCGATAAATTCCCTGACTTCTCGGCCACGCTCTCCGATTAGTGCAATCACGTTAACATCAGCCTTTGTATTTCTTGCAAACATACCCATCAGAGTGGACTTACCGACACCGGAACCGGCAAAGATTCCGATACGCTGTCCCTTGCCGATTGTAATAAGACCGTCTACCGCCTTCACACCAAGAGGAAGTACTTCATCAATAATCTCTCTTGCCATAGGATCGGGCGGCGGTGCTTCCACATCATAAGAAGACCCTCCGGAAAAAGTTCCGCCGTCCATGGGACGTCCGAGACCGTCCAAAACCTGCCCTAATAAAAAAGGCCCCACTTGAATTTTAAGTGAGGTCCCTCGATTTTCCACCAGGCACCCCAGTCCGATTCCGCCGGTGTCCTCATAGGGCATCAGCAGTGTTTTGTTTTCACGAAAACCAACCACTTCCGCAAGGATGTATGTGCCTCTGTCACCTTCCGTGTAAATGCAACAAATATCCCCCAAAGTAGCATCAGGACCGGCTGATTCGATGGTTAATCCGACTACATTAACCACCTTCCCCAGCTTTTTATAGAAATTTTTGCTTTTCAAACGTTCATACTTGTATAAATTAATCTCGCCCACGCTATGTACTCCAATCCGCTTGCAAAAGCACGATTCGTTCTTAGTGTTCATAACTTAACAATTGCAATTCTTTGCGTAACCGCTCCAAGTGCGTGCCGAAACCGCAATCAAAGATTCCGCCATCGGTTTCAATCAGACACTGCCCCTTCTTCATGGTGAAGTCTTCCACAATCTCTATGTTCTCGGTTGCAATACCGGTTCCGGAAATCAAAGTCTTTTTCTGCATGGAAATATACGGATAGTCCTCCTTGGACACATGCAAAAGGAAACTTCGTACCCCTTCAATCTTTAGAAGTGTGGAATTAATCAAATGGATTGCAATCTCGGACTGTTCCGCCAAATCGACTTTGAAAATATGTTCATACACGCCGGTAATAACATCCACCAGTCTCGGCTCGATTTCTTCCACCTTCATCCGGTATTCATCTTCTAATTCCTTACGCAGAGATTCCACTTCCTGTTTCATCTGTTTAAGACTTGCCTCTCCCTGCGCCACACCGGCTGCATAGCCTTCTTCTTTGGCTTTATCAAATGCCTCAATCTTAATCGCCTCAGCTTCCGCAAGTGCTCTCTCACGAATCGCCTTGGCATCCTCGTTTGCCTGTTGCAAAATATCACTGGCCATCTGACTCTGCAATTTGACATCACCGATTCTCTCATGACCGCCTTCTCCGCCAAAGGACTCATTTCCCAACGATGCATCATCATCTTCCAGGAGAACGGATACTTCCTTTGCAGAGATTCCTTCTGCAAAAGAATCCCGAAAACCATCCGTCGCATCAGTCTGCACAAATCTGGAAATATTCTCCAACTGCTTGGCGACAATATCATTGCTGTTAATAATACGTACTGTTTTCTCTTCTACAACCGCAGAAGATTTAATAAAATTACTAGACAACGATTTCGTCACCTCCGCCTCTGGAAATTACAATCTCTCCGGCATCTTCTAATTTACGAATAATATTAACAATCTTCTGTTGTGCTTCCTCAACATCCTTCATACGGACAGGGCCCATGAATTCCATATCTTCTTTAATCATGACAGCAAGGCGCTTAGACATATTGTTGAAGATTGTATTCTGTACTTCCTCATTGGAACCTTTCATGGCAACAGAAAGATCATTATTATCTACATCACGCAGCACACGCTGAATTGCACGGTCGTCCAAAAGAAGAATATCCTCGAACACGAACATCTTCTTGCGAATCTCTTCTGCCAATTCCGGATCTTCGATTTCCAAAGTCTCCATAATATGCTTCTCTGTTCCTCTATCCACGGAATTAAGAATTTCAACCACATGGTCAACACCACCGATAATGGTATAATCCTGATTCACAAGGTTTGCAAGTTTGGACTCGAGAATCTTCTCCACTTCTTTTACCACATCAGGACTGGTTCTGTCCATGGTTGCAATACGACGGGTAACATCCGCCTGGCGCTCGGGTGCCAAAGCGGCCAGTACCATAGAGGATTGTGAAGGACCTAGATAGGACAGGATAAGAGCAATCGTCTGAGGATGCTCATCCTGAATAAAACTCAATAACTGGGAAGCATCTGTCTTACGCATAAATTCGAAAGGCTTTACCTGGATGGATGCCGTCAGACGACCAATAACATCCACTGCCTTTTCCGGCCCCAGTGCTTTTTCAAGAAGCTGCTTGGCGTATTCGATACCGCCTTCTGCAATATACTGCTGTGCAAGACACACCTCATAGAATTCATTGATAATAGACTCCTTCAACTGAGGAGTAACGCTTCTTGTATTGGCAATCTCTAATGTAAGTTCTTCGATTTCGTCTTCTTTCAAATGTTTAAAAATAGCAGCAGACTTCTCCGGTCCGAGGGAAATCAAAAGAATTGCAGCTTTTTGAGTTCCGGTTATTTTGTCATCACTACGCATTGCAACTCTTACCCCCAATCTTCGTTCAGCCAGTTACGCAACAGATTTGCAACTGCTTCCGGATTCTCATCCACAAATTTCTCAATTAACTTTCTGGTGTCGGACTTATCATCCAGCGAAATATCTTCCAAAGGTTCTGCCGGCATGGACTGAAGCAGACCTTCCACTGACAACTCCTCCGGCTCCGGTTCTTTGGCCTTATCTGTCTTAAAGCTTCTGATTACCACATAAGCCAAAAGAAGAACAATCAACACAGCGATAATGATATATAAAACATCTTTAAAATCTGCCTGAATACCTTCTTTGTCTACAAAGAAAGGTTCTTCATACGCAACAATGGTAATATCATCTACGGAAATACCGCTGGCATCCGAAACAACGGAATATAACTCTTCATCCACTTCCAGCTTGGTGCGTTCCGCATTGTTTGCCTTATAATCCTCCCAGTCGATGCCATCAAGAAGTCCCTGCCGTTTGGCGTCTTCCTCTTTAATCACACGATAACGAATTGCCGTTACCGCAACAGAGGACTGGTCATAAACAATAGCACCTGCAGGAATGGACTGCACGGTAGTTTCTGTATTCGGCAGATAATCTTTGTCATACTGACTTACGGTACTGGAAGAATTTCCGCCATTCTCATATACATAAGTATCATTTCCATTGGTATCAGTCCCGGGAACAAGCGCTGTTCCGCCTTCGGTTTCCGCCTCGTAACTGCTCTCATGGGAAAGTACGCCCTGGGTCTGTCCGTCTGCCGGAGTATATGTAGTCTGGGTTTTTTCCGTATAGGAGAAATCCAGTGTCAAATTACTTGCAACCTCAATCAAATCAAAAGCATTCGTTCCGTTTAATACCTTGCGGACTTCATTTTTTACAACAGTCTCCGCCTGTTGTTTGAGATTAAACTGATTATTGGCCAATCCGGCAGAACTGTTCTCGTCATCACCTGCAAACAAAAGATTTCCCTGATTATCCATAATCACGATATGTTCCGTGGTATCATTGCCAATTGCAGTCTTAATGGCACGGGCCATGGCACTTGCCTGTTCCGGCGTGCACTCCCCCTGCAATGCCAGCATAACGTTAGCGGAAGCTTCTTCTTTCCGGGCAATCAGCGTTCCGTTGTCTTCCGGAATATGAAGATTAACCGTTGCATTCTCAACAAATGCAATATCCTCAAGCATTACCTCAAGCGCATCTTCTTTGTAAACCGTATACAACTTCTGCTTATCCGCTTCCGTGGTGGTCAGGCCACCGCTTACCACGTCTTCGATCTTAAAAGTATCGGATAAGATGTCGTTGGCTCCCAAAAGAAGATTTGCCTCGGAAAGCTGTTTCTTATTCACGGAAATAACCGTGCCGCTGTCCGAAACCTTATAATCAATCCCGTCTCCGCCATCAAGCACAGCCGTCACTTCTGAAGCCTGTGTTGCATTTTCACAGGTAATCAGATTCACGTATTGGGTGCGGTTTAACACCGTGATTAAAATCGCAAATGCGACAATCAATCCAACACCCACACTTATGATTGCAGTTTTTTGTTTGGAAGAAAATTTGTTCCACCATGCCAAAAACTTGGGTGGCAAACCTTTCAGCCAATCAATTAATTTCTCCAACATCTTCTATCTCCTCAAAGCTCATTCACTAAATCTGCATCTGCATAATCTCTTTATATGCCTGCACAAACTGATCGCGGATGGCAACCGTATACTGTAACGCCGTGCTGGCCTTCTGCAAAGAAATCATCAAATCATGCGTACTTTCGGTTTCTCCAAGCATGAATTTAATTTCTTCATTCTCCGCATCCGAAAGCAATGCATTGGTACTGTTAATATTCTCTATGGCAGACTGAAAAAAGGTGGAAAACAAATCTTCTCCCTGTGCAACTTTCGTCCCCGCTGCCTTCTCTTCGCCTAATCCGATATTATGAACGGACAAAACAGATGAAATATCCATCAGTCACACCTCCGTAATTTTTTACTGAAAACACTTCTGAAACAGAAATTACTTACCAATCTGCAATCCTTTCAGCGCCATAGCCTTGCTGGCATCAAAAGCTGTTGCATTCGCTTCATACCCTCTGGACGCATCAATCAGGTTTGTCATTTCGGTAATCGTATTTACATTGGGATAGGTCACATATCCTGCCTCATCCGCATCGGGGTGGGAAGGATCATACACCATATTCATATCCGTCTTGAAATCTTCCTGAATACTGGTAATACGTACTCCGTTTCCGATGGCACTGCTTACATGTGCTCCCGTTCCCAAAAGATTGCCGGTGGAAGTATTCAAAACATTGGCAAAAGACTCCACGCCGCTTCCCTTTGCCTGGAAGGTAACCACCTTACGTCTGTAAGGACCACCATTCTCTGTTCTTGTTGTATTGGCATTAGCCACATTCTCTGCAATAATATCCATTCGATACCTTTGCGCCGTCATACCGGAAGCACTGATATCAAAAGCATCAAACATTCCCATCGTAACACTCCTTTCCCGTAATTAACTATACAGACTTGGATACGGTCTGTAAGTTGGCAAATTCCTGTGAAATACTGTTAAGCAAACCTTCGTACTTCAACTGGTTCTCTGCCAATTCCACATTCTCTGTATCAACATCAACATTATTTCCATCCAATCGATAGGAAACCTCCGAAGTATCCGTATATACCTTGGGAGTCAAAAGCTTCATATTCACATTGGCTACTTTTCCGTCCATAGTAGTTCCGGAAGCACTCATCAATGCGTTTCGGAACTCTGCTTCAAAAGAAACATCCTGTCTCTTATAATTGGGCGTAGCAGCGTTGGCAAGATTGTTAACAATTGCCTCATTACGCTTCCAGGAAGCATCTGCCGCCTTATCCAAAACATTCACATAATCAAAAACATTGGAATTAATCATAAGGACCATCCTTTCCGTTTTACCGCAGGCTGTCTCTCATAAAACACCTGCAAACACCAAAACAGGGTATATTCCACCCACCATATATCATTATAAATTATTTTGTCGAAAAAACAAGGTCTTTTTGCAAAATAACCACTTTATATTGTGTTTTTTGCACTATTTATCCACAACATATATCTCCTTTTACTATTTTGTTTTCAGGAGACCTTTCTCCGGATTTTCCCGGAAACAAATGCAAAAACGGACTTATTGAAAACTCAATAAATCCGTTTATCTTATCCTATATTGCGACATCCGTGCCGCTTACATTGTAAACCGATGACCTTATTCGTCCTTAATGTTCTTAATCTCTTCAAAGACCATTTCATTAATAATCTTAATATACGTACCCTTCATTCCCGAGGACCGTGATTCAATCACACCGGCACTTTCGAGCTTACGCAATGCATTCACAATAACAGAACGCGTAATTCCCACACGATCCGCAATCTTGCTGGCAACCAAAACACCCTCCATGCCGTTTAATTCTTCAAACACATGAACGATCGCATCCATTTCGGAGCCGGATAAAGTACTGATTGCAGAACGCGCGCCATTGGTCTTGCGGTTTTCTTCCGCAACCTCCTCACTTACGGCACGCATCATCTCCAAACCGATTACACTCATGGCATGCTCGCAAAGAATAATATCGTCAATGGAATACTCTTCTTTATTGCGGTAAAGGAATAAGGTTCCCAAACGCTCCCCGCCAATTACAATAGGAGTAACGATTCCCCGGAAAGAAGCAGACTGCAAAGATTCGAATCCAAGGGTTGACAGATTAACATTCTCCTGTGTGGACAAAATACCAAGAAAACGCTCATTCAAATCAGTGTCTACAAACACACCGACTTTTTCCCCGAGAAGCTCTGTAATCACTTCCACGTCTGCGGCATATCCCATTCCTAGAATCTTACCCTTTTTGCTAATAACAAGCGCATTTGAACTTGTGACCTCACGCATTACTTTGCACACATCATTAAAAGCTACTTTGCTCTTGTTATTATTGTAAAGGAGTTTTCCAATTTTTCTGGTCTTATCTAACAATTGTACACTACTCATACACACAACCTCGCGCATCATAACGATGTAATGAAATTCAAAATATACTGTTACACAAATATGGTAACACAATTTAACAAATTGTGCAAGTATTTGTGTATTTTTTTATCTTTTTCAGATTTTTCCCTGACATTTGAAGACAATATCATGCTTCAATGTTGTATCATAAGTAATCTAATTATTCTCTATTCGTTAATCTTCTCGCCGCACTCCTGCGTCGCACACACAAAGGCATTGCCTTTCTTAAACATAACATTACCGCACTTCGGACATTTCCGTTCCGTAGGACGCTGCCACACCATGAAATCGCAGTCCGGTGCTGAAATACAACCGTAGTACTTACGTCCTTTCTTGGTTTTACGTATTACGATATCCTTCTCACACTTCGGGCAGGAAACACCAATCTTTTCTAAAAAGGTCTTGGTATTCCGACATTCAGGAAATCCGGGACATGCAAGAAATTTACCGTGGGGACCATATTTAATCACCATACGGCGTCCGCAATCTTCACATACCTCATCCGACAATTCGTCCGCAATCTTCACCTTATCAAGCCCGTCTTCCGCTAAGCGAACCGCCTCATCCAGATCGGGATAGAAATTCGACACTACAGTCTTCCACTGAACGCTTCCCTCTTCCACCTTATCTAATAAAGCTTCCATGTATGCCGTGAAATTCACGTCCACAATGGTAGGAAACGCTTCCTTCATCATGTTATTTACCACTTCGCCCAATTCGGAAACGTACAAATTCTTATTTTCACGAACCACATATCGTCTTGCAATGATAGTTGTAATGGTAGGCGCATAGGTACTGGGTCTTCCTATTCCCAACTCCTCTAAAGCCCTGACAAGGGAAGCCTCAGTATAATGAGCCGGTGGCTGGGTAAAATGCTGCAATTCCTCAAAGGAATCGAATGTAAGCTTGGAATCTTTGCTAAGCTTATCCAAAAGACTGTTATTATCAGACTTTTCATCTTCTTCCTGCATATATACACTTCTGTATCCGTCAAAAGATACTTTGGACCCGCTTACACGAAACTGGTATCCATTCGCTTCAATCCGGACCGAAACAGATTCAAACACAGCCGGAGCCATCTGGCTGGCTGCAAATCGCTTCCAGATTAACTGATACAGCCTAAGCTGATCCCTTGACAAGGATTCCTTTAATTGTTCCGGCGTTCTTGCAATATCCGTAGGACGAATGGCTTCATGGGCATCCTGAATTCTTTTTTCATCGCTCTTCTTGGCAATTGTCTCCGCTAAATATTCTTCCCCATAAGTGGTCGCAATATAATTCGACGCATTGCGCTTGGCCTCATCGGAAACACGGGTGGAATCGGTACGCAAATAGGTAATCACACCGGTGGTACCATTTCCCTTAATTTCGATACCTTCATATAACTGCTGGGCAAGACGCATGGTTTTCTGGGTAGGAAAACCAAGTACTTTACTTGCTTCCTGTTGCAACGTGGACGTAGTAAAAGGAAGCGGGGCCTTCTTGGTTCTCGTCCCTGTTTTGATTTCTTCTATATTATAAGAAGCAGAAGCCAATGCCTTTTTAACCGCTTCTACGTCCTTTTTTGAGCTTAAATCAAGTTTTCCGTTCTTGTCCCCATAAAATGCTGCTACAAGGGGCTTTTTCTCCCCTTTTACGGTGAAATTCGCATTCAGAGACCAATACTCCCTGGGAATAAATGCATTAATCTCATCTTCCCTGTCACAAATAATGCGAAGAGCAACCGACTGCACACGTCCCGCACTAAGTCCTCTCTTCACTTTCGCCCACAAAACGGGTGAAATACGATACCCCACCATTCGATCAAGCATACGTCTCGTCTGCTGGGCATCAACCAGATCCATATTAATCTCTCTGGCTTCCTTTAAAGAATTCTTAACTGCAGTCTTGGTAATCTCATTAAACGTAATACGATATACCTTCTTGTCTGATAATTTCAAAGCTTCATATAAATGCCAGGAAATCGCCTCTCCCTCACGGTCAGGGTCAGTTGCCAGATAAATTTTCTCGGCCTTCTTCACCTCTTTCCGAATCACGGAAAGAACATCGCCCTTTCCCCGAATTGTAATATACTTCGGTTCATAATCATGTTCTACATCAATTCCCAATGTACTCTTGGGCAAATCCCTTACATGACCGTTACTGGCCACAACTTCATAATTCGCTCCCAAAAATTTCTTGATTGTATTCACCTTCGCCGGTGATTCCACAATAACCAAATATTTCGCCATTACAAATTCCCCTGTATCATAATAATATGAGTCCTTCTATAGGTAACCGTGTATCAATGTACACTATTTTCTGAAAAGTTGCAAGTTTTTTTTGTGATAATTTAGTATCTTTCCCAAAGTGCCCCTTTTATTCATGCTATTTTTTCATATTATATGATATTAAAAGCCTCGTATACGTGATTCGCATACGAGGCTTAAAAACTTTATACTATTTCAAAAATTTAAACAAAACTGCTTAGTACGCAAAACCGCTACCCTGCGCATACAATCTTAAATCGAATTGTCCGCTAATTTCCGAACCCCGATAAAAATTGAGAACCTCAACATGCACATACTTCTTACCGTCTGCACAGAAGGCTGCACCGTTCTCGCATAAGTCATTTGCCTGATATACCATAAGGAATCCGGTATTCTCACAAGCTTTAACACCCATGTTAATCTTAGCGGAAACATAACCGGAATTCACAAGAGAGTTCGAATCATAACTTAAAACATTGGAATTCGTACCGAAAGCCTTATCCTCCGCCTTACTTCCTCTAAGAGAATCCGTTCCTTCATCATATTTCCCGTTTCCGTTCTCATCGTGATAAACCCATAAGCTGTAATATGAAGTAATCTCATCACTGCTTAAATCGATACCCTGAAACTCAATCCACTTCGGGGAGCCGGCATTGGTGGGACCGCTTACGGTAAACTGGAACTTCGGAATATCAATAATTATATTAGCCTTCTTCGTGGTAAGCTGAACCTTAACCACAGTTCCGTCCTCCGTCTTGCCCTGTACCCCAATCATATAATCCTCAGGCACCTCATAAAGTATGTTGGCGACTCCTGAGCCAACCTTAATAATATTGCTGTCGCAAATCATATTTCCGGTAGCCGGGGTATTAATCAGCTCATAGTAAACTGCAGGATTCACACTGGAAAACGTAATTAATGATACATCTGTTAAAATGCCGAATTCTTCAAACAAATCAAGCGATTCTCCTCTACGCACCTCGTAGGCATGCGTAAACGGGTTAGCATCACCGGCACTTGCAGATGTGGAACCATCAGGCTGTGTGAAAGGTGTTTCGTTCTCAATGGCATTACGGAAATAAACATCCTTCTCTGCAGTATATTCATATTTGCCGCTCTTTAATGAAACAGAAACAGCAACACGGTTATCGCCGGTAGTTCTTACACCTCCACCGTTATAATCGATTCCCGTAATCTTGAAATCTTCCACGCCTTCTGCCAAAAGCTGCCATCCGTTTGCATCTGAAATCACACCACCGGACGCCACCTTCTTGAAAAAGAGCTGGTCGCCGCTCTGTTTGATTCCATAGGTTCCGTCATATTTAAATATATGGTATTCCCTCTGACTGGCTGTCGAATTACTTTCATAAATACGATCATCCAAATCAATCAGAATCTCTTCAATCTGGTTGACAGCAATCTGTGCTTCTTCCTGAAGTCTTACTTCCTGCTGACCATGCTGATACAAAACAGAGGTTGAACGCATAATTGACATAATTCCCAGCATAACAATGGCAAAAATCGCAATGGAAACAAGCAATTCAACCAAAGTATAACCTTTATTATTCTTCTTCATCCTTCTTCCCCTCCTAATCAAGTACAAGTTCACTCTTACCGGTTAATTCATAAAGTTGCACCGTAGAGGTAGATTCCCCTTTGGTAACTCTAATGAAACAAACAGTCTCACTTCCCATTGTCGCAACAGTCGCCCCGGTGGACTGTTCAAACTTAATCTCAAACATTTCTCCGGTAGATAATTCTTTCCGAACGCCACTGGAAGACTCAAACACAATATTAAGAGGCTTGGTTGCAAGTGTTTCCTCACTTCCGTCCCCAATCTTATACTTATAAGTATTTCCGTCAAGGCGGAAGACTACTTTACCGTTCTCTTTCCCCTTAGCAAGGCACTGGGTTCTGGAATTGGCAAGAATCGTAACAATCTGGTTTGCAGTCTTGGAAGCATTCGTACGGGATACATACGTCATTGAGAGCGCGGTAACACCGGTCAAAATACTCATAACAGCAATCACAATAATTAACTCAATATAGGACAAGCCCTTATTATTATTCTTCATACGCTCACCCCTTATTCTTTCTGCCAGTTCTGGTAGCCGATTGCGGAAGTATAAGTTACTTCGCCGCCTCCGTTTACAGCATTACCCATTACCGTCTTAACAAATGTATTTGCAGTATCAGAAATAAATCCGCCTACTTCGTAGACCTTATTATTCTTTAATTTGATCTGATGCACACCGGTATCATAACCGATTGCAAAATTATCATCAGAATCCGTAGACTTCATGGTCATATAGTCAAATGCATGTGTACCCATCTTGGTAAGATTCAATTCATGAACCTGTGAGAACGATACAGGGGTTCTGGAAATAATCGTGGCATTATCATTTGTACCACGCATTTCCATTACTTCACCAAGGAAAATCAATCCGTCTTTAATATCACCTGGGTTACAGATACTATTGGAAAAGAACTTGGTACGCATATCAACACCGCCAATATTAACAGTATCTGTTGTAAAGGAGTTAGACATGGGAAGCAGAGCCTCTTCATCAAAGTACTGTTCTGCACCGCCTGTAATCGGTGCCTGCTTGGTAATAATCTGATAAACCAGACCATCATTGTTCTGATCCCCATCTGTCAACTTCAAATCCGTACGAATATCAACACACTTCTGGTTGTCAAGCCGAACAATATTGCTTGACAAGTCCGCAGGATATACATGTTTATCAACATCTCCGGTACAAATAATGCCGTAAGGATTTCCCGTCTGCGGGTCAATAATGTTGTTAGGCGGCATATACAGTAAACCGTTACAGGTCAATGTACAACCTTCTTCTATATAGATATTACCGTATACGGTAAGGGAACCTCCGATGATATTAAGAGAGGAATCACCGCTTAATACTACATCTCCGTAAACAAGATTATAATCACCTAAAATATTGTAGGTGCAATTTCCGCCAAGATTAATCGCCGCATGACCGTTTGCTTTGGTTCCGGGCATTGACTCTGTGTCGAAATCGACTCCCATGAAGAAACCGTTACCAAACACATTTAACTTAACCGCGTCCCCTGATGCATTACAGTTGACACTGCTGTCCATCATAAGACTGAACTCACCTACACCGCCCATAGCGGAAGGAGCATCGGAACTCTTAATATACATTACAAGGTCAGTTGTAATTGTATTAGTATTGAGCGTATCAGGTTCTCTTTGTGTAACAGTAATCCCCTTTAAGGTAATCTGCTTAATATTATTAGGCTGTTCCGTAACAACATAGTTCGCACCACTTGTTACATTGGTAGCAAAAGTAAAGGTGTCCCCTTCACTGGAAACAGACGCACTGTTGGCATCTCCCGAAACGGTAGCACCGGGGAATGCAAACTCTGCAAGCTTCTTCACATTATATCTGTCACTGCTATCAACACCGGCTGCAGTACGAATTGCCGTCAAAGGAGCACCGGATGTCATTACATCGTTACGAAATCCCGAAGTCATCTGCGTAACGCTCTGCTCTGTTTCATAGAAGTTAGACTTAGACTGGTAATTTACCACCTTCATCTGATAGTTATTAAAAGACATATATAACATAGAGGTTGCCAAAATCGTAATGAATGCCACTGCAATCATAATGGAAACCAAAGCAGCACCTCTGTTGTCTTCCCTGAATTTTGTTCTCATTGCAACACCTCCTAGTATTTATTTACTACGGCACTGTCCATAGTAACCAAACGTTCCTTGTAATGATTGCCCGCTTCTGCCCCAAACACTTCCAGGTATACGGAATAAGTGTAATACTCATCCGTACCTGTACCGTTCCGGGTCATATGAACAACCACGTCATAAACATATCCGTTATGCGTCACGTTATGCAAAGACACATGTTTCTTGGTATCACCCATTGCATATACAAGCATCTTTGTATCCGACTCGCCTCTGCTTGATTTCGTCATCGTCACAAAATCTTCATCCGATAAGTTCGCCGAACTTATGCCGACAGTGGCAACAACATTGTACGATGCCGCAGGAAGTTTCGTGGTCGGCGTTACGGATGAGAAAAAGGTCTCAATCCCTGCATCTCCATCCATGCATTTGGAATTTAACACTTCCAAAGTCATCTGTCCGACTTCCGTTGCTCCAAGCAAATGTCTGGAACGATTGGAAATATTCATGGAAGTAACAAAAAGCTGCATAATCGGAATAATTACCAAAGCAAGTACCACAACAGCCAATAAAACTTCCACAAGTGAAAAACCTTTGTTATTTACTGCTTTTCTTCTTTTCTCCTTCATTCTTTTCCCTCCAGTTACACGAAATAAACCATTGGTTGCATATATAATCATTTGAGTTCTTATAAACATATAATTCCATTATACATTGATAAAAACTCAAATTTCACCGTTTTTCTTCCGGGAATCCCCGGAAGAAAAACGATAAATTGACTAACTAAATAAATAAGTAAATAAATCTTGAAATTACTCTTCTGCTTCTTCAGACTCTTCTTCAGGTCCGTTTACCGCTTCATTAATTTCTTCATCTTCAATATAGGTACCGAAAATGCTTTCTGTACCGTACTCCATGGTAGGAACGGATACCGCAGGATAATCTCTTCCCGCGCCGATAAACGCATACTGATTCAACTGCAGTTTATTTGCAAGACGTCCGGTCCTGTCATCATATTTTGCTTCCAGAGACACAACATACTGTGTGAATTCATGATCTCTTAATGCCGCTAAATATTTCAACAACTGCTCATAGGTTGAATTAAACTCAATCAAAGTAGATGTGGTGGCAAAATTAAGTCCTTCGATTGCATTCCCTTCGGAATCAACCGTTGCCGCACGTAAAATGGTTTCTTCCACGGGGGTAAAAATAATATTATCTACCACAAACGGTGTATCTTCTTCTGCCACTTCAATATCTTTGATGATATTGGTCTGTTCCAAGCCCATATCATACTTTGCGATAATAGCCGCTTCAGCATCCTGCATGTACGCAATATCATCAAGATACTGCTCACGGTTCTTATCATACTTCTCTAACTCCTCCAGACGTTTGGTCTGGGTCTCAATCTCCTGCTTTATTTCCGTACACTTCTCCACATAAGGGCGGAATACAAAGGCGATGGGAACAGCCACTACAACCAGGATTCCAAGAATCAATAATAATTTCTTATCTCTATTGCTTAATTTCATTATTTATCTCCTCCTTCGGTAGTAGTTTCTGCG
This sequence comes from Lachnospiraceae bacterium, assembly GCA_045595325.1. Lineage (GTDB taxonomy): Bacteria > Bacillota > Clostridia > Lachnospirales > Lachnospiraceae > UBA3766. The sequence goes on from JAZOAG010000048.1 coordinate 46,487, forward strand.
GAAGTATCAACAATGGTTTCCTTAGAAAATCTCTTGAATTCTTCTTCTCCCTCTTCTACGGGCTTCTCAAGAACAAAGGTAATATCATACTTCACATGGGTATACTTGGCGAGGAAGTTTGCATAAGGATCTTCTCCCTCCAACGCAATTTCTCCGTCCTCGTTCTCCTCTTCGTCATTGTTGTTTCTGTTATTACGCTTATTCTTTTCTCTCTCAGCCGCTTCATACTCTTCATATTCCTTGTAGTCGGAAGCGCCGGGAATTGCGCCCTCTTCCACCTCGATTTCTTGCAAAAGATAGTCAACAACAAAATCTTCATCCATAATCTTTACAATCAGTGCATTTACCTGATCCAAATCTCTTGCCTGCACGGTAATCGTTACGCTTCCGTCAAGAGACTTCATGTCATTCACACGCATATCCTTCGGCATATTCTTCTCAAGGGAAGCAACCAAGTCAAGTAATAAATCATTGTTATTATAAGTAGCCTCATCACAGCCAATGATTAATTCATAGGAATCAATTGCATCATTGTAATCATTTACAATTCCGATAATATCTTCCTTGGATTTAATCTTCGACTCGACAATCTCCAATGCTGTGGATAAAGTAAAGTATTCAATCAGCTTCCAGCCGCACAATACAGCGGAAACAAGAAGACCGGCCACAAAGATAAATAGCAATACCTTGTCGGCACCCTTGGAAATTCTGTCCTTATTCTTGCCGCGATTTAAATTCAATCCAATCGGTTTCAGAATCGCACCGAAGTTGGCAAGATAGCGGAGTGCACTTTCACTGGTTAAGTAAGCTTTACCGCTTACCTTAACGCCCTGCAGGGTTGAGAAATGAGTTACGTTCGCGCCCAGCTCCTGCTTCAGGACTTCGTCGATCCCTGCAATGGCACTACCTTCACCGAATACCTTGATACCGTCAATAATACGGTCCGGATTACGACTTCTGTGATATTCTACGATACGTCCGATGCTACTGATCAAATAACGAACCGCTTCTGCATACTCTTCTTCCGTAACCTGGCGGTCCAGCATATCTCTGTTGGAAAGAAGTGTCTTAGCGTCTTTCTCCGTCAGTTTCTTAATCTCCATCATGGAGTTAATAACTGCATTCTTACCGTAAGGAACGCTACGCTGAAGAATGATGTCACGACCGTTCATAATGTTTACGAAGGTCGTATCCTTCTCAATCTGCAATACAAGTTCCGTGGAGCCCTCACGCATCTGGAGGCTCAAAAGCTGCAATACTGAATTACCCACATAGTCGATATTCTCAACGGTCAGTCTCAGTTCATCTGCCAATTCATAGTAACACTCAACCAAATCTCTGGGAGCCGCAACCGCAGTAAGACGAAGTTTCTTGCCGTCGTCCTCCTGGAAAGTTTCCATGATACTGTGGGCAAAGATAAAATCTCCGGCAGTGGTCATCGGGAAATGCTCGCTGGAATTCGCCTCCAGAATCTGAGCAATACGCTTATCTCCCTTTACAAAAGGAATTACAACTTCCTTATTTGCAATCTTCTTGGAAGTGATGGTGAACACAACCTTATTGGCAGAGAATCCACGGCCGAACACACAGCCTCTGATTGCTTCCGCAATATTGGGAATATCTGTTAAATAACCGTCGTCAAAAGAACCACCGGGAGTTGAAACTTCTGTAGCATTATTAACAACAATGCTGGTCTGGGATTTCTTCACGACTTCACAGATACGTGTTACATCTTTTCCAATGTAAATGGACAATAGTTTCTGTTCCATTATTTAATTCCCCTTTCATGTAAGAATCTTAATGTATTATATTTGATTTAATCGGCGGAGCCGAATTAATTCCGTTTATCAACCCTGCAGTCCCATATAGCGCAAATACAGAGAAACCAGTTCGTCTCCAAAAAGGAACATAAGGTAAATTCCCACTGCAAGATAAGGCCCAAACGCTAATTCGCGATCTTTGTTCTTTGTAATCAGCATTTTGGTGCAATGAACAAGGGGCCCTAACACGCAGCCGATGGTCATGGCGATCAAAATCTCTTTCCACCCAAGTAAAATTCCGGCAGCGGCCATCAGCTTCACGTCGCCTCCGCCCATGCCCCTTCCCTTGGTGGCCAATAATAATATGTAAAACAAAGTGCTGACTGCAAAAAATCCGATTACATATTCGTACCAGTGTGTGTAATCCAGCGCAAGCTGTACCACACCGAGAGCAAATATAAAAACATTACAACCGAAAGGAATTTCTTTGGTTCTGGCATCAATCACCGAAATCACAAGCAAGCAGGATGCTGCCAGACAATAAAGAATGGTATTCCACTGCAACCCGTTACAGATTACAATCAGAATCCAGAGCAATGCATTCGTGGCTTCCACAATGGGATACTGCATTGATATCTTCTTCTTGCAGGAGCGGCATTTCCCGCCCTGAATCAAGAAACTAAACAACGGAATCAGTTCATACCACTGCAAAACATGGCCACAATGCATACAATGAGAACGCTCTACGGCGATATCCTCCTTCAGGGGAATTCGGTATATACACACATTCAAAAAACTCCCCACGGTAATTCCAAATAAGAACAGTGCAACAAAGAAAACAACCACACCGTTTAACCCTAATAACATGATATCAGCCATCCTGTTTCTCCTTTTTTGCATACCTATCCAGTTATAGCAATTATAACAAATTCCAGCTTTTGTGGCAAGAAAAATCATATTGCAATCTGGTCGAAGCATGCGTTTTATACATATTCAACAATTTTCTTTCCTTCATTTTGTGATTAGTGCATATTTGACATGTTTTTCCAACAAACACAGTCATTTAAATTCGGAAAATACCCAATTCATAAGATAATTTATCACTTTTCTGCCGCACGCAGAACCGGGAATGTTTCAGGCATAATTATGTTATGTTTCCGCCCAAACACAAAAGAGAAGATAAAACATAAGGGGTTTGGAATTAATTCCAAACCCCATTTACTATGTTTTTACAAACTAGTCACTTTATTCTTTTAATTAGTCTTCTTCTGTTGTAGTTGTACCATCACCAACGGTAAGAGTACCAGCAGAAACGATAACCTTGTTGCTGTTAACGATTTCAACGCTAATTGTCTCGCCCTTAGCTGCTTTGGACTTAAGCTGAGCTTCAACATCAGCAGCAGCATCTTCACCTAAGGTAAGTGCAACTTCATCACCAATCTTATCTGCATCGAAAACATCGCCTAAAGTCATTGTAGCATTTCCATCAGTATCAAGTGTAAATCCGCCGCCAGCAGCAACTACATCGGGATCAAGCATTGCAGTCTGAACTGCGCTCTTTACAGAGTCAAGTAACTGAACGTCAGAAGACTGATTTGTCTTGTCGATGTAACGGATTAACTGAGGTGCCATAACACCTACTAAGATAGCCATAATAGCGATAACGATGATAAGTTCCACGAGGGAAAAACCTTTGTTGTTCTTCATAATTTTCATTCTCCTTTTTACTTTTGATTTTTGTTTTTTGTGACATTTCTGTGACTTATCTGTAAACACATCATATCAAACAATCCCCTCTACGTCTACTTTTTTCGCCCTTCTTTTGTGCATTTTGTTAAAATCATCAATTCATTTTTTGGATTTTATACATAATTTACAAGGCTTTTTTTAGTTCATGCACTATTTTTTTTAGTTCATGCAACGTTCATATTTATATCCTGTTTGTTACATTTTTCCTTATCCTTTTTCCGATTTTATTTCATGCTTTTCTATTCTTTACTCATGCAAAGCTGTTGACGCGGTTGGTGTCGGGCACATCTCCACGAAGTGTTTTTAATTCATAGAAATTTCCTGTGAACCATAAAACGCCCTGCAGTTTTCTGCAGGGCGCAAATAAACATTCAATATTAGCCGAGGCTTTCGTAAAGTGAAAACATAGGAGAAAGCATCGCAATTACCAGGAAACCGACAACGCCGGCCATTACGATGATAATCGCAGGCTCCATCATCGCCATCATGGATTCCGTTGCATTCTGAACGTCATCCTCATAGTAATTCGCAACGTTCTCAAGCATCGCTTCAATGTTACCGGTTTCTTCTCCGATGGAAACCATGTGGATAACCATGGGAGGGAACAAACCGCAGGTCTTTAACGGACGGGATAAGGTAACACCACGGGTAACCTGATCCTTCGCATCTTTCATCGCAATCTTATAATGCACATTATCCATGCTTCGTGCCGTAATATCAAGAGCGTCAATCATGGGAACACCGGCTCCCAGGAGAGTACAGAGCGTACGTCCCAGTCGGGCACAGGCGGATTTGGTCTGTACGGGTCCGAGGAAAGGAATCTTAAGTTTCAGTTTATCAATCAGATTCTTTCCGGGTTCGGTTCCGTAGAATACCTTATATCCTACAGCCAATCCAATCGCCACGATAATAATCAGCCACCAGTATCCGACGAAGAAATCGCTGACCGCAATCAAGGCCTTGGTTACACCGGGCAAATCGCCGCCGATTTCCGCAAACATACCCATAAACTTAGGAATAACGAAGGTCATCATAATGAATACAACGCCAATCATAACCAAAATCAATACGATAGGATAAATCAAAGCTTTCTTTACTGCGGCTTCCAGCTTTGCATCCTTCTCAAACTGGGTCGCCATACGGCTGAAGGATTTATCCAGACTACCGGATGCCTCACCGGCTTCTACCATGTTACAAAGCATCTCAGGAAAAACACCTGTCTGTCTTCTCATGGAATTCGCAAGGGTATCACCCTTGGAAATATCAGTATGTACCGCACGAACGGCCCCCTGCAAAGCTTTGTTGGAAGTCTGTTCCTGTAACATATTGAAAGCATCTACAATTGTTACACCGGCACCAACGATACTCACAAACTGGTGACAGAAAATACTGAAATCACGGGGCTTAACTCTCTTACCGAATGAAAAGTCAATTCCCTTCTTTAATCCGGATACCTCTTCAATATAGGTAACCGTATTCTTCTCGGCCTTCAATGCAGCTACCGCTGCTTCTTTCGTTTTCGCAGACATGTGGCCCTTTTTTTCTTTCCCGTCAGGGCCTATCATTTTGTATTGAAATTCCGCCATTTTTTCCACCTTTTCTTTCTTATTTTTGGAGAGTCAAAAGAGCTTGTCTTTCTCTCTCATTCATTTATCTCATTCTCCGGCATGTACCGGCAAATGTCTTTCCGGTACCGGCTTATACTTCCTCGTCCATATCGTAAGCAACACGAACCATTTCCTCGATGGAAGTAACACCATCCATAACATTATTGGCGCCGGCCATACGAAGGGTATTCATACCTTCGCTCACCGCTACCTTCTGGATTTCATCTGCCGTTACGGTCTGATGAAGGATGCTTCTGATCTTGGAAGTGATGGGCATAATCTCATAGATAGCAACTCGACCGCGATATCCGTGATTGCACTCGTCACATCCGACGGGATCGTATACGGTCTGTTCTTTCTCCTCATCAACATGAAGCATACGCTTCTCTTCCACTGTTGCCAATCTTGCCTTCTTGCATTTCGGACACAAGCGGCGTACAAGACGCTGTGCAATGATACCAACAACCGCATCACCAATCAGGTAAGGCTCAACACCCATGTCAATCAAACGTGTAATGGAAGCCGATGTGGAGTTTGTATGCAATGTCGAGATAACCAAGTGACCGGTAATAGATGCTTTAACCGCAATGCCGGCCGTTTCATTGTCTCGAATCTCACCGATCATAATAATATCAGGGTCCTGACGAAGAATGGAACGCAGCGCACTTGCGAATGTCAAATCAGCCTTAACATTAACCTGTACCTGATTTACACCGGGCACATTCGCCTCCACCGGGTCCTCAACGGTAATGATATTAACAGTTTCTTTATTCAACTCATTAAGAACCGTATAACAGGTGGTAGACTTACCGGAACCTGTAGGTCCTGTAACAAGAATAATTCCATGAGGGTTATGAGTGATACTGTCAAGTCTCCTCTCATCTTCCGGATAAAGACCTAAGTATTTCTTCTCTCTGGTAAGACCTTTCTTCTTGGTAAGACGCATTACCGTCTTCTCGCCGTAAACCGTAGGAAGAATGGATACACGGACGTCGTATTCATCACCGTCTACATCCAGTGTCAAACGACCGTCCTGAGGTTTTCTCTTTTCGGAGATGTCCAGACCGGACACAATCTTAATACGGGCAACCATAGCGGAAAGGACATTGCTGTTATACTCCATAACCTGCTGCAATACACCGTCGACTCTGTAACGGACACGTACGGATTTCTCAAGGGGTTCAATATGAATATCGGAAGATCCCATACGAACTGCTTCCTGTAACATCGTCCTTACAATCTTAACAATCGGTGCATCACTTACGGAATCATCATCTTCCTTCTCTTCATCCGCATATTCATCAGCATGCTCTAACTGGAACTGTTCCGCAGCTTCCATCGCCTGCTTTTTACCAAAGAGCTTATCCAACTGAATGTTAATCTGAACCGCACTGCAGTAGAAAGCCTTTACTTCCATACCGGTTACAAGCTGCACGTCATCCATGGCTCCCAGGTTCAAAGGATCTGCCATTGCCACCTTAATACAGTTAAAATTGTCTTCATCATATCCGAAAGGAATCAATTCATCCTTACGCATGATATCTTCACCAACAAGATGAAGCAAATCTTCATTCAACTTAACAGTTTTCAAATCAACGGGCTGAATTCCTGACTGGTCACAGTATACAGTTGCAAACTGTTCTTCCGTAACATAACCTAACTGAATCAGGACTTCACCGAGACGCAATTTCTTCTGACGCTGTTCTTCCAAGGCTGTAGAAAGCTGGTCATCTGTGATATACCCCTTCTGAACGAGCAAATCACCGATTCGAACTCTGTTGCTAAATAATGCCATAGTCTCAATCCTCTTTTCGTATCTCTGTTTAGTATCTGTGCATATTACTCTACATTCCTAAATATTATGCCATATCCACAAAAAGAAATAAATACTTTTATTCAGGTTTTTATCTAAATTGTGCATTTTAGACAAAAATGCAGACATCTTTTGTACGCATTATCTTATCGTATATCATCATTATGGCAATCCTTATATTCGCATTACCAAAAAACGGTAAATCAACCATTAAGAGCAAGCAGTTTACGGCAGAAAACGGCAAATCCCCATCAAAGGGAAGCCGGTTACGGCATAATACGATAAAATCCTCCGCTGCCTTCTACCACACCCTCACATTGCAGGCGGGTCAGCTCCAGTGAAACTTCCGCCAGACTTATTTCTTTCGAAAGGTTTGCCCTCGCCCTTTCAAATATAGACTGAACATGAACCGGTGTCAACTCAAGCCCCATCAAAACGCACTGCCTGAGAGTGCATTCTTCAGACTCTTCATCTGCCCCGGGCTTGGCCTTTTCCCCCGGTTCCGTTTTCTGATTGCTGCCCCTTTGTGCAGCCGGCCGTAGCGCTTCATCATATACCCAATTCTTATAAGTCCTTCCTTCCAACTCCTGTAATATACATTTAGGGTCAGCTGCAAATCCGGCCCCTTCTTTTAATAAGAAATTACACCCGTCACTTAAAGCATCCGTGATTCGCCCCGGCACGGCAAAAACATCTTTTCCCTGTTCCAGTGCCTGTGTCACCGTAATATATGTACCGCTTCGTCTTCTCGCCTCTATCACCAGAATCAAATCCGCCAGACCGCTTATAATCCGGTTTCTCTCCGGAAACAGGTTGCTTCTTGGCGCTACCCCGGGGCGATACTCGGAAATAATTCCTCCGTTTCGCATAATATCCTGATACAATTCACGGTGTTCCTCCGGGTAACACACATCAACGCCGTTGCCAAGCACGGCGAAAGTCTTCCCTCCAAGCTTCGTGACCCGCTCCTGCCCGATGCCATCCACGCCTCTGGCCATACCGCTGATAATCTGGACCCCCGCCTCACTCAGTGCTTCGGCAAAAACACGGGCACATCTCTTACCGTATTCCGAACAAGCTCTCGCCCCGATAATTGCCACACTGGGAACCCCTGACTGCGGTAACGCACCTTTTACATAGATTCCAAAGGGCGGATCCGGTATATTTCGCAATCGTTCCGGATACTCAGGGGATAAAAAAGAAAAATATGAAATCCCCTGTCTTTTTAACTTCCCGTAAAAATCCAGTCCGCGGCGGACATTATCTTTCTTCATGGCCTCAAATCCGTTTCCGCCAACAAATTCCTTATAAAATAGGGAACCCTGTCTTTTCCCTGCAATCCGGCGCATTTCTTCATGCGACAGATTCAAAATTTCTTCCATGCTCCCGGCTTCTTTATATAACTGAAATATACTTTTCCTTCCGATTCCTTCCACACTCGCAAAACAATATGCCAATGCTTCTTCCACATGCATCATTTCCACCTCCTCATTCTCTCCTTCCCGTCTGCATGTTTTACCAATATCGTCTGTCCACACTGCGATACCCCAAAGCCTCCGCCAGATGCAATTCCCCAATTTCCTCTTTCCCGTCTAAATCCGCAATTGTTCTGGCTACTTTAAGAATCTTATGATACGCTCTTGCACTAAGCTCCATGCTTTGAAACGCCGCCTCTACAAATCTTTTTTCTTTCGCCCCCAAAACACAGTATTCCATGGTTTCCTTCGCCCCCATATCCGCATTAAACAAAAGATTCGTCCCTGCAAACCTTCTTCGCTGCATGCTTCTGGCCATCTCAATCCTCTTGCGAATCTCCCCGCTGCTCTCTCCGCCGCCTCCCTTACTAAGCTTAGAAATCTCCAGTCGGGGCGCTTCCACACAAATATCGATTCTGTCAAGCACCGGGCCGGAAATCCCTGACAAATACCGCTTCATCTGTCCCGGAGTACACTTACAACGGTTTCTGTCGGGATAATATCCACAGGGACAGGGATTCATCGCCGCCACCAGCATGAAATCCGCAGGATACGTATAAGTCGCGAAATTTCTGGCAATCTGAACAGTTTTATCCTCCAGTGGTTGCCGCAGGCTCTCTAACGCCTGACTTTTGAAATGTACGACCTCATCCAAAAACAGCACGCCTCTGTGCGCCAGGGAAACGGCGCCGGGTCTTGGAATCCGCCCACCCCCCACAAGTGCCTGTTCACTAATGGTATGATGCGGACTGCAAAAAGGACGTTTCACAATCAAAGCCTCTTTTTCGTGAAGCATTCCTGCCACAGAATAAATCTTTGAAACCTCCATGGACTCCTCCAGGGTAAGAGGCGGCAGAATTGACGGAATCCGCTTGGCAATCATTGTTTTGCCGGATCCCGGGGAACCGATAAAAAGAAGATTATGAAAGCCTGCCGCAGCAATCTCCGCGCCGCGTTTCACACTTTCCTGACCGCATACATCAGAGTAGTCAGGACCGTTATTTCTCATTGCATTTAAAAACAAGGCCTCAGCATCCGGGAAAGTTTTACTAAACTTTTCTTTCCGTGCAATTTGACTGCTTGTAAAATATTCCATCACCTCTTCCAGGCTTCCAATCCCGATCACATCAATGCCCGGCACGGTTCCGCCTTCCATGGCGTTATCCTTTGGCACGATACATGTCTTTATGCCCTCTTCCTTCGCTTTCATAACAATAGGAAGAATGCCGTTTACAAACTTCACTTCTCCGTTTAACCCAAGTTCCCCTACAATCAAATGCCCTGCCGCACAATTCTCCGGCAGTGTTCCCGTAGCAATCAGCAAAGAGATTGCAATCGGCAAATCATAAGCAGTCCCGTATTTCCGGACATTCGCAGGGGAAATATTCACCGTAATATGAGCCGGCGGTAAAAATATCCGGGAATTCTTCAGTGCCACACGCACCCGTTCCTTCGCCTCCTTCACCTCCGTATTTAACATACCAACCATTTCAAAGCCGGGAAGCCCGCCGGAAGCATCCACTTCTACCATGGCAAGATAACTATCGATGCCAAGCAAAGCACCGCTGGTTACACAACTGTACAAAAAATCTCTCCTTTCGACTTGACGTATTAAATTGTTTTTTTGAAAAAAGCGGACTCGAAAAAGTCCAAAGAAAATAAAAGAATTTATCCTTACGGATGATTTGAAAATTTGATTCTGTTCCGCCATTGTGTGCCTTTAAGCGCAGGCACACAATGACAGCAAAATACATATTAGAATAATATATTATCGGAAGTCTTACATAGGAGCATATACACCCTTCAATCCCAACTTCTGAATCATACCATCGGGATCCTGAGCAAACTGTACTACCATTTCCTTATCAATCTTACCTTCCAGATACAACTGTGTCAAAGCCTCATCCATGGTAACCATACCCATCTTACGGTTTGTCTGCATGATGGACTGCAACTGATGTGACTTACCTTCACGAATCATGTTACGAACCGCATGATTTGCATGCATAACCTCGAACGCAGCCACACGGCCTCTTCCGTCTGCGGTAGGAATAAGCTGCTGGGAAATAACCGCCTCCAAAACGTTTGCCAGCTGAACACGAATCTGCTGCTGCTGGTGAGGCGGGAATACGTCGATAATACGGTCGATGGTACTTGCAGCACCGATGGTATGCAGGGTGGAAAGAACCAAGTGACCGGTTTCTGCTGCGGTTACGGCTACGGAAATGGTTTCGTAGTCACGCATCTCACCTACGAGGATAATATCGGGATCTTCACGAAGTGCTGCTCTTAAGGCATTCGCATAGCTCATGGAGTCGAAACCGATTTCTCGCTGGTTTACCATTGACATCTTATGTAGGTGCAAGTACTCAATCGGGTCTTCCAGTGTGATGATATGGGCATCACGATGATTGTTCGCCTTATCAATAATGGAAGCAAGTGTTGTTGACTTACCGGAACCGGTAGGACCTGTAACCAGAACCAAACCTCTCTTACGGTTATACAAGTCAACAACCGAATTGGGAACACCCAGCTGCGCAGGTGTAGGAATAACGGTATTAACGGCACGGAGTGCCATTGCAACAGAACCTCTCTGGCGGAATGCATTTACACGGTAACGACCAAGGTTGGTAACCGCAAAGGACATATCCAACTCACCGCGTTCCTCAAACATCTCCTTCTGATGGTCTGTCATAATCTGTGCAACAATTGCCAAAGTATCTTCCGGTTTCATAATCGGGAAGTCCATATTAAGCAAATGTCCGTTTACACGCATCTTAGGCGGCAAACCTGCTGTCAAATGAATATCAGATGCTCTGGCATCCATGGCAACCTGTAATATTTCTTCAATACGTGGCATAGTACTATCCCCTTTTCTTCGTAGTATTTTGAAAAGCTACTATTTTTTATGGTAAAAGCCCTCACGCAATTTCTTCAAGGCACGTTTCTCTATTCGTGAAACATAACTTCTGGAAATTCCAAGGACTGTTCCAACAGTCTTCTGCGTCATCTCTTCCCTGTAACCCAGTCCGTAACGCATTCTTAGAATCTGACGTTCCCGCTCATTCAAACAGGAATCAAAAAGCTCCCGTAATCGTAAAATTCCATTCTGCATCTCTATCTGTTCGACGAGATCTGCCTGTTCAGACTCACAGATATCCAGCAGACATATTTCATTCCCTTCTTTATCTGTTCCGATTGGCTCGTAAAGGGAAACTTCTTTTCCGCACTTCTTCCTCGCCCGAAACATCATAAGCAACTCATTGTCTATACAACGAATTGCATACGTTGCCAGCCTGTTACCTTTCCCGGCATCAAAGGAATCCACCGCCTTAATCAAGCCAATGGTTCCGACGGAAATCAAATCTTCTATACTTTCCGTCGAATTCCTGTAACGGTTCACAACATGGGCAACCAAACGAAGATTTCGTTCAATCAAAATGTCTTTCGCTGCCTTTCCTTCCCGGCTGTGACTCTTATCACGCATTTCCTTTATATAAAAGGCTTCCTCCTCCAAACTTAATGGTTGTTGAAATGTCTTCAAAGAAAAGCCTCCACTCACTCTTTCTCTTCATTCTATGTGTGAAGAAAAAAAGAAGTGCCATTCCAAACTTACAAAAAGAAATACATCTGTCGGACAACGTTATTTATCTGTTGTAAAATCAAGCATTACACAATCCAGTTGTAACTACTATTATACATTTATTCCATAAACCTTGCAAGTGTAATATTTACTTTTCCGCTTCCGTAAAATCACACAGAACAAAGTTACTTACATCCAATCCTTTATCGGTAAGATACAGCCTGTCTCCCGCCTCGGCCAGCAAGCCGTTCTCCATGTGTTTCCGTATCGCCTGACCAAAAATTCCGGTCATGCTTTCGCCGAATTTCTCCTCAAACTCAGTTCTTGATACACCTATGCATCTTCGAAGTCCCAGAAACATGAATTCCGACATGGCTTCCTCCCTGCCGATATGCTCTTTATCAACAACGCGGGGGCCTGCTTTCATATATCCTTCCAAATCAGAGTCATTGCCCCACCGCTCCCCGTCAAGATAAGAAGCTGCTGCAATGCCAAACCCAAGATATTCCCGGCATTTCCAATATCTTTCGTTATGCCGGCACGCAAATCCCGACTTTGCATAATTGGAGATTTCGTATCTTTCATAACCATACCCGGCCAGAACACGCTTGGTATCCTCATACATAAGCCGTTCCGTATCCTCATCCGGAAGCGCAAGCTGCATATTCTCAAAAGGAGTTCCCGGCTCTATGATCAGACTGTATGCGGAAATGTGCTCCGGTCCAAGTTCTGCCACCCGCTTAAGGCTTTCCAGATAGCTCGCCCTCGTCTGACCCGGAATGGCTGACATCAAATCCACATTTATATTGTCAAACCCAGCCTCCCTTGCCCATTGGTAAGTCTTTAGAAACTCTTCATAGGTATGAATACGCCCCAGTGCCTGCAATTCGGACTCCACCGTGCTTTGCAATCCAATACTGATACGGTTAAATCCCATCCTCCGAAAGGCTTTCAACTTATCTATCGTTACCGTTCCCGGATTAACCTCGATACTGCATTCGCAATCATTGGTAAAAGAAAATCGTTTATGCAAAGCATCCATAATCCGTTCAAGTTGCGCCGATTCCGGCACGGAAGGTGTCCCCCCTCCGAAAAAGAGGGTATCTGCCATCATTCCTTCCCCTTTGCTTTCCGAAATTTCTTTCAAAAGCATATCCACGTAAGACACCTGTTCTTCCGCGCCCTTAGGAAAAGAAACAAAATCACAATATAAGCATTTTCGAACGCAAAAAGGAATGTGCACATATATTCCTATTTTTTTACCGGTTCCGTCATCCATGCGTTTCTTCCTTTTTATTTCCTGTCATCCAGTTTCAAAACGCTCATAAAAGCCTGCTGGGGAATTTCTACATTTCCCACCTGGCGCATACGTTTCTTACCTTCCTTCTGTTTTTCGAGAAGCTTCTTCTTACGGGTAATATCACCACCATAGCATTTCGCCAAAACGTCTTTGCGCATTGCTTTTACGGTTTCACGGGCAATTACCTTGCCACCGATAGCTGCCTGAATGGGAATTTCAAACAAATGGCGGGGAATTTCCTCTTTTAACTTCTCGCACATCTTGCGGCCTCTCTCATAAGCCGTGTCTTTATGCACAATAAAAGACAAAGCATCCACTTCTTCTCTGTTTACAAGAATATCCAGCTTTACGAGAGAAGATTCCTCATATCCCTTCAAATCATAGTCAAAAGAAGCATATCCTCTGGAACGGGACTTCAATGCATCAAAGAAATCATAGATAATCTCGTTCAGGGGCAATTCGTACTTCAAAAGCGCTCTGGTCTCTTCCATATACTCCATTCCGAGATACCGGCCGCGACGTTCCTGACAAAGTTCCATAATAGAACCGATAAACTCCGTGGTAACCATTATTTCCGCAGTAACAATGGGTTCCTCCATATACTCGATCTCGGCAGGGTCGGGAAGATTACTGGGATTCGTAAGTTCAATCACTTCTCCGTTGGTTTTATAAACCTTATAAATAACACCGGGAGCGGTTGTTACCAAATCTAAGTTGTATTCCCTCTCCAATCTCTCCTGAATAATCTCAAGATGCAAAAGACCCAAAAATCCGCATCGGAATCCGAATCCCAAAGCAATTGAGGTCTCAGGTTCATAATTCAATGCAGCATCATTTAACTGCAATTTTTCCAGTGCATCACGCAAATCAGGATATTTGGCACCATCTGCGGGATAAACACCGCAGTACACCATTGAGCGTACCTTCTTATAACCGGGAAGGGGCTCTTTACAGGGATTGTTGGCATCCGTTACCGTATCGCCCACCGCGGTATCTTTTACATTCTTAATGGAAGCGGTAATATATCCTACCATTCCGGCAGACAACTCATCACAGGGAATAAACTGACCTGCGCCAAAATATCCCACTTCAACAACCTCCGCACCGGCACCGGTCGCCATCATCTTAATAGCGGTACCTTTTTTTACCTTGCCCTGCACAAGACGGCAGAAAATAATAACACCCTTATAGGAGTCATACAAAGAGTCGAAAATCAATGCCTGAAGAGGCGCATTCTCATCTCCGCACGGCGCGGGTATTTTTTCTACGATTGCCTCAAGAACCTCTTCGATTCCGATACCGTTCTTTGCCGAAATAAGAGGTGCATCCTGCGCCTCCAATCCGATAATGTCTTCAATTTCGTCCTTCACCCGTTGCGGCTCTGCACTGGGCAAATCAATCTTATTGATTACCGGGAACACATCCAAATCATGATCGAGAGCAAGATATACGTTGGCAAGTGTCTGCGCCTCAATTCCCTGGGCAGCATCCACCACAAGAATCGCACCGTCGCAAGCCGCAAGGCTACGGCTTACCTCATAGTTGAAATCCACGTGTCCGGGCGTATCAATCAGGTTAAAAATATACTCTTCCCCGTTATTTGCTTTATATACGGTACGCACTGCCTGGGACTTAATGGTAATACCACGTTCCCGTTCCAAATCCATATTGTCAAGAACCTGTGCCTGCATTTCACGGCTGGTCAGCAAACCGGTCTTTTCTATGATTCTGTCCGCCAAAGTGGATTTACCGTGATCAATATGGGCAATGATACAAAAATTTCTGATTTTACTCTGTTCAAGCTGTGACATTTTATCCGCTCCGTTTCATTCCAAATACAAATCAATCTATCATTCAGGCAGGATTTACTGCATGACATCCCGCATTACACACTCCGTCATATTATAATCTATCTTTGAAACAGTGTAAACTATTTTTTATTTGTAGAAACAGAAAACAGGATGTGTCAAAATCCCCGTTCTGACACATCCCGTCTCAATTATATTTAACCTCTTACACGTTTTCCCCTTCCTGCGACCTTTCACAAGGGGCTTCCCGGCCATTTTTATAAAAATACCGGTGCTAAAAATTCGGTATTATTCTCTAACATCTTGTCCAAAATATCCTTGTAATAGAAAGGAGCAAGTTCATGTGAATAATCATGTGCATGCAAAAGAATAATATGTTTTAAGTCATCACCAAACAAAGGATTTCCTTCATCTCCCGCTTCCATTCTGTCAAGCACCCACTTAATGCGCTTATTCTCATCACCATGCATCAGATATTCCTGAATATCAAAGCTGCAACCAACATCAATTTCTGCCTTGGCATTAATGCCTTCATACATAGGACCCGAAACATCAGCATCCGCAATCTTGGTAAATCCGTTGTCGCGCAGATACTTCTGCAACGCCTCCTTATTCTCGCCACCCTTGCTAAGATAAGGGAAACGGAATAATTTGTACTTTCTTTCCACGCCGGCTTCCTTGTACAAAGATTCCACAACCGCATCACACTTCTCAATTTCCGCAATTGCCTCTTCGAGGCTCAAATCAGCCAGATTCGCATGTGTATATGTATGATTTCCTACATAAAATCCGTTCCTGATTGCATATAAAATACTTTCACGATTTGTTTCTGCAGGCTGTCCTATGATAAAAAACACTGCCGGAATCTTCTTTTCTAATAAGTAATCGGTAATCTCTTTGTGCACCTTTTCCGGTGCATCGTCAATCGTCAAAAAAGCTTTCATGAAATACCTCCTTGTATGTTCCTGCATTCCTTTACGCATTCACTTATCTTTTATATTTGTTATTATACTGCAATTCTGCTAATATTTCAAACACTTTTGCTGAAAAATGTTATTTTTTTATTCAATTTCTCGCTTATCTGTCGATTGTCTGAATAATTGCCGTTGATTTGACTTCAATAAGTTTCCTCTCCTGACAAAACCAGATTAAGAACTCTGGCAAGAGGATAACAACTATTCTGAATCTCCTCCACCGTATTGGTCTGGGCCCCAAGCTCAATCAAAAGAGATTTTTCCCTATAATGCATATTATATCTGTATGCGTTCAGATAGTTCGTGCGCACCAATCCGGGATAATATTCATTTGCCGCCACCGTAAGCTTTAAAGAAAGCGACAGATTTTCTATTAAATTCGCATTGGGAAGATAATCCAGTTTTCCTTTCTTATTGGAATAAGAGAGTCCGTTAAAAAACATAAACTGCGCCATATTTACACCTTGCATTTCTTTCACAAGATGCACTTCTTCACCCACGCCGTCTCTATGTAAGTCAATCACAACCTGTATCTGCGGATATTCCGCAAGAATCGCCTCTACAGCCGGAGCCGCCACGGCATAGGCATCGTCTCTGCTGTTCACATCATACTCCCCCGTATGATGGAAAACGCTGAAGCCGTAATCTTTCCTAAGGATATCCGCCAGTTTTTCTCCGGCACCCACAATTGTTGTAGAGGAATCTCCGGGAACAGAATCTGCAAATCCTTCCTGGGAATGGGTGTGATAGATTAGGATGTGAGGTCCGGGCGCGGTTTTATCCACCCTGCAGTCAGTATCCAAAAGTTCGTCCACATCATGAATGACCGAGGAGGAGGTTGCTGCATCCACAGTATAAAAATTCTCCAGCACAAACTCCAAGTCGCGAAGTTCTCCCTGTTCAAAGCGCTTCTCTTTCTCCGTATCTTTATCAAACAAAAAAATATCCGGAAACTCCGTGGCACTGATAAATCCGCTTCCGGCATACAAAAAGAACCCGGCTTGTGCTTCGTCGCTTAATTCATACCACACAGCAGGCGATGACTCTTTTTCCCTGGAATTTTCGCCGGATGCATTCTCTCTTGCCGCACCGGTATCCGGTCCTTCTGCTGCTTCCCCATTTTCCGCACTTTCCGCATCCCGGTTCCCCCATGCCTCCAATTCCGCATCCCGGTTTCCCCATGCCTCCATTTCCGCATCCCGGTTTCCCCATGCCTCCAATTCTGCATCAGGATTCCCCCATGTCTCTGTTTCGCCGTCAAATCCCCACAAAGCCATATATTGCTCCCTGATTTCTTCCACTCCGCTATGATCTGCCACATAATCCTGATATGGTGTAACAGACAAAAAACCTCTTGCAACATAAGAATATATCGGATGCAATCCATACAGAAGTTCCCGAAAAAGAAAAGGCGCGATAACCTGAACCTCTTCTTCCTCCTTATCTTCTGCTTTTCTTTTCCCGCCTTCCACCAGAACACCGATTGTAATCACCAACAGTGCAAGCACAAAAAAAGTCGCAACTATTTTTCTCATTTTTCTTTTTCTCATGCAAAATATGATTGTCCTTTTTTTTAAAAAATGTCTTTCTTCACTATATGATAAATGGGACTCTGTTATTCATTCTTTCTCACGATTCCCGGGCGGCTTTTTACGAAGATGTTGTCAGAACGAATCCAATTCCTCTTAATTTCACCTTTAGTTTCACCTTTAATTTCACCTTTATTTTCGCTTATTTTTATCTTTTCTGCTTTCTTTTTGATTTTTTTGTATTGACAGAACATGATTTGACCGCTAAAATATACACGTATGTTTACATTAGAACGTCCGTGTCCGGGTTTAATGAAACATTTTCATAAAATTATCGAAAATGGGAGGTGTGAGTCTTGGCTAACATCAAATCTGCAAAGAAAAGAATTCTCGTTAATCAGACCAGAGCAGATAGAAACAAAGCTATCCGTTCCGGTGTTAGAACCGCTGTTAAGAAAGTATATGCAGCTATTGATGCAAACGACAAAGAAGCTGCTAAAGCTGCTTTACTTGTTGCAACAAGTACAATTGATAAAGCTACATCCAAGGGCGTTTATCACAAAAACTATGCTTCAAGAAAGATTTCTCGTCTTAGCATCGCTGTAAACAAGATGGCGTAATACATGAAATCAAAGAACTCGTATGAATGTTCTTTACAATAAAAAACCTCTTCGATACCGTCATGTCGAAGAGGTTTTTTATTTTTGTTTTGCTATTTTTTCTTATTTTTTTGTTTTTTTATGATTGCTGTTTTTTATTTCTTACGTTCTCCGGTTCTTCTCTTTCCGGGTTCGTCATTGTTCACTTCAACAACACGAGCCTTAATAACGGTACCGGTAATCTTGCCAACTGTGGTTGTCTTTCCTACAACCTCATTCTGAGGAGAATTATCCTCCGTTCTACGACCGCCACGTCTTCCGCGGCGTCCGTCTTTCTGACGACTTTCTTCCATCCTGCGACGCTCTGCCTCTAAATGAGCCCTCTGCGCCTCTTCGGCTTTACGTCGTACTTCAGCCTGACGAATTCGCTCTGCTTCTTCTGCTTTACGCTTCTCTTCCATCTGACGAATTCGCTCTGCTTCTTCTTCCGCTTTGCGTCTTTCTTCTTCCTGACGAATCCGCTCTGCTTCCTCTTCCGCTTTGCGTCTCTCTTCTTCCTGACGAATCCGCTCTGCTTCTTCTTCCGCTTTGCGTCTCTCTTCTTCCTGACGAATCCGCTCCGCTTCTTCTTCCGCTTTGCGTCTCTCTTCTTCCTGACGAAGTCGCTCTGCTTCCTCTTCCGCTTTGCGTCTCTCTTCTTCCTGACGAATTCGCTCCGCTTCTTCTTCCGCTTTGCGTCTCTCTTCTTCCTCTAACCGGAGTCGCTCTGCTTCCTCTTCCGCTTTGCGTTTCTCTTCTTCCTGACGAATTCGCTCCGCTTCTTCTTCCGCTTTGCGTCTTTCTTCTTCCTCTAACCGGAGTCGCTCTGCTTCTTCTTCCGCTTTGCGTCTTTCTTCTTCCTCTAAGTCGGATCGTAGCCATGTCGTTCTGTGGGCCAAGGAGTTGTGG
>JAZOAG010000049.1:0-4150 GCA_045595325.1 Lachnospiraceae bacterium
CCCAGAATCTCCAGTGGTATCTGGACAACCTGGACTACTCTGAAGGTTGGACATGGTTCGGTAAGAATGGAACGGCACTGAGCGATGATACTGTCGCAGCCATGACTGGTGCAGACAAGGCGAAAGCGTTCCTTACAGGCCGCTATACTCCGGGCAGCAGCGGCAAAAAGGGTGGATTTGGCGGTCGCGGAAATGGTCATGTGGGAACTCCTAATGGAGGAACCACCCAATCTGCCACCGGAAACGGTGATTCCAAAACCTATGGAAGCTACGAAGAAATGGTAGCAGCCTATAAGACAGATATTGCAGAAGTTTATTCCGGTGACGAGTATGGCAAGAATATTGTGATGCTTTACAATCCTCTGAATTACATCGGTGCGGAGGGAACTGAGAATCCCACATGGACAAAGCTCATCATGGGTGCTGCGGAGGGTGACATCTCCATGTTTAACTCCCTGAATTTACAGCTTGCATGGCTGAGCGCCGGTACGGACACGGTGATTGAATGGCAGTGGAATGGCGGACATGTTCCTTCCGAAATGCTCGGTGATTCTTTCGGCCTGTATGTGGACCAGATGTATGGAAAGTATGTCGAGGGTGCGGTTTCCGTTACCAAGCCGGAAGCGACTCGCCAGATGCAAAACGGTACTTCCGAAGCACCCACCGGTACGGACATCAGCGGTTGGATCAACAGCGGGGATCTGTCTGAAGTTTCCTTTACCCTGGCGGATATTGCAGCATACAGAACTGCTGCGGCCAATAAAGCTATGCCTGCATTCGATGTGATTGACTACGGTCAGGAGGACTATGTCTTCGGCAATTCGGAAAAGGATGCCCGCCATTGGAACGCCTGTCTTCTGGAAATCTTTGAAGATTATGCGGATGTGCTGAAACCGCTGTTCAACAGCAACTAAACGTGTTGCACGATCTTTTCTAAGTTTCCTATCGTGCGGCATTGGAAATCCCCACAGTATTTCCTCTTTGCTGGAGGATTGACTGTGGGGATTTTGTGTAGGGAAGTGCAGATCTTCCCAGGATATTACTGACTGCTCTGGCGATATCTTTTCCTATATACTACCGGAGAACAGCCATATACGGCTTTGAATGTACGGGAAAAATGATCTACAGAGTCATATCCCACAAGTCGATTGATCTCGTGGATTTTTAGATCACTGTTCAATAGATAGTCTTCAGCGCGCTTTAGACGCAGTGATCGGACGATGTCTGTAAAGCTCTGATGGGCATAATCCTGCAAAAGTCGGGAGAGATAGGCTTCGTTATAATGAAATACCTCCGATAATTCACGAAGCGTCACAGTTCGGAAATTGTTTTGTATATACTGAAGGATCAGTCCACAGTCTACCTTCCTTCCGTGGCCTGCTTCCCGATAGACCGTTGCTGTACTGCCATACATACGGAATGCCTCTGCCAAAAAGAGCTTGACCAGACTGATGGCACAGGTGTTGGCATGAAGATCTGTGCGGTAGCATTCCCCTGCAAGGGTCTGTAGATACCAACGGAGCTGTTCATTACTGGCATCTGTGTACAGACGTAGAAAATTTATCCGGTTGGAATCATACAGGGAATCCCGGAAGAATTGTGACTCCAGGTTATTATTAATCAGCAATTCTCCAAACAAAGCATCAAAAGTGCTACGGCGGACCATCAGTCCGATGGCAAAGCAACCCCCTTTTAAAGGTTGAGCATGTGGGGATCCGGGCGGGACGATGCAAAGATCACCTTCGCGCATCTCAATGGCTTCGCCGCCAAACAGCATGGTGCATTTTCCAGAGTAGATGTATGTGATCTCAAAATAAGTATGGGTGTGAGCATCCTCGTTCATATAGGGCAGATGCTTGATGCAGTAAACATCCTTGCCGATAGGGAACAGGGCTTCCTCCTCCACAATGCCTTCTGTGAGATAGGTGTGCGAATTGTGAAGAATGACTCCGGCATTCAGGGGCATGGTATCAAAAGCTTTGGAAAAGCTCTCCTGATCCTGATTCCCGCTAAAGGATGGAACGGGAGGTTGCGTAGAAGAAAGAAGCCCCAAGGCCATCATTTTAGCCAGTGCTTCCGGAAAGAGAAGCCTCTGACCAGTCTTATGAAAGTGAAGATAGACAAACGCTTCCACCTGCTCCGGTGTTGTATATAATGTCGGAGTTCTCATGGATATCCGCCTTTCGTTTTGTCGTCCTATTGGATGAAATATAGATAACTATCTCAAAATGTCCATTAAATCTGTACTAATTGTACATGATAAGTCGCTTCTTCGTCAATATAAAAGTAAAAATAAGTCGGATATAAATCAATTTATAACATGGAAGCACCATCGTCACTTTGATAGAATAAGATTAGAAAATTAGCATAGCAGGCAATTGAACGGAGGAATCACTATGGTTCAGGAATCCATCGTCCCAATCATCGAAACCAAAGACCTGTGTAAACATTTTGGTCCGACCATTGCGCTGGACAAGGTAAATGTGAAGATCATGCCCGGTAAGATTACCGGTCTGATTGGAGAAAACGGCTCCGGCAAATCCACCATTTCTTCTATTATGGCAGGTATGCAGCAGGCGACCTCTGGAGAACTGTTCCTCCACGGTGAGCCTTACCATCCCCAGAGTATGATCGATGGTGCGGCTCATGGTATCGGCATGATCGTGCAGGAGGCAGGTACTGTCCCCGGTCTGACCCTTGCTCAGAACATCTTCCTTGGCAGCGAAAAAGATTTCCGCCGTTTTGGTTTTGTGGATCATAAGGCCATGAACCGGGCCGCACAGGAAGCACTGGACCGAATTGGCTTCACCCGCGCAAAAGCAGATGACATGATCGATATGCTGGACCAGCAGGAACGGAAGCTGGTGGAAGTAGCCAAGGTTATGTACCGCAATCCTGAAATTCTGGTAGTTGACGAGACCACCACAGCCCTGAGCCAGGGTGGACGTGACATCGTTTACCGCCTGATGGACGAACAGCGGGATGCTGGCAAGGCGGTTATCTTCATCAGCCACGATCTGGACGAAGTTATGGAGCATTGCGATTGCTTGAGTGTCCTCCGGGATGGCCATCTGATTGCGACTCTGGAAAAAACGGACTTCAGCGCGGCACTGGTCAAAAAATACATGGTTGGCCGTGAAATCGGCGAGAAGTATTACCGTGAAGACTACGGCAAGGAAATCTCCGACGAAGTGGTTCTGTCCGCAGAAAACCTTACCAGCGGTCTCGGTATCATGACCAATGTGAGCCTGCAGCTACATAAGGGCGAAATCCTTGGCGTTGCGGGTCTTTCCGACTGCGGCATGCACGAACTGGGACACGCGCTGTTCGGCGAGGGCAAACTGGCCACCGGCAAGGTTACAGTCTATCCTTCCGGAGATACGGTTGATTCCGCAGTTGCCGCCATGGCAAACGGCATCGGCTATGTTTCCAAGGACCGTGACCGGGAGGCATTGGTGCTGACGGCATCCATTCGGGATAACATCATCGCAGCAGGATTTGATAAGGTTGCCAATAAAGCAGGCATTATTACCCCCAGAGCAGAAAGAGTGTATGTGGACAAGCAGGTAAAGGATCTGTCCATCAAGTGTGCGGAGATCGACCAGAATGTACAGTATCTGTCCGGCGGCAACAAGCAGAAGGTGGTATTCGGCAAATGGGTAGGCCGTGATTCCCGCATTTTGATTCTGGACTGTCCCACCCGCGGCGTGGACATTGGCGTCAAGACCGCCATGTACCAGCTGATGGAAGACATGGTGGCAGCAGGAAAGTCCATTGTTATGATCAGCGAAGAAATGACCGAACTGATCGGTATGTGCGACCGGATTCTGGTTATGAAAAACGGCCGTCTGAACGGAGAATTCATCCGAAGCCGGGAAGTCACAGAAAACCACATTCTGGACTGCATGATCTAAGGAGGCGGCAAAATGAAGAAGAAAATCAACACTCAAAAGCTGTTCTCTCTGGCTCCCTATGCAGGTCTGATCCTTGTGATTCTGTTCTATCTTTGGGCAATGGCACAGGAAGAAATCACGGTGGACTATATCCGCATCCGTTCCATCCTCGGCAATATCATCACCACAGCCATCGTTTCTATCGGTGCGGTGTATGCGTTCTCCAGCGGCGCCATTGATATGTCCATGAGCGGCAG
>JAZOAG010000050.1:0-25071 GCA_045595325.1 Lachnospiraceae bacterium
GACAGTAGCTGTGTGCGGTTATCTGGAGCCATTATCGGCAGTCGTTTTCGCAGCAATTCTGCTTGACGAGAAAATGACAATAGTTCAAGTAATCGGTGCGGGATGCATTATAGGTGGAGCTATGATTGGTGAATTGGTAAAGATAAAGCAGTCATAAAATTTCAGTAATACGTTCTGTTGCTGTGATGATTTTTCTACGATATACTCCTTCAAAAAGGAGTGTGCTCTTATGGGTAGAGAAATTTACGACATCGTCAATGATATGGCAGAAGTGTTAAATGCATCGCAGATGCAAAGATTACAAGAGGTTCTGGTAAAACGCTTATCTGAAAAGGCTACATCAGATTGTGCACAGACCACGAATGTGGAATTTTTGGATATGTTTTTAACTGCAAAGCATTTAGAAGGGTGTTCTGACAAAACAATACGCTATTATATATTATAGGTGTAATATTGAAAAAATGCTGGATACAATAAATATTCCGGTGATAAAGATTACAACGGAAATGCTACGAAAATATCTTGTGGAGTATCAAGCGATAAATAATTGTGGAAAGGTAACTATTGATAATATTCGTAGAAGCCTTTCCACTTTCTTTTCATGGTTGGAGGAAGAAGATTATATTATAAAAAGTCCGATGAAAAGAATTCATAAGGTGAAGACTGCGATTATTGTGAAAGATACCATTCCGGATGAGAAAGTTGAAATTCTCAGAGATAATTGTAATAATCTTCGTGATAGGGCAATGATTGATTTTTTGCTTTCAACTGGTATTCGTGTGGGCGAATTAGTTAGACTGAATATTGATGATATAGATTTTTCGGAGCGAGAATGTGTAGTTTATGGAAAGGGCGACAAAGAGAGAAAAGCATATTTTGATGCTAAGACAAAAATTCATTATAGCAGATTAACTGAAAGTGGTGTTGAATTAAGGTTACGAGAAATGGGTAAGAAGTTGGGCGTAGAAAAGGTACACCCACATAAGTTCAGAAGGACTATGGCAACCAGAGCGATTGAGAAGGGCATGCCAATTGAACAAGTGCAGAAGATATTGGGACATGAGCAGATAGATACAACTCTTAGATACGCTATGGTAAATCAAAACAATGTGAAGTTGTCGCATAGAAAGTATATATCATAATCTTGAATGTAGTGACAATGTATTGATGTACAAGAAAAAGGAGTGCTATGATATAGAAAAAAGTGAGGAGGTATGTCTTATGGATACAAATTTGAATGTTGCTATTGCACCAAAGGATTCAACTTTTCAAGTAAGAATAAATTCAGATATTAAAAGAGCTGTAGAGGATATTTATGCAAAATCCGGAATGACATTGACAGATGCATTTAACACCTTTATACAGCAGTCTTTAAATGTTGAAGGTCTTCCGTTTATCGTTACCAGGAATAGCAAAGAAGCGTTGAGGGAACAGGCGGTTGCCATGCTGATGCTTGATTTGAAGCGAGCTGAGGAACGGGCTGAAATAGAAGGTTGGATTGATGCAGATGATTTGGAACGGGAATTGGGGGTAATTGATTGAAAAAAATAAAATATACCCCTGATGCAGCGGATAAACTACGTGCATTAAAATCGGCAATATCAGGTGAATATGGTGAGGATAAAGCCAAGAAGATTATCAAAAGCATTACAGATGCAATAAGAGGGCTTTGCGATTATGAAGAAAAGGGTCCTGAAGTATCGAAAATGTTTGATGTAGTGTCAGACTATCGGTACATATTTGTGTCTGGAAATTATGTATTTTATAGGATAGAAGATAAATACATTCGAGTAATTAATTTTTATCATGAGAAAGAGGATTTTATGTGGCAGTTGTTTGGAATTGATACTACACCTCAAGATACGATAGATTATTGGGATGAATAGAACAGAAGCTTTGAATTTGTGAGGTCGATTATGGATTTAGAATTTGAGGAATTGACACATCAGAATTTTTCAGATGCAGAAGTAATAGAGCATATACAAAAGGTAGAAGCAAAAGAGGAAATAAGTCAAGAAGAGTGGAAAAAGTTGGCTTATAAAAATACTTTTGGAGTATATTGGCGACTTTGAAAAAGAAAGAATTTTGAATGAAGCGTTGGTTAATGCTGCTTGGTTTGGCGAATATGAAGTAATAAAGTTATTGATAGAAGAAGGGGCAAAACCTGACTATGTTTGTTCAAATGGTGAGAATATACTTGAATTATCCCAAAACGCGGTTGAAAAATTTGGAGATAATAGGGGATATGATTATATAGTGTCAAAGTTAAGGTGAATTGTTTTATTAAGAAAATTTCAGTAAGCAGGTGCGTTTAACTAAGAGACGAATTTGGATAATCGGAGGGAACAAAATGAATATTACTAGTAACGATGAACTGGTCGAAATAATTGGAGAAGGACTTCTATGGGATATTGTTGGAAATTACGCTGAAACACATTTGGAGTTTCTAAAAGAAGCACTGAGACCACTTGGCTATATTGATTATGAGGACGTTGATAAGATTACATTTGCCGAGGTTCGGGAGTCCGATGAGTTTATCATCAACGATTTCAGTGCCCAAGAAGGCATCCTGACTGTGGAATATGAAATGCCAGCTGGAATCCTTGCGAAAAATGATGATGGCAGTGTTTGCTTTCATGTGACAACATGGTGTACCGGTCAAGTTGAAATTCCTGATATTGATTCTTACAACTGGAATAGTATTGAATTTGATAGTCTTAACAGACTACAAATTCTTGCTTACAGCCATCTTGTAAAAGCGATACGCCTGTCCTATGAAGATACGGAGGCGGATGATTTAAACGCTTAAAACCAATTTATAGAGCACCCACGAATCATGTTTAATAAAAAATCGCAGATAAATTCCAGAGAGTTATTACGGGGACTGACTATATTATGTTGAAGTTGAAGAAAATTGGTAAGATATTAAAATGGATCATTATTATTTTGCTTATTGTGTTAGTGTTGGGGATTTTGGTTATATTTGTAACAAATAAAATACTATTAGCAAAAGAAAAGGAAATGCTTGAAGCAGAAGGCTATCTTAACCTAGTGTCTGTTGGCGAGCATTCTTTAAATGTTTATGAATACGGCAATAAACAAGGAAAACACACCTTGGTATGCATATCGGGACAGGGAGTACATGATTATAGTGTTACTATGAGTAAAGTAACTGACCAGTTGGCAGATGATAACCGAATCGTATATGTTGACCGTGCAGGATATGGGTTGAGTGACGATACCAAAATTCCACAAACAAATGAAAATATAGTAAAGGATTATCGTACAGCCTTGAAAAATGCGGGTATTGAAGGACCATATATTTTGATTGCTCATTCATTAGGAGGAGCTTATGTTACATATTGGCAGAGTAACTATCCTGATGAGATAGAAGGCGTTGTACTAATTGATGCCACACAGCTTAGTGAAAATGTACAATTTGATGATGAAACATCATCATTGATGTCGTCGGTACAGACTGTACTTTGCAAGCTAGGGGTATATCGATTAGCAGTTGATTATTATTATGGTCCTCTTCCTGAAGGGTATAGTGATACTAAGCAGGACATATCTCGTGCATTAAATCTGCGCCATGGTTGGAGTAATGCTCTGGCATCTGAAGAAAAATATGCATCAGAGAATTGTACCTCGGCGTTTATAAATTGCGAGGCAAATGATATTCCTAAAATCTATATATGTTCATCAAATGCACATCTTACTAGAGAGTGTATTTTAGAGGAAGTTGAATGGTCAAACAGAGTACTTGCAAAAGGGGAAGCTCCAGTTTCATTAGATGATGAATTCATAGCTGAAAGACTAAAAGCTGAAGAGGTACAAAGGGAGAATGTAATTATGCCATATTTGGAGAAAATGGGTAATTGTGAACTTCTTTTATTAGGTGGACATCATGCTATATATGAGCAGAAACCAGATGAAGTGGGGAGGATTATAGAGGAATTTATTAATGAGTTTGAGTAATTAAAATTGTATATGTAGTATTTTAGATGACAGGTAGTCTATAAGATTGCCTGTCGTTTTTTTATTATATGTATTATTTGTTTTATGTAATCAAAATGCTACCATTTGTTATATTGATGAAATATGCTAATTGATATGATATAATCTTAGATGTGAGAAATCGCGAAAATTTGAATTTTACAACCTGACAAATCTTCGCAAGCTGGGAAATGTAATTATCTCAAATTGCTCCTATAATAGGCTTCAACAGGAGGAAAAAAGTATGGAGTGGATAGCAGCAATGCAACAGGCAATTACTTATATGGAAGAACATCTTATGGAGGAAATTAACTATGAAGATGTAGCGAAGCATGTGCACACTTCGAACTATGAGTTTCATAGGGCATTTAGTTTTCTTACAGGGATGACTGCCAATACCTATATTCGCAACCGTAGGTTGTCTTTAGCAGGTAGAGAGATTGTGGAAACCGACGCTAAAATAACAGACATTGCGCTGAAGTATGGCTATGAAACACCAGAGAGTTTTACAAAGGCATTTACAAGGTTTCATGGAATTGCGCCTAAATTTGCCAGAGAAGAATCTGCGAAGCTCTTACTTTTTAATCCACTTGTTATTAAAATAACTGTGGAAGGTGGTAAAAGTATGGACTACAGAATCGTACAAACAAAAGAACAGAAATTTATTGCAGTGGTAAGAAGTTTTCAAAATGAAATCATTAATGACGAGGAAAATCACGAATATCGTTTTACCCTTGGTTACGCCCGCTAATAAGGGAAAAAACAAGGGAAAGAATTAGCACAACGGAGCGTAGAATTCCTTTAAAATCCGGAACTCTACGCTCCGTTGGTAGACAAAAAAGCTTGTTTTTATGATAATAAGACCCGAAAGGAGGACAAGTATGGATCTGAATAAAATAGGTAAGTTTATTTCAGAGGAAAGAAAGAAGAAAAATTATACGCAGAAGCAACTTGCAGATATTCTTAATATTAGTGACAGAACAATTTCCAAATGGGAATGCGGCAAAGGATTTCCGGAAGTTTCATTGTTGCAGCCCCTTTGTAAGGCGCTGGGAATTTCGGTGAATGAGTTGCTGACGGGTGAACGCTTGGATAAAGAGAATTATATGAAAAAGGCAGAACAAAAAATGGTTCATCTGGTAGAAGAAAAGAAAGAGAACAGAACGAAATTAATACTGATTCTGTTAATGGGACTTATATCCATCATTTCTTTTGTGACGCTGATTGTTGTTGTAAATACATATGCGGAAGTAATAAGCAATCAGGCGAAAGGTATATTGGTGTTTATTGCATGTGCCGTTTTTACGGTTGGTTTGCTTGCGCTGATGGAGGGAGGACGCACATTTGGATATTATAAGTGTTTACATTGTGAAGAAACCTTTGTTCCCGGCTTCATTAACTATACAGTAGGAATGAATATCGTTGCGTTAAGAATGATGCGATGCCCGCATTGCGGCAAATGGAGATGGTGTCTGAAAGTACTGACAAAGAAAGAGAGAGATGAAGATGAAAGTGAAGGAACGTAATAAAATAATAATACAGATGGTAATTGCAATCATCGGTGTGGTTGGTGGTTTGTTGGGAGTGAATGCATTTTATCAATATGTGCTTATGAGTCTTCCGCTTGTTGTTCGTATGGTTTTGATGATTGTAACATATTTACTGATTGCATTGGTTCCCTTTTGTATTGTGATATTTAATAAGGAAAAGTGGTCGGATTACGGTTTTTCCAAAGAGAAGATAGGATATCAGTTGTTGATTGGTCTTGCCATTGCTTTGTGTATGTCATTCGTATTTACAGTAATACCGCATCTGATCGGAAAGAGTGACTGGGTGAATAATCAACATATATATACTTATGCATGGCAGTATATATATGATTTTATCCAATGTATTGGTGCAGTTGCGCTGGTGGAGGAGTTTGTTTTTCGCGGATTCTTCTACAAGAAGTTAGAAACACTTTTCGGTTCCGCCGTAGGTGCGATTATAGGTTCGTCCATTTTGTTTGGTTTGTTTCATTTCTTGGGCGGAAATATCGGACAAATAATATTGACAGGTTTTATTGGCGCAATCTTTTGTATCTGTAGAGTTAAAATTAAGAATTGCACGTTGTTGTCGGTTATTATCGCGCATGGTGTATACGATGCACTGATTACAGTGTGGCTGAATGTTTTTACTTAAGCGACTAATTAATATATGAGTAGATTATAAAAAGCTGGAAAGTTAGAGAAATACACGCGCAAATTTGAATTGAGCGAGCTCTTTAGAGCGAGGGATGACAATTGAACATAGTTCAATTGTATGGGCTAGAGATATTAGAACTTATGGAGAATGATTTATGAGCAAAATATATGATTTTTTGAAAGCAAGCGGCGTGTTCTATGTATTAACGTTAAATGGAGATTTGCCAGCGGGAAGACCCTTTGGAGCAGTGATGGAATATAATGATGATTTATACATATCTACTGCTGACACAAAAGAGGTTTATAGGCAATTAAAAGAGAATTCAAATATTCAAATAGTATCGTTAAAGCCAAATACACGTGAATGGATACGAATAGATGGCATTGCTAAAGAATGTGAAGATATAGAAACTAAGAAAAAAATGTTAGAAGAATGCCCAGTGTTATCAAAACATTTTCAGACACCTGATACACCGCATTATATTTTATTTCAAATCAAAATATCAGGTGCTCAGTTTTATTAGTGATAAGACAAAATATGTAGCATTACAGGTTCGAAAAAAGCTCCGCTAAGGATGCACACTCGCGCGCAAGGAAGATGTTGCTGGCGCAACCGCGCTCGGCGCGAGAGTCCGTTTGCGGACTCTTTGTTCATATGACTAAATATTTATACAAGGTCGAAGAATTAAAAATATTTATAGAAGATTAGTGTTTGCTGATGTATCTTTTGATAGCGGCAAAGCTCTTGTCGCTGATATCGTGTTCCATACGGCATGCATCATCAAGTGCGGTTTCACGATCTACGCCTAAACTGATGAGCCAGTTTGATAGAAGCGTATGCTTTTCCAGTACATGTTCTGCCTGCTCCCTGCCACTAAGCGTTAGGTCTATATAGCCTTCTTCTGAAATGCTAATGTATCCTTTTTCGCGAAGGTTTTTCATGGCAACGCTGACGCTTGGCTTTGAAAAATCCATTTCTCTTACTATATCAATGGAACGAACCTGTCCTATAGTATTTTGAAGGGAAAGGATGGTTTCTAAATAGTCTTCCATAGATTTGTTTGAACGAAATTTGCTATTATCCATGTTTAAAGCCTCCGAATAATTTTCGTTTATCATATCACTTATTTCATAAAAATTCAAATAATTACTCAGAACAGATGGGTGACTCTTGTGTGGAAGAAGCGGTAAATGACATTAAAGGTGTTGCAGGTGTTGTGAATTTGGGAAAATAGGTATTCCTGATGCACTGAATGTAAGAAAATACCAATAACCTATTGACAAACAGAAAATGCAGTGCTATATTAATTTACGGTTAGTCTCCTCTAACCCTATTTTTTGAATGTGGGGTTAGTCAACGCTAACCAGAGGCGATTTGTGTTTCATATATATAATAAACTTATACGGCGGTGATAATATGACTTTGAAAGATGCTGTGGAAGGCAATGAGTACATTATTCAGCAGATTGAGACAGATGATGAAGAATTGAACGCATTTTTATTTTCTCTTGGGTGTTATGTAGGTGAGGCAATTACGGTTGTTGCTCACCGCAAGGGAGGATGCACGGTTTCCATTAAAGATGGTCGCTATAATATTGATTCTCAGTTATCAGAAGCTATTGTTATTTGATTATGCATTAAGTGGCAAAAAACAATCTGCTGATTGTTTTTTGCCAATGGGTTAGTTGAAACTAACTTTCTTGCTACTTTAGTAGCAAGAAAAATAATAGATTATTGAAATTGGAGGAAAGAAAAATGAGAATTGCTTTGACAGGCAACCCAAACTCAGGTAAGACCACAATGTATAATGCTTTGACCGGGCGTAATGAAAAGGTTGGAAATTGGGCAGGTGTTACCGTTGACAAAAAAGAACATCCGATTAAGAAAGCGTATGCGGGGAAAGAACAGCTAATTGCTGTGGACCTTCCGGGTGCATACTCGATGTCTCCGTTTACAAACGAAGAAAGCATTACCAGTTCTTATGTAAAGAAGGAAAAACCGGATGTTATCATCAACATTGTTGATGCCACAAATTTGAGCCGTAGTCTTTTCTTTACTACACAGCTTCTGGAACTTGGTGTTCCGGTAGTTGTTGCTCTTAATAAGAGCGATCTTAACGAAAAAAAAGGAACCAAAATTGACGAAGGAGTGCTCGCGGTAAAACTTGGCTGTCCTGTGATATGTACCGTTTCCACATCTGCGGAAGGGTTAAAGTCGGTTATTGATACTGCTGTTGCGCAGGTAGGTAAAAGACAGGAAGCTCCTTATGTTCAGGGAGATATTGATTTGACTGATAAAGCGGTTGTTGAAGCTGCGGATCGTAAGCGTTTTGATTTTGTAAATAAAATTGTAAAAGAAGTTGAAACACGCAAGATTCTCACTAAGGAAAAGAATGTTGGAGATAAGATAGATGCTGTGCTTACTAATAAGTGGCTTGGTATTCCGATTTTTGCTGTTGTTATGTACCTCGTATTCCAAATTTCCCAGGTGTGGGTAGGAACACCGGTTGCGGATATTCTTGTAGGATGGCTTGAAGCTTTTCAGGGCTGGGTAGGTGAGCTGTTGTCTGATGCCAATCCACTTCTTTTTGCAATACTTGTTGATGGTGTGATTGGTGGAGTGGTTGCAGTTGTTGGTTTCCTGCCACTTGTTATGGTTATGTATTTCCTTATTGCACTTTTAGAAGATTGCGGATATATGTCCCGTGTTGCGGTTGTGCTTGATCCTATTTTTAAAAAGGTTGGTCTTTCCGGTAAGTCAGTGATTCCTTTTGTCATCACTATCGGTTGTGCGGTTCCGGGTATTATGGCAAGTCGTACCATTCGTAACGAACGTGAAAGAAGAGCAACTGCTATGCTTGCACCGTTTATGCCTTGTGGTGCGAAAATCCCTGTTATTGCACTTTTTGCAGGAGCATTTTTTGATGATGCGGGTTGGGTAAGCACCGTGATGTATCTCTCCGGTATTGTTCTTATTTTCCTTGGAGCACTTCTTGTAAACAAGATTGCCGGATATAAAGCAAGAAAATCTTTCTTTATCATTGAACTTCCGGAATACAAGCTACCTTCTCTTTGGGGTGCTTTCAAGTCCATGTGCAGTCGTGGTTGGGCGTACATAGTAAAAGCAGCAACTATTATTCTTCTTTGCAACATGGCAGTACAGTTGATGCAGACATTTACATGGAGCTTTCAGGTTGCTGAGTCTGCTGACCAGTCAATCCTTGCTTCCATTGCATCTCCTTTTGCATATCTGCTTGTTCCGATTGTTGGTGTATTGTCATGGCAGCTTGCAGCAGCAGCGGTTACCGGTTTTATTGCGAAAGAGAATGTTGTTGGTACGCTTGCCGTGTGCTTTGTAGGTCTTGAGAATCTTATTGACACCGAAGAACTTGCGCTTATGGAAGGTGCAGGAGCAGAAGTTGCGGGTATCATGGCAATCACTAAGGTGGCAGCGTTGGCTTATCTGATGTTTAACCTTTATACTCCACCTTGTTTTGCAGCCATCGGTGCTATGAATGCTGAGATGAAGAGTGGAAAATGGATGTGGGGCGGTATTGGTCTTCAGCTCGCTACCGGATATACAGTAGCATATTTTGTATATACTATTGGTACAATTATTACCGGTGGTACACTCAATATTGGTGCAGCTATTGGTGGTCTGATTGCAGTGGCTGTTATTGTAGCTGTTATTGTAGGTATTATTATGAATACAAACAAGAAACTGAAAGCAGAATATGCTTTGAATCGTGTGAAAAATTAATTTGTGTGTATAGGGTCTAGGTTATGGAAAATATTGTTATTATTATAATTTTGATTACAATTGTTATAAGTATTATATGCTTTTTGGTTCGTTCAAAAAAACATGGAGAGACTTGTATTGGTTGCCCTTATTCAAAACAATGCAGGGATAAATGTGGTAATAATTGTGATTGTAGCAATAGCAGCCCTGGCAAAGATATAATTTGAGATTGATTGAAAGCGGATGGCATTACAATGCCATTCGTTTTCTGGTTTTATAAAACATATTCACTTTCTCTTCCATGTGTATTACAATGGTACTGTGATGGATGATTTAAGGAGGATAAAATGACTCATATAGATAAAAAGGGGTACGCCCCGATAACAATAAGAGTTTATTCCAAGGAAAAAGAGCTTTTGCTGGAAGACGAGGTGTTATGTGCATATAACATCAAAACTTCCGAAATCGTGGCGGTAGGAAAAGAGGCAAGGCGATATACGGATGATGCTTATATCATGGTCGAATCTCCAACCAAATGGGGTGTGGTGGCGGAATATACTGTTTTTAGGAAGGTAATATTTGGGTTTATAAAGAAACTGCGGCCCAAAGCACTTTTTAAGCCGAAGATGGCGGTATGTGTGCCGGCAAATCTTACAGAGGTGGAGAGCAAGGCCTTTTTGGAAAGTTTTGATCCTTATGTAAGAAAGCCATTTGCTTTTTTTTATAAAAAATCTTTCGCTCAGTATGTAGAACAGGGAATGGTGCCTGAGGGTATGGATTATTACGTAGAGTTTGCATCAGAGTATTATGCGTCGGAGTATTTTGAGTAGACAGATATTTGATATTATTCAAAGAATAGCAATAAAGTTTGCGGAGCGTTAAATATGCGGAATATATTTGGGTATTTTGCGCCGAATGTCCCTTGTTACATGGGGGAATGTGTGCTAGTATGATGCTTGTAGGCTTTTTGTACCAAAAAACTAAAGGAGGAAAAAGAAATTGAGGAAAAGACGGTTGGAAGCAATTTCAAGACGTTTTTTTGCGTGTGCTTTAGCACTGATTGTGATGCTCTCTACAGTTGAGTTATCATCAATCCGTGTTTTGGCTGCAGAAAATGCGGCGGAAGTTGCAGTAGAAGAAACGACAGAGGAAGCTTCTGAAGAGATAGTAGAGGAAGCTGTGTCCGAGGATGCGACAGAGGAAGCGTCTGAAACGGTTGCAGAGGAAGCTGTGTCCGAGGACGCGACAGAGGAAGCGTCTGAAGCGGTTGCAGAGGAAGCTGTGTCTGAGGACGCGACAGAGGAAGTTTCCGAAGGGGAAACAGAAGCATCTGAAGAAATAACAGAGGAATCTGATGTTGTTGCGGATACGAAAGAAAATGAGATGCCGTATACAGGTACAATTATTGAAAATGATGTATATGGACGTATCCTTGCCATATATGAAGATGAGATGAGAGTTTCAGGTATGCAAGTGACGACAGAAAATCTGATTGCTGTTTTGCAGGCACAAACGGAACCATTTCAAAGAGTATTATTTTGTTTGGAGGAATCATCAGGGTTCAATAATGTTCCTGCTGAATTGTGGAACGAAGCGCTGAAGATCATGGAAGCAACAGAGAAATTTGAAAAAATTCTTCATTTTCAATTTCTGAGGGATGATTATACATATTCATATATTTTTTCCTCACCGGTAAGCTGTGAGGAAGATTTGGATCTTTCCTTTTCGTATTCAATCGGAAATCCCGGTGAAGGAATGTCTGTTCAGTTTGCAACGACGGAGTTTGAGTATAATTGTGAGTTCGAATTTGTAGTGTACGATATTCATCCGGA
Source organism: Lachnospiraceae bacterium (assembly GCA_045595325.1). Classification (GTDB taxonomy): domain Bacteria; phylum Bacillota; class Clostridia; order Lachnospirales; family Lachnospiraceae; genus UBA3766. The sequence continues at coordinate 11,750 of JAZOAG010000050.1, forward strand.
TTTCGAAAAATTCAACTTAGCATTGGGCAATCATGAAGAATATGCAGTTTTTGATCAAAATGAAATGGTTATAGATGCATATGTTTATATACAGGATTATTCAGTAAGTTTTTATGTGGAAAAGATTTCCGAACTTGAAGACGGAAAGACATACACCATCAAAGCGGTAAACGGAAATGAAGGCGAAGAAGTTTTACCTCCCTTCACAGAAATGGGACCCTTTGATGAAAACGGCAAATATATTGGACGTGCCAGCGCACAGAGTGATGGTTATTATGCGTTGTCACTTGATTCCGGTATGATTGATGCCGATTCTTTCAATGCAGATATTTGTGAGGATATTATTTCTTTCTGGGCTTCAAAAGGAATAAAGTTTGATAATATTTTTGTTACACAATCTGCCGCAGGCGGGTATGTAATCAAGAAAGAAATCTATGAAATGTTACGTACGCGTATATTATCGGAAGATAGAGGGCAGATAAATTTCCAGTTTAATAATCTGATAGAACCCGGTGAGGAATCGGATGGAGTTGTGATCAAGGAAAGAAATGAAACGATGGTGGTTTGGGGCTTTGAAAACCCTGAAGCGTTAGAGAGTGATATCAACGGTGAGATTTCAATCCAATTAAACGACAATAAAGAAACCGTTCTTACGTTTGCCGATAAGAGGGAATACAGTGAGGGCACTTTTGTTATGGTGTCCGCTACGGAAAACAATGAATTGTATAAAAATGTTCTTTTGCCCGGATTGGGAGAAGCAGCTGATTTTACTGTGGCTTCAGAACACCCCTTGTATGTTTTTAGAGATGGAGTAATTCACAATCCCGTAGCATCAATAAGATACTGGACTGATGCCGGGTATACAGATTTAATCGTTGATGATATGAGTAGGATTGATGCGACGGTTCCCAATGTGTTGTATAATCCTTCTGTTACATACGAAAAAGGTCTATTGGACACAGTAAACGGATTAGTGCTTACCGTTGAGGAAGAGGGAGCAAGTGATATTTCATTTCATATTGTTGACGGAGAAGCAGGTCTGGATCATATTACTGAGGACTGGGTATTATATGGAGTTACCCCCTATTCTACCGTGACAGTATTGTGTACTTATCTTGATGCCGCAGGCGAAAGAATTGCAGAACTTTGGAAATACAATACTGTCCATGGTGCAACAAAGTTTAAATTTACATATTCTGAAATTGAACTGGAATGGGATGGCACAGACAACGGAGATGTTCATTTCCTTCAAATAGCATATTTGCCGGCTTACGAAAATATCTGGCCGGATGATTGCACATGGGAAGTTGTAAGCGGAAACGGTATTGAATTCCTTCCGGATTATTACTACGAAAACGGTTGGGGCAAAAAGTATCCCTATAAGATTACCGGTTTTGGTGAAACAGTAGTCAAAGCCAGCTATGCAGGAGCAAGCGCAACCTGTGTAATTCGCGTGCTTCCTACTGTTAAAGTACCTGCAATTCCTGCAATCTACGCAGCTCCGCAGGTAAATGCCACATTGGCAGACATTGATTTAAATACAATTGTAAAAGGTGCAGAAGGTACCTTCACATGGAAAGATTCATCCGTTAAATTTGCGGATTATGCCGGTGCAGATTCCATGCATGCAGAAGCATTATATACCGTAAAAGGAAGAAAACCGGTTTCTGTTTTGGTACCTGTAGACCTTGTTTGGATTACCGGTGTCAATATCGGTGCGTATGATAAGACCCAGGCAGACGGACAGTACTATATTACATTACCGGATTCAATGAAAAAGGATGAAAAGATTGTTTTATGTGCAGAGCTTTTAACAAACAATTCATCCAAAGAAGCAGTTGATTTACTGAAGAAATATGTGAAAGAAGGTAAGCTTTCCGTAAAGTGGACTGATAAAGAAAAGGGTGATCTTTTATCCGAAGAGCTTGTTTCCGAATCAGCTGTTTTTGCGCCGAGAAGTTATACTGCAACGGCAAAAGGAAAGAAGACCTTACAGGCTTCCGTAATGAGTGCAAACAGTAAAAAAGCGATTGCAACAGGAAAAGCAACTCTTGTTGTAACAGAAAATGACGTATTTTCTTTTGCACCGGAAGTTTTCGAATTGACAGATGCAAATCCCACAGAAATGAAGGGTGTAATAACTGTTAAGGTGACTTCTGAGAATTACAAGATTGCGAAGAAACTTACCTTTAAGAGCGGAGATACTTCAGTATTAAAGCTTGGTAAGGCAAAGACAGAGAATGCGGAAAGTTTTGTAACAATCACAATTCCCTATGAATTTGTAAAAACCGGAACAACAACGCTTTCTGTTGTTTCCGCAGATGAAGTAAAGACTTCCAAAGGCTTTGCAATGGAGCGTGTAGATTATACACCGAAGTTGGGTACTGCTTCCATCATTATTGATAAGGGTGAAGCTGCTTCTGTGCCTGCGGAGTTTATCGAGATTTTCTGTCATAATGATGTTTCATTTACCGATGGGGTAAGAATTAAAGAAGAGTCACATGCGAAGAATTTTGAGATTAGCTATTACGGAGACAGTTTGTATTTGGTTTCTTTAAAAAATTCTTCTTTGAAAAACGGAACATATACTGTAACCTTGCAGGCTCCTTACAAAGTGAATGGCGTAGAAGAGAAGCAGTTTGAAAGCAAGTTGAAAATTGTTGTGAAAGAAACGAAAGTAAAACTTAGCATCAAACAGAGCGAGGCGTACAACGAATTCTACAAAAACGGCGGGGTTATTGAATTTACCACCAAAGTTGCAAAAGGCACATTGGTTGATATGAAGATTGCTGATCAGAACAGTCCTTTTGTGTTAGAGTGGTACGGTACTAATAAGTATGCATTAGTTTTGAAAGATGAATTTATAGGAAAAGATTTATCAGCTGCACAGAAGAAAGTTACTTTAGAATATGAAGTGCATGCAGAAGGTGCAAACTATAAAGGAAAAACATCTTTTACGATAAAAACCGTTAATAAAGCGCCGAAGGTAACAGGTTTCTTGTCCATTAAGAGTAATGTCGGAGAAATGAATTCCTATTATGGTATTACCGAGTTGGCATATGTACCGATGTTTTCCGATACCAAAACAGTAATGGATTCTCTTGATGGTAAGGTACAGTTGATTGATACGAAGACAGGTAAGCTTACTGATTTGGTAACATATCATTTCGCAGGTGATAATCCGGCTAAGCCTGTAAAAATCGGAAAAAATGAATATTATGTGTATACTTCATGGAATGGAATCTATGTTGAATTGGTAAATCCGAATGCTGCGGTAAAAGCGACAGATGTTATGAAATTCAGAATCTCTGATGATAACTGGAAAGGTACAGTGGACGTTACCATTAAAAACAAAGTAATCAATTCCAAGGCAAAAGTGAAGCTCTCACAAAGCACTGTTACGATGAATGTAAATGAGGCAATTTATCGTGATGCACACGGATATATCAGTGTAACGATTGGAAACAGCGGAAATCTTTCTTCTATTATGTCAGAAGGAACCGAGATTACCGGTTTGGATGAAAAATCCAAGAAAGCAATGGAGCATAACTTAAAGATTGAGGGATATCCGACGGATATTTCAATCTTTATCGTAGATAAAGGAGATAAAGCATCCGGTACATATCTTGAAACAGGTACCTATAAGTACAAAGCAGAAACAAAGATTGGTAAGGGAACAGTTTCTTTCAACTTTAATGTAAAGGTTGTGGATGAATCTCTTGAGAAATCCATTAAGGTGACCAAGAAAGGCTCTATTGATGTGCTTGACCGTTATGACACATGTGTGACATTGAGTGTAAAGGCAAAAGGAAATCTTGAGGATATGTATCTTGAAGATATGTATTTAGAAGGTGCCGATGCATCATTGTTTGAAGCATATTTTGATGGAATCGGAAGCTGTGAAGTATATGCCAAAGAAGGTGTGCAGCTTTCTACAAAGACAAAGTATAAGGTGACACCGGTTTGCAAGTATGGGGATGTTATAGTGAAAGCAGCCCCGGTTACCATTCAGGTAAAACAGGGTAGCGTGAAATTTGCGAAATCATCCTATGGAGATACCTTATATGCAAATAAGGGAAATGAAATGATTCTTTTCCCGGATGCATATACAAACGGAAAATGGATTGCGGTTAAGAATGTAGAACTCTTGAATTATACTGATGATTTAAAATACGAAAACGGAATTTTAAGCTTCAGAACGGACAAAGAGCCTACAACCATCAAAAAATCACAAGGTACTTACACCTTGAAATTTGCCGTAACTCTCGCAGACGGCGCAGTAGATAAAAAACCGCTTACATTCACATGTAAGGTGAAAATTGTAAGATAAATCGATACCTGAAAGGGTTGACAAAAGAGGTCGAATGCATTAGACTATACAAAAGGTTTAATGTGTTCGACCTTTTGTATTTCGTCACTAATACGTGTGGTGATTGAAAAATGTTTTGGGTGAAAGGATTGATTAGTATGGAAACACCGAAGATTTTTGAAAGTGAATATCGTTTCTGTCTGATTTTGTGGGAGCATGAACCCGTAAAAAGTACCGAATTGGTGAAACTTTGTCAGGAAGAACTGGGCTGGAAAAAGGCCACAACGTATACGGTTATTAAGCGTCTTGCAGAGCGCGGCGTGTTAAAAAGTGAGGATGCGGTGGTAACATCTTTGGTTTCAAGAGAAGAAGCGCAGACGGCAGAGCTGGATGAATTGGTAGAGAAGACTTTTGGCGGATCCCTTCCTGCATTTATTGCAGCGTTCGGAAGACGGCAGAATCTTTCCGATGCACAGCTAAACGAATTACAGGAGTTGATTGATTCATATAAGGAGGGATAACATATGGAAGGTTTTTTGGCGGAACTGTTTAATATGTCTTTGACGGCCTCCTATCTTGTCGTTGTTGTATGTCTTGTACGGTTTCTTCTGCGCAAGGCACCGAAATGGATTCGAATGATTCTCTGGGGCATGGTCGGAATCAGGCTTCTGCTGCCGATTCGGCTGGAAAGTGTATTCAGTCTGGTGCCGCGTGTGATGACACCGCGTGCGGCAGATATTGCCGGAGGTTCTGCGGATACAATGAATCAGGTAACACAAGTGCAGATGCAGACTTTGCCGAGTCTTGATGCGGGTGCCGGGTTCGTGTCTTCCGGCACAGAGGCGATGGTACAACAGACACCGGGAATTTCGTGGATGACCATTCTTTTTATCGTATGGGTAGCAGGATTTACGTTGATGCTTGCATACTGCATTGTAAGCTATGTGCGTTTGTGCGTCCGTATGCGGGAAGCGGTAAAATATGCCGGGAACGGATCCTTGATTTATCAAAGTGAACAGGTAGATTCTCCTTTTGTGCTCGGCATTCGGCCCCCCCATATTTATATTCCTTTTTCGTTAAAAGGCGAAGAACTTGAATGTGTTATCGCACATGAAAAAGCGCATATTGCCAGAAAAGACCATCTCGTCAAACCGTTTGCATTTCTTTTATTGGCATTGCATTGGTTTAATCCTTTTATCTGGATTGCATATATTTTACTATGTCGTGATATTGAGCTTGCCTGTGATGAGAAAGCAATTCATGTACTTGGCGAAGCGCAGAAAAAAGTGTATTCTCAGGCATTGTTAAAATGCAGTGTGAGCCGTCGGAGTATTGCGGTCTGTCCGGTTGCGTTTGGGGAAACCGGAGTAAAGGAGCGAATCAAAAACGTGTTACATTATAAAAAGCCTGCGTTTTGGATTGTGGCGGCGTCACTTTTATTGTGCACTGTTGTGGCGGTGTGTTTTCTGACGAACCCGCGTCAGGAAAAGCCGGAGAAAGAGCTGGTACAGGAGGCAACGGATGAAGAAAGCACGGAAGAATTAAGAGAAAATGAGCAGGAAGAATCGGCAGAGCAGGAAACTGATGAACAGTCTGTGCAGATAAAGGGCTCCGAAACACCGCCGATGATGTATTTGAAGAACGCGTATTCGAGCAGCATGGATTACCTGGAGGTAAAATACGGTATCTGCGACTGGGCGGGAACGGATGAGGTAACCGGAAATACTGTCGGTATGGGAGGAAGCGGTTCGTATCCTACGGAAGCAGTGAAGGATCAGAAAAGGATTGTTTTATCGGATGATAACGGGATTCCCTATATTGCGGATTTCATGTTCGAGTCAAATGTGAGTGGTCTGAAGAGAGAGGCTGATACACCGGATTATCTGACAATCCGCGAATGGGATTTGCTGGACCTGGGAGATGTCCATGCAGAACCCATCAGTGTGGCGCTACAGGTGGAGAATCAGCCGATAATACTGTTTCCGAGGCGTATTTATGAGATTGTTGCAGAGTGGGATGAAACCAAATTTGAAGAACGCGGTTTCTACGGTATTGCAAGCTACTGCTTTGCAACCGGGTATGTGATTGATGATTCGGATAAAGTGGTATTTGATGCGGTAATCAAAGATATGATGGTGGACTCGGAAGGCTGTATCTGTATTTCATCAAAAAGTAGTGAATACCCGGGGGCTTTCGTCTTAAGGATTCCGGAAACGGTAAGGGATAAAAACACGCTTCACGGAGGGGGTCTGTTCCAAATCACTGCGCGGGAGACCGATGAGATGCATAATAATATGAAGGTGTTGGAGGCGATAGAAATCCGAATGAATCCGATAAACAATGACCCGGGAGGAGCATTTGAACCGTCACCCGGAAGCAAAGTGGAGTATGAGGTAAATACCCTGCCTGACGTGAGGCTTTCCATGGATAAATACAAATCCTGGGAAGGGGAAATGGTACTTCGCAACAATGCCGAGGAATCCTATACGTATGGTGAATGGTTTGAAATACAATATAGGTACGGAGAAGAATGGCACCGTGTGCCGTACATAAGCGAGTTTGGTTATTATGATATTGCCTATGCACTTCCGGCAGGTAAAAGTGAGGCAATTATGATAAATTGGTCCAAAATCTACGGGGAACTGCCCGCCGGTGCCTATCGGATTGTAAAGGATGTCATTGTCTACCGTTCTCCCGGGGATTACGACAAGCATTATCTGGCAGCGGAATTTGAGATTATGCCGTCAGATGAATAAATTACGGATTTCGTGCGCTTGATTGACAAATCTGAAAGAATTATAAAGGCTTCTTAATACATTCATCCAAGAGGAGACCGCAGCTTACTTCAATGGGCAGAAATCAGCCAACGAGGTAGCGGATATCATTCAAAGCCGTGTATCCATTTATATAAGTGAAAATAGTTAAAGAGGAAGGAATGCCTTGGAAGAACAAAAGGGCATACCGAAAAAGAAACTCCATAAAAAATGTAAGAGAATGAAGACGATTAAGAGAAGCTTGGGGCTGTTTATAGCTCCAAGCTTTCCTGGTATATAGGAAAGTTTTCGGTAAGAACTTTCCTATATGATAAAAAACGCTTGTGATATAATTGACCAAATTACGTATTCAGACGTGTTATGAATGAAAGGAGGCTGATGAGATAAAAGAATTTACTGATGATGGAGAGGACAGTGGAATTCTTGATGTGTTGATGACATTGCCGGACAAGTACAGAATTGTCCGGATTCTGCTTTTTTGTGGCAAGTTGTTGACCGTGTGAATGATTGGGTATATAATTAATTTATGCAATGCATAAAGGAGCGGATTTATGGAAGCAAAAGAAGAATTGAGAAAATTAAGAGAAAGTACCGGTATGAACCGGAAAGAATTTTGTGAATACTTTGATATTCCATATATGACGGTAACGGACTGGGAATTGGGGAACAGAAGGGTTCCGCAATATCTTTTACGGCTGATGGCATATAAGATTGAAACAGAGAAGTTGGCAGATAAGAAGAGAGAGCATGACAAGGAAGATAACGCTGTTAACAAATAACGTATTAGTAATTGTGCAACAGCCTGTTGCACAATTTGCAGGAGGATGAGTGTACGGATGGCAGAAAGTACAGAACTGATGACAATAGATAATATATGTAATCGAGTATACAACATAAGAGGTCAGCAGGTTATGCTGGATTATGATTTGGCTGAGATTTATGGATATGAAGTAAAACGTTTGAATGAGCAGGTAAAGCGTAATATTACAAGATTTCCGGAAGATTTTATGTTTCAGTTGACAAAAGATGAGATAGATTTCGTGAAGTCGCAAATTGCGACTTCACGAAATCGAAATATGTATGAAGGACAGGAAGGCGGAAGAAGAAAGGCACCATACGCGTTTACAGAACAGGGAATCTATATGCTTGCTACAGTTTTAAGAGGAGAGCTTGCAGAACAGCAAAGTATATTCATTATGCGTGCGTTTCGTGAGATGCGTCATTATATAAAGCAAAATCAACAGTTTGTTACACAGTCTGAGATGCGGCTTGTAAGCGCGAGAGTATCAGAAATCTCTGTGCAAATGTTAAATATGGCTGACAGACAGAAGAAAACAGAGCAAGCATATCATTGTGGTGCATCCAGCAAGGATGCAGGAAAGAAGCTTTGTGCCATAAATGTGATATCAGAAACAAGCATGATCCATCCGGTAATAGATAAATTGTTATTAGCACCGGATAAACAAATATAGAGATACTACTACAGACGAAAAGGTTTATTTGTGGCATATTAAGAAATATACAGAAATGGAGGATAACAGAAAATGTGTGTATTCTGTAAAATAATAAAAAGAGAATTACCGGCTCATATTGTGTATGAGGACAGCCATTTGATTTCTTTTTTAGATATAGAACCGATTAATGAAGGGCATGTTTTGATTGTTCCGAAGCAGCATGCAGACACGATAGAAGAATTGTCTGATGAAACCTTAACGGACATAATGCGTGTTGCAAAGAAGATGGTATCAGCGTTAAAATCTGTCTATGGAAATGAAGGCTATAGTATAATGCAAAACGGTGGGAAGTTTTGTGATTTCGGACATGCTCATTTCCATGTATTTCCGCGTTATGACAATGATGGGTTTGGGTGGACGTACGGAAGTGAAGAAAAGGATGTAAATGCGGAGATAGCAGAACGCATAAGAACACAGTTGGAGAGCGACTTATAAAACGGAGGATGTGGAAATGGAACTTTGGGATTTATATGATAAGCATCGGGTAAAGAATGGAAAAACAATGGTGCGTGGTTCTGCCTTTGAGCTTGAGTGCTATCATATGGTGGTTCATGCCTGTATTTTTAATACATGCGGGGAAATGTTAATTCAACAGAGACAACCTTTTAAATCAGGATGGCCGAATCTTTGGGACATTACGGTAGGAGGAAGTGCAACCAAGGGAGATTCCAGTCAGACAGCAATGGAACGGGAACTCTTTGAGGAAATTGGTCTAAGGTTGGATTTACAGGGAATTCGACCACATTTAACGATAAACTTTAATCATGGTTTTGATGATATTTATATAATTGAAAAGGATGTAGATATAAATACGCTGGTACTCCAGCCGGAAGAAGTACAGCGTGTAAAATGGGCAACGAAGGAAGAGATTATAGAAAAACTTCATAATGGAGAGTTCATTCCGTATTATGAATCTTTGATTCAACTTTTATTCGACATGAATGAAAAAAAGAAGTATGGGGCACATGAACAAGAATAGAAATTTTTTCGAGGAACCATAACTTTACCGGTATTGATGGGAGTAATCAAATGAAAAAGAATCGAATAACTAATATATTTGATGGTTGGGAGGAAACCATTATATGGTCTTGCTTACAAGGAATAATGGGAGAGGTATATACCAATGATGCAGAAGATGCTGCAATGGCAATATTGGGAGATTTTGCATTTTATGCAGGGAATCCAAGTGAAGAATTAATCCGATTCAAACCCCATAATTGCAAACAGGATTTTATCATTATGGTTCCGCAGAACGAGGAGTGGGGAAGACTAATTGAGAAGTGCTATGGTGATAAAGCCCGAAAAGTTACGAGATATGCAATCAAAAAAGAGCCGGATGTATTTGATACAGAGAAATTGGAACAGATAGTTTCAAATATACCGGATGGTTACGAACTAAAGATGATAGAAGAATCGGAATATCTTATGTGTAGGGATAACGACTGGGCAAGAGACCTGGTGTCTCAATACAAAGACTATGAAACGTACAATAAACTGGGGATAGGTGTGGCTGTTTTAAAAGACGGTGAGTTGGTTGCCGGAGCTTCATCCTACAGCAGATACGACAAAGGGATTGAAATAGAAATCGATACCAGAGAAGACCAGCGAAGAAAGGGCTTGGCATACGCTTGTGGAGCGAAGCTGATACTGGAATGTCGGAAAAGAGATTTATACCCCAGTTGGGATGCCCAGAATAAAGGGTCGGTAGCTCTGGCAGAAAAGTTGGGATATCATTTTAGTCACGAATATACGGCGTATGAAGTGATGGGATATTAAAACCAAAGAGAAAAGGATATATTGGAAAAGCCCGGAGAATAACCGGAATGGTATTTGTTGCGATAGGAGGCGGCATGATGATAGAGAATACTATAGAATATGTAAAAAGAATATTTGCAGGAGACAGCAGTGGGCATGACTATCATCATACAATGAGAGTTTATCGGCTAGCCGTGCAGATTGCAAAGAAGGAAAATGCAGACTTGCAGACTGTACAGTTGGCTGCATTGTTGCATGACGTTGATGATGCAAAGCTTTCACCGGAAACTTGTGCTACGAAGAAAAATGCAGTCGATTTTATGGAAAGCAATGGTGTAGATAATCAAATTATTAAAACGGTATGCAAGATTATTGAGGAAGTATCATTTGCGGGGACTGATTCGGTTGTGCCAAGTACGATAGAAGGTAAGTGTGTACAGGATGCAGACAGATTGGATGCAATGGGGGCAATTGGAATTGCGCGGGCATTTGCGTATGGTGGAAGTAAAGGAAGAAAGATATATGACCCGGAAATAAAGCCTTTGATGAATATGAGCAAAGAGGAGTATCGGAAAAATGAGAATTCTACGAGTATTAATCACTTCTATGAAAAACTCTTATTATTAAGAGATATGATGAATACGGAAACTGCGAAGAAAATGGCCGGGCATAGACAGGTAATCATGGAGAATTATCTTGAAGAATTTTTGGCAGAGTGGGAAGGCGAACGGTGATATGTTAGAAACGAAAGAATAGGAGAGGTGTAAACATGAGTAATCCGACATTGAGAAATATGACAGCAATTTATCTTCAGCAGAATGATAGAATACTTCTTCTTTATCGGGAAGGTTCCAAGGTTTCAAATAATAAATGGATAGGAACAGCAGGCGGTCATTTTGAAGAACATGAAATAAGCGATGCAATGGCGTGTGTGTTGCGGGAAATGCAAGAAGAAATTTCAGTTACGGAAGATATGGTTGAGAACTTGAAGATGCGATATATCACAATTAGACGTTCAAAAGGAGAAATACGTCAGAACTATTATTTTTTTGCAGATTTAAGGAGCGATATTGATATTGAATTCGGATCAAACGAAGGAACCTTGCGGTGGTTTGAGTTGGAACAATTATATGATTTGGATATGCCGTTTTCTGCAAAGTATATGATTAAACACTATATAGAAAGTGGAAGATTTAGCGATAAGCTCTATGTGGGTGTGGCAGATGGAGAAAAGGTTGTTTTTACAGAATTGCCGGAGTTTTAGAGAGAACAGGGAGATTTTGTAGGGTGTAGCCAAAAGAAATAAAAGATATAAAATAGATAAATAGGATAGTTATTCTATCGGATAAGGGGAAAAGATGAAGACACGAAAAGAAGTTGTTTTATGTTTATTTTGCATGGCATTTTTAGGTTTAACAGCATGCGGAGAAAAAGAAGGGGAGTCTCAGGCGGTACAGATGAATTCTACGTCTGCCCTTGTGGAGGAAGAATCTTTGGCGGAAAGTGCGGAAGAGATGGATGGTGTGAACTGGGAGGAGATTCTTAGTGTTCCGGCAGATAAAGCGAAGGAAGAAGCGAATCAGGAAGAACGCATGGCACATAATCTGTATGTTGATCCGGATTTAAGCGCTACTTCCGGGAAATTTGACGGGTTTATGATTGATTTTAAAGCGGATAAGGCAGGGGTGGCTACTTATTGGTCGCTTTGTAATTGGCAAATGAATATGGATGATCTGATGAGCAGGTATGAGGTCGTTGATGATTGCGGAGGTGCGTATGCAGGCTTGCAGATGTGTCCGGAAGGACCGAAGGCCATCATGTCATTTTGGGAAATTAAGTACAAAGATGAGTCGGGCAATGAGGAGAAGATTGATGCGACGCGTGTTTATCCTTCCGTGGGTGATACAAACAAGTTTGACGGCGAAGGAGAAGGGCACAATTATATTTGCGATTACAACTGGGAAGAAGGAAAATGGTATCGTATGTACTTAAACTGCTATCAGAATGAAGAAGGCAAGACCTTTGTGGAGCAGTGGGTGGCAGATCTTTCAACGGATGAATGGACATTAATCAGTCGTTTTGATACGGGGCTTTATAACTCTTATTTTGAGGGCGGCATGTCGCAGTTTATGGAAAACTATGATTACGAGTATGCAAATGAAACCAGAACATTCGAGTATCGCAACATTTCTGTAAGAGAGTACGGGCAAGAAGATTGGACAACCATATTAACAGCGGATTTGTCTGTGGATACTTTCTGGGATAATAAGAAGGGACAAGCATTCTACGGAGCGACGAAGGACCGTTTTTACGGAATTGCAAACGGTTACGGCCCGGACGTTTATGAACGGGATGAAGTTGTCTGTGATACGTTTACGATTGATTGACAAAGCTAAGTCAGAGTGTTAGAATGACTTCATCTTATAGAGAGAGGTGAAAAAATGTTTAGATAATCTACTTTTGAACGCATGAATGTTTATGAAGTATGAGCGATTTTGTTCATACTGTTTGTCATGTTGCCAAAAGTGGATTATGTTCTCATAACCTCTCTTTTTTGTGCGCAAAAATGTGGATTTCTTTTGACATGTATATGAGGTTATAGTGCGTAAAGGAACTGTTTGGCAACAATTGGTTCTTTTTTGTTTTATAAGGAGGTCTGCTATATGAAAAATATTTTTGTGGAAGGTATTCAGGGATCGGGAAAAAGTACTTTAGTAAATAAAATTTCAAAACTGAATCCCAAATTACATGTATGCAGGGAAGGAGATTATTCTCCGGTTGATCTGGCGTGGTGTGCATTGTTGTCAGAAAACGAGTATAAGAAAATAGTGGAAAAATATCCTGCAATAAAAAATGAAATTGTTCAAAATACAGTGGAAGAGCAGGGGAAGTTCATTGTCACATATACAAAAATTAACACTGACATTGACGGGTTTTATAAAGAACTGGAGAATTACGAAGTGTATAACG
>JAZOAG010000051.1:0-22934 GCA_045595325.1 Lachnospiraceae bacterium
GGTTCGAGCCCTACTCGGGGAGCTTGGGAGAAATCCCGTGGACGGAAAGCAAACCGTGCAGAAATAAGGCTCCGTGGTCAAGCGGTTAAGACATCGCCCTTTCACGGCGGTAACACGGGTTCGATTCCCGTCGGAGTCATTTTTATAATATGGCGCCATAGCCAAGCGGTAAGGCGTGGGTCTGCAACACCCTGATCACCAGTTCAAATCTGGTTGGCGCCTCTTAAAAAACACGTTATTTTATATAACGTGTTTTTTTCTACATAAACTAATGAAGAAAGTACAAGTGTCGAAATATATATCATAGTATATAATTGCGAAAAAGAGAGGATTAATCCTATGGATAAGATGAATACAAAGCAGATGAACATCATGAAATTAACAATTCCTATCTTTTTTGAAATGCTGCTTGCCATTCTGGTTAGCAATATTGACCAGTTAATGCTTAGCGGTTATTCTGCGGAAGCCGTTGCGGCAATCGGAAATGCAGGACAGATTTCCTGGGTAATGATTCTTTTCTTCCAGGTATTGGGTACAGCATCACTTATTTTAATCACCCAGTATCATGGTGCCGGACGGGATGAGGAAGCCAAAGCAATTTATCCTCTTACTCTAATCGTAAATGTATGTATTGGTTTTGTTTTGGGTATTGTCTGTCTTTTTGGAATCGATTTTATTTTAACCCTTCTTAAAATAGAAGATGCCACAACTTTTCTTTATGCAAAGCAGTATATGCAGATTGTAGGAACTGCTTTTATATTTATGGCGATTTCAAACTGCTTCAGTTCCTTCCTTAAGGCGAATGCGTTAGTGAAAGAGACTATGGTAATTTCTATTATGGTTAATGTGATTAACGTAATCGGAAACTCTCTTGCCCTCTTTGTTTTTGACGCCGGTGTGGTTGGTGTTGCTTACGCAACTGCCTTTGGACGTCTTGTCGGAATGGTTCTTGTCATTTATGTTTTTTTTAATAAGGTTGGAAAGATTTATTTCTCTGCCCTTAAAAAATCCAGACCTTTTATGTTGTTGGGACAGCTTCTCAAGATTGGAGTGCCTTCCGTGGGGGAAAATATGTCCTATGACATTGCGCAGCTGGTTTTGATGTCATTTATTAATCCGATGGGAACGGATGTGGTAAATGCCAAAATCTATGTAACCATGGTGGTCCAGTTTGCCTATGTTTTTACTATGTCCATTTCTCAGGCAATGCAGATTGTGGAAGGACATCAGTTGGGAGCCGATCAGAAAGATGCGGCGGCAAAAAGTGTATATTACGCATTGCGTTGGTCTATCTGTACATCCCTTATTTTGACGATTATTATCTGCATTTTCTCTGACTGGATTGTAGGGCTTTTCCCCAGTGCAAGCGCGGAGGTTTTGGCGATTGCCAAACAGCTTCTTATGGTTGAGATTATTCTGGAAATCGGTCGCGCCATTAACATTACCATGGTTCGGGCATTGCAGACTGCCGGTGATGTGCGTTATCCGGTTGTTATGAGTATCATTTTCACCTGGTGTTTGTCCGTTACTATGGGATATGTTCTTGGTGTGGCAATGCAGTGGGGAATTGTGGGTGTATGGATTGCCAATGCAGCGGATGAATTGTTCCGCGGAATCGTTCTTATTATTCGATTTAAAAGAGGTAAATGGCGGAAAATCTCCCTTGTGAAACAGGAATAGTACGCAGTTTTTTCACATATTACCATATTGATTTAAAAGAATAGGGACATTATAATGAAAGAGGAAATATAATAAACGGAAAGAGTGAATATGGAAAACAATAATTACGAAAATAATAATCAAAGAAATTATGACCACGGACCGGGAAATCAAGGTGGTAATGACAATCATAATAACAATCAAAACAACAGAAATAACAAAGGACAGAAACCGCAAGGATTTTTTACCTTGTTTCTGTTCGCGATGCTGGTATTGTTTCTGACAATCTTCCTAACCAGAAACATGTTTGCAGGAAATGAGAATGAGATTAAATATAATGAGTTTGTTCAGATGATTGAGGCTGATGAGATTGAGAAGGTTGTAATCGCACCGGAGCAAATCATTGTATATCCCAAGAAGACAGAACAGGCGCAGAACAATTTCCTTGCGCTGCCCCAGTCGGAAAAGGTATATTATACCGGAAAGATTGAAGAGGATGAAACCCTGACAGCCCGCCTTCTGGAAAAGGGGATTGAGGTAAGCGGAGAGATTCCCAGCAATTCCGGAGAGGTAATTTATTTTATTCTGTTTAACATTTTACCGATTGCCCTTATGGTTTTGTTTACTGTATTGATCTTCCGAAAGATTGCCAAGGGCGGCGGAATGATGAATGTTGGCAAGAACAATGCCAAGGTTTATGTGCAGAAGGAAACAGGAATTACCTTTCGTGATGTTGCCGGCGAGGATGAAGCAATTGAATCCCTGCAGGAGGTTGTGGATTTTCTTCATAATCCCGAGAAATATGTCAAGATTGGTGCAAGACTTCCGAAAGGTGCTCTTTTGGTAGGGCCTCCCGGAACGGGTAAAACATTGTTGGCTAAGGCAGTGGCAGGGGAAGCGAAGGTTCCGTTCTTTTCCCTTACCGGTTCTGATTTTGTGGAACTTTATGTAGGTGTGGGCGCGTCCCGTGTCCGTGACCTTTTTAAGGAGGCGGAGAAGAATGCTCCCTGCATCATTTTTATCGATGAAATCGATGCGATTGGGCGCAGTCGTGATTCCAAATACGGTGGCGGAAATGAGGAGCGTGAACAGACATTAAATCAGCTTTTGGCTGAAATGGATGGTTTTGATGGTAAGAAGGGAATTATTATTCTGGCGGCAACCAACAGACCTGAGATTCTTGATAAAGCTCTTTTGCGCCCCGGTCGTTTTGACCGCCGAATTATTGTGGAAAAACCTGATTTGAAGGGCCGTGTGGCAATTCTGAAAGTGCATTCCAAGAACGTATTAATGGATGAAACCGTTGATTTGGATGAGATAGCACTGGCAACCAGCGGCGCGGTAGGTTCCGACCTTGCCAATATGATTAATGAGGCAGCAATCAATGCCGTAAAAGACGGTCGTGAGTTTGTCAGTCAGAAAGACTTGTTCGGTGCAGTGGAAATTGTCCTTGTCGGTAAAGAAAAGAAGGATAGAATTCTGAGCGAGCAGGAGAGAAAGATTGTATCTTACCACGAAGTGGGTCATGCTTTGGTAAGTGCCTTGCAGAAGAATTCCGAGCCGGTACAGAAGATTACGATTGTGCCCAGAACCATGGGTGCGTTAGGATATGTAATGCATGTACCCGAGGAAGAGAAATATTTGAATTCAGAAGAAGAATTGAAGGATATGCTGGTAGGTCTGGTGGCTGGCCGAGCAGCAGAAGAAATTGTTTTTAAATCCGTAACAACAGGTGCTTCCAATGATATTGAGAAGGCTACTTCCATTGCCCGTTCCATGGTAACCCAGTACGGCATGAGCAGTAAGTTTGGACTTATTGGACTGGAAACGGTAGAAAGTCGTTATTTAGACGGTCGTGTGGTTATGAACTGTGCAGATGCAACTGCTGCGGAAGTAGATGAGGAAGTGATGCGGATTCTGAAGGAAAGCTATAGCGAAGCGAAGCGTCTTTTGGAAGAGAATCGTGATATTATGGATAAGCTTGCAGCGCATCTGATTGAGAAGGAGACCATTACCGGCCACGAGTTCATGGAAATCTACTGTAAGGAAAAGGGAATTCCCGTTCCCCCTCCTAAAAAAACGGAAACGGTTGAGAAGACGTTGGATGAAACTCCTGAAAGTTTCGATGAAACAATGAAAGAAAACGCCGGATGTTTTGATGTAGTGATCGGTGATGATGTCGAAATCACGGATGAAATGGGTGTTAAGAACGAAGCAACAGAGACAGAAAATAAAGCAACAGAGGCGGAAAATGAGGCAACAGAGGCTGCGGGCAATGATTCTGCGGATTCCGAGTTTGCGCAGGCATTGAAGAACCGAAGATACGGCCAGAAGAAGGATTCAGGAGAATCGGAATGAGTTTAGAACCCTTTCATATTGAAGAAGAATTAAAAAAACTCCCGGCTAAGCCGGGAGTTTATATCATGCACGATGCGAAAGATACCATTATCTATGTGGGCAAGGCGATTAATTTGAGAAACCGTGTCCGCTCCTATTTTAGGGAAAGCACCAAGAAGAGCCCTAAGATTCAGAGAATGGTATCTTTTGTTTCACGTTTTGAATATATTGTTACAGATTCGGAGTTAGAGGCGTTGGTGCTGGAGAATAATCTGATTAAGGAACATTCCCCGAAGTATAACACCATGCTTAAGGATGATAAAACGTATCCTTATATTAAAGTGTCGGTAACGGAAAAATACCCGAGAGTGCTTTTCTCAAGAATGCTGCGACGGGACGGTGCCCGGTATTTCGGGCCTTTTACCAGTGCGGCAGCGGTGAAGGATACCATTGAGCTAATCAATAAACTGTACCGGCTTCGCACCTGTAACAAGGTATTGCCCAGGGATATCGGCAAGAGCAGACCCTGCCTTAACTATCACATCAAGGCTTGTACCGCACCCTGTATGGGAGAGGAGTCTCAGGAAGCATATCGGGAGAGGGTGCAGAAGGCTCTTGAATTCCTAAACGGAAACCATGCTCCGATTCTGAAGGAGCTGGAAGGGAAAATGTATGAAGCCTCGGAGCGGATGGAGTTCGAAGAGGCGGCAAAATATAAAGAACTTCTGTTTAGTGTCAAAAGCGTATCCCAGAAACAAAAGATTACCAACAGTGACGGAGAAAACAAAGACTTTGTCGGTTTGGCCCGTAACGAACGTGATGTGGTAGTTCAGGTGTTCTTTGTGCGGGAAGGCAAATTGATTGGCCGGGAGCACTTTTATATGAAACAGACGGAAACGGACAGTGATGGGGAGATTCTTCAGAGCTTTATCAAGCAGTTTTATGCGGGAACTCCGTTTATTCCCAAGGAGATTTATGTAAAAGAACCCTTAGAGGAGGCCGGCATTATTGAGCAATGGCTTTCCGCAAAAAATGGCAGTACGGTGCGCATTGTTGTTCCCATAAAGGGGCAGAAGGAGAAAATGCTGGAGCTGGCAGGGGAGAATGCGGCAACCGTCCTGGCCAAGGATACGGAGAAAATTAAGAGAGAAGAAGCCAGAACCCGGGGCGCGGTGCGGGAATTGGAGAACCTCCTCGGAATCGGCAACATACAGCGTATGGAAGCTTTCGATATTTCCAATATCAGCGGATTTGCAAATGTCGGCTCCATGGTGGTGTTTGAGAACGGAAAACCTAAGCGCAGTGATTATCGCAAATTCATGATTAAAAGCGTGTCGGGGCCGGATGATTATGCCTGCATGCGGGAGGTGCTGACCAGACGTTTTGTACATGGCCTGACGGAGCAGAAAAAGAATGCCGGAGAGAATACATACGGAAGCTTTAACCGGTTTCCGGATTTAATTCTCATGGACGGCGGCAAGGGACAGGTGGGAATTGCATTGTCTGTGCTGGAAGAGTTGGAGTTAAACATTCCTGTTTGCGGTATGGTAAAAGATGATAATCACAGAACCAGAGGAATTTATTATAACGGGAAAGAACTTCCCATTGATACCGGATCGGAGGGATTTCATCTGGTGACCAGGATTCAGGACGAGGCCCATCGTTTTGCCATTGAATACCATCGTTTCCTGCGCAGCAAAGCCCAGGTCCATTCCGTGCTGGATGAGATTCCCGGTGTCGGTCCCGTCAGACGGAAGGCATTGATGAGACACTTTGCTTCCATAGAGGAGCTTAAGAAGGCCACGGCGGAAGAAATCACGGCAAGGACAGACATTCCGCTGCACATCGCCAAGGGGATTTGCGCATTTTTTACAGGTTGAACGAATATTTTATCTATGCTACAATGTAAATAACTTTCTGAAAAAGATAGGGCAAAAAACAAAATGATACGGGAGAGGAGCATACTACTATGGCAAGTGTAAGTTTAGCAAAGATAATTGAAAAAATGAAATTAGAGCCCATTACTCCGGAGATTGAAACCAAGGGAATTAAGATCAAGCAGCCGGATATTAATCGTCCTGCATTGCAGATGGCGGGCTATTTCGAGCATTTTGAAGCAACCAGACTTCAGGTAATCGGTTTTGTGGAATATACTTATATGATGAGTCTTTCCGATGAGAAGAAGGAAGAGATTTATTCCCAGCTTTTAAGTTATCCCATTCCCTGTATTGTTTTTTGTCGCGAACTGGAACCGGATGAATTATTCCGTAAAAAGGCGGTTGAGAACGGAGTTCCTTTGTTTGCAACGAAGAAACCCACCTCAGCTTTTATGGCTGAAATTATTCGTTGGCTGAATGTAAAACTTGCTCCCTGTATTTCCGTACACGGCGTTTTGGTAGACGTATACGGCGAGGGACTTTTGATTGTAGGGGAGAGCGGAATCGGTAAGAGCGAGGCCGCCCTGGAATTGATTAAGAGAGGACATCGTCTTGTTACGGATGACGTAGTAGAAATCCGTAAGGTAAGCGATGATACCCTGATTGGTACCGCACCGGATATTACGAAGCATTTTATCGAACTTCGCGGTATCGGTATCGTAGATGTTAAGACATTATTCGGTGTTTCCAGCGTGAAAGAAACCCAGAACATTGACCTGGTAATCAAGCTTGCAGATTGGAATAAGGATGTAGAGTACGACCGTCTTGGTCTGGAAGAAGAGTATACGGAATACCTTGGAAAGAAGGTTGTATGCCACAATATTCCGATTCGTCCCGGACGTAACCTTGCGATTATCTGTGAATCGGCAGCGGTTAACCATCGTCAGAAAAAGATGGGATATAATGCGGCACAGGAATTGTATCAGCGTGTACAGAATTCCCTGGCAAAGAAACGTGAGGAAGAGGAAGAATAATGGAAAAGTACATTTTTGGTGTGGATTTAGGCGGAACTACTGTTAAAATGGGCCTGTTTAAGGAGGATGCTTCCCTTTTGGATAAGTGGGAAATCCCTACCGTGAAAGACAATAACGGGGAAGGAATTCTTCCTGATATTGCCAGAAGTATTAAAAGTAAGATTGCCGACAAGAATATAGATAAGGAAGACATCCTTGGCGTGGGAATCGGTGTGCCGGGTCCCGTGGATTCCAAAGGCGTGATTTATCAGGCAGCAAATTTGGGATGGGATGTTTTCAATGTAAGCGAAACCCTGTCAGGTCTGGTGGGACTTCCGGTTAAGGCCGGAAACGATGCCAACGTGGCAGCCTTGGGTGAAATGTGGAAAGGCGGCGGTGCCGGATACGGTAACATGGTAATGGTTACTCTGGGGACCGGTGTCGGTGGCGGTATCATTGTGGAAGGCGAGATTCTTGCCGGCTACAAAGGTTCCGGCGGAGAAATCGGACACATTCATGTACAGGACGGAGAGGAAACGTGCTGCGGATGTGGAAACAAGGGATGTCTTGAGCAGTATGCTTCCGCTACGGGAATTGTATATATTGCGAAGAAACGTCTTGCAAAGGACGATATGCCCAGCGTATTACGTCAGAGAGAAGACTTTTCCGCTAAGACTGTATGGGATGCCGTAAAGAGTGGTGATGCTCTTGCAATCGAGGTGGCAGAGCAGTTCGGCGAGTACCTCGGAAAGGCATTGGCAAGTATTGCCTGCGTGGTAAACCCTGAAATTATCGTAATCGGCGGCGGTGTAAGTAAGGCGGGAGATATTCTTTTGGATTACATTGTCAAAAATTATCTTCCCTATGTATTCCGCGGAAGTCGCGAAACCAAGTTTGCACTTGCAACCTTAGGAAACGATGCGGGAATTTATGGTGCAGCAAAGTTGATGCTGTAGTTGATTATATAAAGAAGGCGGATATTTGGCACGGGAACGTCTTTTCATGTGACAATTGTGTGTTATCCGTAGTCAGAGATGGAGAATAAGTGTGGATCATCAACTGATTAAAGAACTTTCTACAATATTCAAAGAAGAACAGCTAATATTTGATGAGCCGTTAAAAAACCATACTACCTTTCGGGTAGGCGGTCCGGCAGAAATTTTTGTAACCATTGAAGAGGAGGAAGAACTTCAAAAAGTTCTTTCTCTTTTCGGGCGTTATGGGGTTGCATATTTTTTATTGGGAAAAGGAAGCAATCTTTGCGTCAGCGACAAGGGGTTTGAAGGCGCAATTCTTCGCCTGGGGGAAGGAATGAGCAGGATTTCCTGCGAAGGAAACCGGATTATTGCAGGGGCAGGAGCTTCGCTGAGCCGTGTAGCGGCACTTGCCTGCAAAAACAATCTGAAGGGATTTGAATTTGCTGCCGGAATTCCCGGAACTGTCGGTGGTGCAATGGTGATGAATGCCGGCGCATACGGCGGAGAGATGAAGCAGGTGGTGGAATCGGTGCGGATTCTGGATGAATCCGGAAAGGCCGGGATATTGACCTGTGACGAGATGGAATTCGGATATCGTACCAGTATTTTAAAGAAGGCTCCCTATATCGTTACGGAGGTAACGTTCCTTTTACAGCCCGGGAACAGGGAAGAAATAGAAGAAACCATGCGGGATTTGGCGATGCGCCGCAAGGAGAAACAGCCCTTGGAGTATCCCAGTGCGGGCAGTACTTTTAAGCGTCCCGAAGGACATTTTGCCGGCAAATTAATCGGGGATTCCGGCTTGAGCGGCGCCTCTGTGGGAGACGCACAAGTGTCCGAGAAGCACAATGGTTTCGTAATCAACAAAGGGAATGCATGTGCCAAGGATATTAAGGAATTGATAGCCCTGGTACAAAAGAAAGTACAGGAAGATTCCGGGGTGTTGCTGGAGCCGGAAGTGATCTTTTTGGGAGAGGAGTAGATTGTGCGATTTGTAATTGTGACGGGAATGAGCGGTGCCGGAAAATATACCGCATTAAGACTGTTGGAAGATATGGGCTTTTACTGTGTAGACAATCTGCCGGTTCCCTTAATTTCCAAATTTGTGGAACTGATGTCAGAACCGAATCAGGAGATTACCAAGGTGGCCCTGGGAATTGATGTCAGAGCGGCGCAGTCTGAGGATGAAGTAAACGGGGCGCTACAGGCGGTACGTAATCTGGGGATTAAGCATGAGATTGTTTTCATGGATGCCTCCGACCAGGTACTGATTAAAAGATACAAAGAAACCAGAAGAATGCACCCTCTTTCTCAGAACGGGGAGCGTATAGAGGAGGGAATCAGTCGCGAGAGAACCCTTCTGAAAGGTCTGAAAGGTTCTGCGGATTATGTTTTTAATACTTCCCATCTTCTGACAAGAGAACTAAAAGATGAGCTGGAACGTATTTTTCTTAAGAATGAGAAATATAATAGTCTTATGGTTCATGTCATGTCCTTCGGTTTCAAAAACGGAATTCCGGCGGATGCGGATTTGGTTTTTGATGTGCGTTTTCTGCCCAATCCTTTCTATATTGATGATTTGAAGCATAAGACGGGAAATGACAGGGAAGTGCGTGAATACGTTATGAGTTTTACGGAAGCAGGCGAGTTTCTGCAGAAATTAGTGGACATGGTGGAATTCCTTTTACCTAATTATGTCAAAGAAGGTAAAAACCAGCTGATTGTGGGAATTGGTTGCACCGGCGGAAAACACAGAAGTGTGACGCTGGCCAATGAGTTGTATGAAAAACTGCAGAGCAAAGAAAATTATGGATTGAAGCTTACCCATAGGGATGCGGGAACGCATGCATAAGGGATAAGTTGTGATAAAAGGAGAATGAAAAAGATGTCCTTTTCGCAGGATATTAAAGAGGAACTTGAGAAGCAGACCGGCCCTGCCAGACATTGCAGAATTGCGGAGCTGGCTGTGATTTGCTATCATTTTGCCACGGAAGAAACTCTGGCGGATGAGACCAAAAGCCTCGTAATTGTGACAGAACATGAGGCAATCGTCAGAAAATACTTTACATTATTGAAAAAAACCTTTAATATAGAAAATGGCCTTTTTCAAGGTGGTGAGCCCTGTGAACGTACCAATGCGTTAACGGAAGGGCGGATTCTCGGGGAGGAGAATTATCGGGAAATGCTTCAGGCACTGAAGATGTGGAATGAAGCAGAGCATCGTCTTGACAAGGGAGAGCGCGTTTCGAATGTGCTGCTTAAGACTTCCTGTTGCAGAAGAGCATTTCTTCGCGGATGTTTTATGTGTATCGGGTCCATGAGTGATCCGGGTAAGGGGTATCATCTGGAATTTTTATGCAACAGCGAAACCTTTGCAGGCTTGGTTGTGGAAGTGCTGGCAGGATTCGGCATTGAGAGCCGGATTGTGTTGCGCCGGAAATATCATGTGGTATATATTAAGGAGAGCGAAGCGATTTCCATGCTGCTTAATATTATGGAAGCGCATGTGGGGTTGATGAACTATGAGAATGCCCGGATATTGAAGGACATCGGAAATCAAACCAACCGCAGAAATAATTTCGATACTGCTAATCTGATTAAGTCAGTAAATACCGCAAATAAGCAGATTGAAGACATTTTGTACATCAGAGAAAAGAAAGGTCTGGCATATTTGCCGGAGAATCTTAGAATCATGGCTGAAATCAGACTGGAGCATCCGGAGGAGTCCTATCAGGAACTGGGGGTGTTTTTTGACCCACCCATAGGGAAATCCGGCGTGAATCACAGACTGAGAAAAATAGGTGAAATAGCAAAGAAACTTAAGAACTTTGGTTGATGAACCGTTTCGGGGGAGTAAGCGGTTTTGGAGTAATAAGGAGGAGTAATATGATTCAGAAAGAAATGACAATTAAGTTATCCGGCGGAATGGAAGCAAGACCCATCGCTGTATTGGTACAGGTTGCAAGTCAGTATGACAGTACCGTATATTTGCAGATTGACAACAAGAAAGTAAATGCAAAGAGTATCATGGGAATGATGAGTCTTGGCTTGGATGCAGGTGAGCAGGTAACCGTGATTGTAGACGGCACAGATGAGAAGGAAGCTCTTGCAGAGATTGAAAAAT
The DNA here is from genome assembly GCA_045595325.1 of Lachnospiraceae bacterium. Lineage (GTDB taxonomy): Bacteria > Bacillota > Clostridia > Lachnospirales > Lachnospiraceae > UBA3766. Next base: position 10,988 of record JAZOAG010000051.1, read on the forward strand.
ATTTAAGTCAGGCTGAATAATAAGATTGGAAAGAACACTTTTTAGGTGTTCTTTTCTTCTACCTATACTTAACGGGCAGGTTGCGGACATGGAAGAGAAGCGATTATTATTTTTATATAATCCCGGTTCGGGCAAAGGAAAAATAAAAAATAAATTATCCGATATTCTGGATTTGTTTGTAAGCGCAGGCTATACGGTGACGGTGCGCCCCACACAGGCAAGGGGAGATGCCACTGCATATATTGAAAAACACGGAACGGAGTATGATCGGGTTGTCTGCAGCGGCGGCGACGGAACATTGGATGAAGTGGTAAAAGGCATGTATCGCGCAAACGCATTTTTCCCCATTGGATATATTCCCATGGGAAGTACAAATGATTTTGCGGGAAGCATGGGTATCCCGGTGAATGCCATGAAGGCAGCCCGGCATGCAGTGTATGGTTCGGTTGTAAAATGCGATATGGGAACATTTAATGACAGTCCTTTTGTGTATGTGGCGGCATTTGGTCTTTGGACGGAGGTGTCCTATGCTACGGACCAGCGTTACAAGAACCGGCTGGGACACATGGCCTATGTTCTGGAAGGGATTAAGAGTATCGGAATCGGTAATGTGCGTCCCTATAATTTCCGTGTGGTTACCGAGAAGACAATTATTAAGGATGATTTTATCTATGGAATGGTAACGAATTCCCGTTCCATAGGTGGATATAAGCCCATCCCCTCAGGAGATGTGGCGCTGGATGATGGGGAATTTGAAGTGTTTCTGGTGAAGTATCCCAGAAGCGGAGCGGATTTGAACCAGATTATTACATCACTCCTGTCCCAGGAGATGGATCCGGAGTATATCTACTATTTTAAAACTTCAGCACTGGAATTCTTCTCGGAGGAGGAAGTCAGCTGGACTTTAGACGGAGAATTCGGCGGCTCACTGCGGGAGGTTTCCATTCGAAATCACAGGCAGGCATTGGGCCTCTATGTGGAGAATAAGAAGTAAGACAGGACTGGTTTCGGGTTTCGGAGCAGAAGGATTGTAAGCATGAAGATATTTCATATTAATTGTAATTACGCCGGCACCGTGTTGCACCGGCATATGATTTCCCACTTGAATGAAGAGGGAATTGAGAATTGTGTATATGTACCCCTTTCCTCTCTGAAAGATGTGGATGTGGATACTCCCGGAGCTAAGGTGATTGCTTCTTCGTGTTTTAAAAAGTGGCACAGATTCATTTTTGATTATAAGCAAAAAAAGATTTTATCCGACCTGCAAAAAAAGTGCAATGTTGCGGAATATGACTGCATCCATGCCTATACGCTTTTTACGGACGGGAATGCCGCAAGGCGGCTGCATAAAAAATATGGTTTAAAGTACGTGGTGGCGGTACGCAGCACGGATGTGAATGTTTTTTTTAAGAGATTGTTTTACTTAAGAGGTCGCGGAGTGAAAATTTTGCGGGATTCGTCCGGGGTATTTTTCCTGTCAGAGACTTATCGGAAACATGTGCTGCAAACTTATGTTCCGAAGAAATACCATCAGGAGATTCTGGATAAAAGTTATATTATGCCAAACGGTATTGATGATTTCTGGCTTGACCACATTTACAGGGAGCGCCTGGAACTGTTAGAAAAGACACGGGAACGCTTGGAGCGTAAGCAGCTAAAAGTGGTTTTCGCAGGGGTTGTGTGTGAGAGAAAAAATCCCATCGCAACCCAGGAAGCATTGGAGATACTTCGTAAAAAAGGCTGGGATGTTTCTTTTACGGCAGTGGGTGCGGTAGGGGATGAGCAGTTGAAAGAGAAGATGTGTGTTTATCCCAATACCACATATATTCAGAAGCAGCCTAAGGAGGCGCTTCTTGATATTTACAGAGAACATGACTTGTTTGTAATGCCCTCTCATACAGAGACCTTCGGTCTGGTGTATTCCGAGGCGTTAAGTCAGGGCCTGCCGGTTTTGTATACCAAAGGACAGGGATTTGATGGGCAGTTTCCGGATGGTGTGATAGGTTATCCCGTGGATGACTTAAGCCCTGAGGATATTGCCGAAAAGATAGAGATGGCCGTTTCTGCGTATGAATTGCTGGTCAAAAATGCAGTGGCGCAGGCAGAACGGTTTCGTTGGGCAGATATTTGCCGTGAATATAAGGAGATTTATCAATCACTATGAAAAATAAGATTGTGATTACAGGCGGACAACTTGTGAATAAAGGGGCGCAGGCCATGACTTTTATCACCACGGACGAAGTGGCGAAGCGTTTTCCCGGTCGTGAAACGGTATTGCTTTCCAATATGGATTATCGCAGACCGAAAGAGGAGAAGGAGCAGTACTGCTTCCGGATTCAGAACTATCCCGCTCCCGGTAAACTTTTCATGCTTTCCTTCGTCCCTACGGCAATGTTAATGCGCCTTTTTGGCGGACAGACTGTGAAGGCGTATGAGAAACTTATGTCAGAGACCGAAGCCATTGTGGATGTCAGCGGATATTCCCTCGGCTCCAACTGGGGTGTAAAGAAATCTGTATTTTTTGTTACCAGAATTGCCATTGCCAAGCGCTACGGCATTCCGGTTTATCTTATGCCGCAGTCATTCGGACCTTTTGATTACAAGGGGATTACTGCGGGAATCGTAAACAGAATGATTAAGAAGAACTTAAAATATGCTTCTGTAATCATGTGTCGCGAGCAGGAAGGATATGACCTCCTGAAAGAGAAGTATGGCTTGGAAAATCTGGTTAAAATGCCGGATTTGGTTCTGCAGAATCAGGGAATAGAGGAAGGGAATGTCTACAAGGAAGTTCCCGTGAGTACGCTTCCTAAGGTGCCGGCCGGCAGTGTTGCGGTGATTCCGAATCTGAAGACCTTCCGATACGGCAATCCGGAGCAGCTGTATGAAATGTATCAGGTTGCCATTCGTACCCTTTTGGACAGAGGCAAACAGGTATATTTGATTTACCATTCCGGCGAGGATCTAAAGGTTTGCCAAAAGGTGAAGGAGGATTACTTCGGACAGCATGAAAAGGTAATTCTTATGGAGAAGGAGTTAAGCTGTTTAGAGTTTGACCATTTGGTGCAGAAGTTTGATTTCGTTGTGGCTTCCCGGTTCCATGCGGTAGTGCACGCATACAGGAATGCAATTCCCGCGGTAGTGCCGGGCTGGGCTGTGAAGTATCGGGAATTGCTTGATTTGTTCGGGCAGACGGATAATCTTTTTGATGTCCGCAAAGAGATTGAGATGGATAAGGTTGCCAAGGTGATTGGTGATATGTGTGATTCCTATCCGGAAAACTCCCGTCAGATTGCGGCGGGTCTTAAAGAAATACGCAAGAATAACGTATATGATTATGTTTTGAAATAAAATGCTTGTGGAAAGGAGGATTGATTGTATGGCAGATTCCAGAAGTAAAAATGCTTCCAGAAACATTGTTTTTGCTTTTGCCAACAAAATAATTGCAATCGTTCTCCCTTTTGTTTCCAGAACCATAATTCTCTACCTTCTGGGTGAGGAATATTTGGGTGTGGGAAGTCTTTTTACATCTATATTGAGTTTCTTAAGTCTGGCAGAGCTGGGGCTTGGTTCCGCTATTGTATACTCCATGTATAAGCCTATCGAAGAGAATGACAAGGATAAAATATGTGAGTTCCTTTCTTATTATCGCACTTTTTACAGGATTATCGGCACCGTCATGCTCTTTTTGGGAACCATTCTTTTGCCGGCCATTCCTTATCTGATTAAGGACGAACCGCCCGCAGGGGTGAATGTCTATATTCTGTTTTATCTGTATCTGATTAATTCCGTTATCAGTTATTTCTTTGCCGGATATAAGCAAAGCCTTCTGGTGGCTCATCAGCGTTCGGATATCAAGAGTAAAATCACCATGATTGTTTCCATCCTGATTCAGGTGGGACAGATTGCGGTGCTGGTTCTTACCAGAAATTTTTATGCCTATGCCATTGTTCCCATTGTAGGGACGATTCTGACCAATGCTCTGAATGCCTGGGTAACAAATAAAAGATATCCGGAATTCCGATGCCGCGGAAAGTTAGGAGCGGAAGAACGAAAAGGAATCAAAAAGCGTCTTGCCGGCCTGATAGGAACCAAGATGAATTCCATTGTGGTTCACGCAGCGGATATGATTGTGATTTCCGCATTCTTAGGACTGACCTCCACCACCATGTACGGAAACTACTACTATATCATGAGTGCGGTGAACTCTTTTGTAGTGTTGGTTTTCTCTTCCATGACAGCCGGTGTGGGAAGCAGCCTCATTACGGAAACCACCGAGAAGAATATGAAATTATTTGGCAAAATCGGTTTCATCAATGCCTGGATTACAGGATGGTGCTCCGTTTGCATGCTTTGTCTGTTCCGTCCTTTTATGTTGCTCTGGGTAGGAGAAAGCCTGACCTATCCCATAGGCGTGGACATCGGAATGGTATTGTATTTCTTCCTGTTCTCCATTCAGAGAGCAATTATTGTGTTTAAGGACGCAGCGGGAATCTGGTATGAGGACCGGTATCGTCCCTACGTTTGCATGGGCGTGAATCTGGTGCTGAATCTTTTGCTCGTTCAGGTTTGGGATGTTTACGGTGTAATCGTTTCCTCCCTGGCAGCTTTCCTCATTTCCGTCCCCTGGATTAACAGCACTCTGTTTCGCACCCTTTTTAAAACCGGCGGCAGTAAGAATCTTTTGAAAATATGCTTTTACGGTTTGGTGACCTTGGTTTCGGGAGTCGTTACCTTCGGAATATGCTGTTTTATCCCCGAGGGGGAGGGCAGAGTGGCCGGCCTGATGTGGCTTGGGGTAAGAGGAGTAATCTGTCTGGTTGTACCGAACCTTCTGTTTTTATTGTTTTATTTTAAAAGTCCTGATTTCAAACCTGCCTTTCGAACGGTAACGGGACGTTTTCGCAGAAAAAAATCGAACGGAGGCGGAAAGAAGTGACGGTAGAAAAGATTCGTGAAAAAGGACAATGCTGCGGCTGCGGCATATGTGAGGCGGTATGCCCCGTGGAAGCCGTTTCTTTGCAGGTATTGGAGGGCGGAGAATTAGGTCCGGTTATTTCGGAAGCCTGTGTGCAGTGCGGTAAATGTTTAAAGACCTGCGGCGGAGCCCTTTCACAGCTTGGGAAAGAGAAGAAAGAGAACGGGGAAGAAGTCCGTTGTTTGGCCGTGACAAGCAAAGACGAGGGAGTTCTTCGAAATTCCACTTCCGGCGGATTTATTACAGCCCTTGTGAAGGCTCTTTTAGAGAAAGAATTGTATCAGGGTGCATTTTTGGTAGGGCAGAATATCTACGGAGAGAAAGTGCAGACTCGCTTATATAAGAAGAATGATGATTTGAAAGCAACCGCCAAATCCCGTTATGTGCAGGTGGCACACGGGGATGAGGTTTCGTATATGCTGGCAAACCGGAACAAAAAGTTGGTTTTGGTGGGAACCCCTTGTTATTTCCGTGGTCTGCAGGAGGTGCTGAAGGCAAATAATCTTGAACGGGAGAATTATCTTTTCGTCGGATTGTTCTGTGACATGACCATGACCACCCATGTGTGGGATTATTTCAATACCGTTTTTGCGGAGGGCAAACTTTCCGGAATGGATTTCAGAAATAAAGAGTGTGGCGGCTGGCCGGGAGATATGCGGTTGTATCCGGCAGGGGGGGAGGCATTTTCCTTATCCCGCAGGGAGCGAATGGATATTAAAGAATATTTTATGCCCCCATGCTGCTTAGATTGTATGGATAAATTGAACCCTTACGGGGATTTCTCCGTGGGAGACAATTATGCTACCGGACAGAAAGGAAGCGGCGGCAGCAGTTGTGTAATGGTACGTACCGAAAGAGCAGCGACCCTTATGGCGCAGCTGGAAGAACTCTTCGTAATCGAAGAACTTTCCATGGAAAGCATTATGAAAAGCCAGAAGATGGACGGCCGGGAGGCGAAACAGGCCGCACAGCGAAGTGCCCGGGAAAAGAAACTGGCCTTGGGAGCAGCAAAGGATTATGAGGGGATAAAGAAAGCCGTTGACGCAAAAAGGGCGAATCAAAGGAACCCTCTGAAACGTATCCTTCGAAAGTGTAAAAGCATTTTAAAAGGATAAAACTTGCTATTTTTTGTTACTTGGGCTATAATTGTGTCGTTAAGTAAACTGTAACTGTCTGGGGTCATGCCCGATGCGGATGATTTTCAGAGAGTAACAACATAAAATTCATATTTTTTTGGAGGTAGAAAAAATGTTAGTATCAGCAAAAGAAATGCTTCAGAAAGCAAAAGCCGGACACTATGCAGTTGGACAGTTCAACATCAACAACCTTGAGTGGACAAAGGCTATTCTTCAGACTGCTCAGGAGAACAACTCTCCCGTAATCCTCGGTGTATCCGAAGGTGCAGGCAAGTATATGTGTGGCTACAAGACCATCGTTGGTATGGTTAACGGTATGATCGAAGAGATGAACATCACTGTTCCCGTAGCACTTCACTTAGACCATGGTTCATATGAACACTGCTACAAATGTATCGATGCAGGTTTCTCATCTGTAATGTTCGACGGTTCTCACTATGCAATCGACGAGAACGTTGCAAAGACCAAGCAGTTGGTTGCTGACTGTGCTGCAAAGGGAATCTCTCTTGAAGCAGAAGTTGGTTCCATCGGTGGTGAAGAAGATGGTGTTATCGGTAGAGGTGAGTGTGCAGATCCTAACGAATGTAAGATGATCGCTGATTTAGGAATCGACTTCCTTGCAGCAGGTATTGGTAACATTCATGGTAAATATCCTGAGAACTGGGAAGGCTTAAGCTTCGAAACTCTTGATGCTATCCAGCAGTTAACAGGTGATATGCCTCTCGTTCTTCACGGTGGTACAGGTATCCCTGCAGACATGATCAAGAAAGCAATCTCCTTAGGTGTTGCTAAGATCAACGTTAACACAGAGTGCCAGTTAGCTTTCTCCGCTGCTACACGTAAGTACATTGAAGAAGGTAAAGATTTACAGGGTAAGGGATTTGACCCTCGTAAGGTTCTTGCACCCGGCGTTGAAGCAATCAAGGCTACTGTGAAAGAAAAAATGGAATTATTCGGTTCTGTAAACAAGGCTTAATTGTGAAAGAATAATAAACAGAATGAAACCCCGGAATGTGATTTCACATTCCGGGGTTTTTAATGTCATAAAAAGGTCATAAAAAGGGAGGATGCCCGGGAGATTGTTCTACCGGGCATGCATTTTTGAAAAAGTTATTTGAAAGTATTGTTTGTTAATTAGTTAATATAGAGTTGTTCTCTATGGTTACAGTATAGAGTAGATTTTTTACAAAAGAATGTTATGTAAATCAATAAACTGTAAAAGAAATATGAACAAATTGTTAACTTTGAAAAAATCACGGAAAAACAATACTTTTTTTGTCTAACTTTTAGCAATGTGACGGCTCAGGATATTCCTCCCCAAAGGTCTCAACAGTGACAGTTTTCATTACCTGAGGCTCCAAAGGCTTGTCTGCGTAATTGGTAGCAACCTCCGCAATGCGGTTTACCACTTCCATACCTTCCGTTACCTTTCCGAAGGCAGCGTAAGCACCGTCTAAGTGGGGTGCATCTTTGTGCATTAAGAAGAACTGGCTTCCTGCAGAGTTAGGCATCATGGAACGAGCCATGGAAAGAACACCTGCGGTGTGCTTTAAGTTGTTTTCGAAACCGTTCTGGGCAAATTCACCTTTGATATGGTATCCGGGACCGCCTGTACCAACGCCTTCCGGACATCCGCCCTGAATCATGAAGCCTTTGATTACACGATGGAAAATCAATCCATCATAAAAGTTTTTCTTGATTAAGGAAATAAAATTGTAAACTGACTGAGGAGCGATTTCGGGATAAAGCTCAGCTTTGATCACGGAACCGTCTTCCATGGTAATGGTGACAATAGGATTTTGTGCCATAATCGTTTCCTTTCTGAAATAAAATATAGTAAGAGTTCTTTTAAGCGCGTGCGCTTTTGGGTAATTCATGTTAAAATGAACCTACTTGTAAAATGCCGGATAAAAGAATTACTCTAAGCATAAATGATACCACAAACCATGAGGGGATAAAAGTGAGAATTGAAAAGAAATTAAAGAATGTTTATATTGATACCCGTAAGGAACCGCCGCGGGAAGCGATACAGGCGTTACGCGAACGTCTGTATCGGGAGGGAATCTCTCTGGTTTTACGGAAACAAACGGGAAATTCTTCAAAAGAGTGGGAAGAAGCTGCGTTGTATATTACCGACAGCAGTGAAATCGGAAGCTTTTATAAGGGGAGGTCGGTTTTGATCTGGCTTCATGAAGACAACGGCGAAGAGTCTTTTCGCGGGTATTCTTATTTGTTGGAAGGTTTTGATGATGTGGACGGGGAATATTTGGATGGCGTATATCGACGGCTTCGGGGAATCCCCCGGGATATTGCCGTGACGAAGCGTTTGCATATCCGGGAAATGACCGTAGAAGACCTGGATGATATTTATGAACTGTATAAGAATCCGGAACTTCTTCCTTTTCTGGAACCGCTGCAAGAGAACCGGGAAGAGGAGGCTGCATATTTAGAACGGTATATTAATCATATGTACGGCATGTTTGAGTACGGGATGTGGCTGATTTTTCTGGAAGGGAAGGGGACATTAATCGGCCGCATGGGATTTACCAACACGGAGGAGGAAGACGTGCTGGAGTTTGGTTTTATGATTGCCCCGAAGTATCAGGGACAAGGGTATGCCACGGAAGCGGGAGAGGCTGTTTTTTCCTATATGAAAGAACATTTTCCGGCCTTTTCCTACAAGGCGGTGTGTGACAATAAGAACCGTGCTGCTGTCGCTTTGTGCAACAAACTTAAGGTGCCGGTGGAAATAAACGGGAAAAACGGGGGATTTGCAAAAGAATCTTTATAAAAATAATAGATATTGTGCTTGACGCAGGTTGCGTCTGTTACGTACAATGGAAAATAGCAGTTGCAAAACTTTTAAGGGAAGCGGCTGCGAATTGAGAGAATGGAGTGTTTTACGGTATGTTTCGGGATGATTTTGTATGGGGTGTTGCCAGCAGTTCTTATCAAATAGAGGGAACGGACCCGGATGATGGCAGAGGCGTTTGTGTGTGGGATACTTTTACGGCAGGAGATGCGCCGGGAACGAGAGGGCAGAATGCACAGCGGACCTGCGATCATATGCATCGATATAAAGAAGATTTTGCATTGATGAAGGAACTTGGGATTAAAGCATATCGTTTTTCCGTCAGCTGGCCGAGAATTTTACCGAAAGGTCATGGAGAGGTGAACGAAAAGGCCATCGCCATGTACCGGGATATGATTATTACCATGAAGGAGAACGGGATTACACCGTACCTTACCCTGTTTCACTGGGAACTTCCCCAGGCGCTGGAGGATGAAGGCGGTTGGCTCAATCCCGCCATTGTAGATTACTTCGGCGAGTATGCCAAAGTGGTGGCAGAGAATTTCTCCGATTTGACAGAATACTTTTTTACCATTAATGAGCCCCAGTGTTTTGTGGGACTGGCTTACTGTACCGGCGTACATGCACCGGGCAAGAAATTAAGCAAAAAAGAGACCTTTCAGATTGCCCATAATGCATTAAAGGCTCACGGCATGGCAACCATTATGCTTCGTAAGTATGCCCGTCAGCCCATTCAGGTGGGATATGCACCTACCTGCACCGTGGCGATTCCCGCGACAGAGAGCGAGGCAGATATTGAGGCTGCAAGAAAAGTTTATTTTTCTCTTTCCGACACAGACGGCAACTGGGCATGGAATGTATCATGGTTCTCAGACCCTGTTTTGTTAGGGGAGTATCCTGCGGAAGGTTTGGAATTGTACAAAGAGTATCTGCCCGAAATAACCAAAGAGGATATGGAATTGATTCATCAGCCTCTTGATTTCATGGGACAGAATATTTATAATGGCTACTATATCAAAGCCGGCGCCGATGGTGAACCGGAAGGGGTTCCCATGAAGGACGGATATGCAGAGAACAGCGTAGGCTGGCCCGTAATGGAGGAATGCCTCTACTGGGGTGCCAGGTTTGCGTATGAAAGATATCATCTTCCCATCTATATTACGGAGAATGGTATGGCCTGCCATGACAGAGTGGCTTTGGACGGAGCGGTACACGATCCGAACCGCACCGACTTTTTGGACCGTTACATTGGTGCCCTGATGAAAGCGGCTGATGACGGAGCAGACATCAGAGGATACTTTTTGTGGACCTTCTTAGATAACTTTGAGTGGGACCACGGCTATCACGGACGTTTCGGAATCGTTTATGTGGACTTTGAAACATTGGAAAGAATCCCCAAAGATTCCGCTTACTGGTATAAAGAGGTGATTGCGACGAACGGCGCTAACCTTTTATCTGTGAAAAAACGCAAATAAGGTTTCTAAAGAGTTGGAAAAATCACCAAACAAGATTGAAAAAAGAAAAGAGGAACGAAGATGATCAGACAGGATTATAAAAAGATGATTAGTGAAGCTTCCGTAATCCGTGAACTTTTCACCTATGCGACAGAGCGGGGAAAAGAAATCGGTTACGAGAATGTATTTGATTACAGTTTGGGAAATCCTTCCGTACCCGCCCCCAGGGAGTTTACGGACGCCATGATTTCCATGCTGCAGAAAGAGGATCCCGTGAAACTTCACGGCTACAGCCCTACACCGGGGATTCCCTCGGTTCGTGCAACCATTGCAGAGTCTTTGAATAAGAGGTTCGGAATGAACTATACCGCAGGACACATTTTTATGACTACGGGAGCAGCCGGTGCGGTAGCCCATGCTACCCGCTGTGTAACTGCACCGGGAGATGAAGTGCTTACCTTTGCGCCCTTTTTTCCGGAATATATGCATTATATCAATCAGACCGGAGCTGTTCTTAAGGTGGTACCTGCTAATCTTGAGGATTTCCAGATTAACTTCGAGGCCTTCGAAGAAATGCTGACGGATAAGGTTATGGCGGTGTTAATCAATACGCCCAATAATCCTACGGGTGTGGCATATTCTTCCAAGACTTTACAGCGTCTGGCTGAGATTCTTCGTGCAAAGCAGGAAGAGTACGGACATGATATTTTTATTATCTCTGACGAACCTTACAGAGAGATTGTATTTGCGGGAGCGGATGCACCGTATGTATCCAAGTTTTATGATAATACATTAAGTTGCTATTCTTACTCCAAGTCCCTCTCCCTTCCCGGAGAGCGTATCGGTTATGTGGCAGTAAACCCGGCCTGCACCGATGCAGAGTACATTGTGGGAATGTGCGGTCAGATTTCCAGAGGAATCGGTCATAACTGTCCGCCTTCCATTATACAGCTGGCGGTGGCTGAAACTGTGGATTTAACCTCGGATTTGTCCGTATATGAAACCAATATGAATATCTTATATAAGGAATTAACTGATTTGGGATTCGAGTGCGTCAAGCCCGGCGGCACCTTCTATATTTTCCCCAAAGCGCTTGAGGCGGATGCTAAAGTTTTCAGTGAGAAGGCGAAGAAATATGATTTGATGCTGGTACCCGGTGATTCCTTCGGATGTCCCGGCTATTTCCGTATGGCTTATTGTATCGAAACCGAGAAGGTTCTTCGTTCCATCGAAGCACTTCGCAAGTTTGTAAATACGGAATATCCCAACCGTTAAGAGGAAAGACCGAATAGTTAGGAGCAGTCAATAGATGGATTTTTTGGAATTATTAAAAGCAGTTTTTTACGGTATTGTTGAGGGAATTACCGAGTGGCTTCCTGTCAGCTCTACGGGGCATCTTATTTTACTTGATGAGCTGCTGAAACTGAACGTATCCGAGGCATTCTCGGAGATGTTCACGGTTGTTATACAGCTTGGTGCAATATGTGCCGTCCCCGTTTTGTTTTGGGATATGCTTGTTCCTTTTTCCAAGAAAAAGAGCAGCGAGGAAAAGAAAAGCATATATATG
>JAZOAG010000052.1:0-2415 GCA_045595325.1 Lachnospiraceae bacterium
TAAAGCAGAAGAAATGACTACGGAAAGATACATAGCAGATGTAGTAGCGATAACCAACTATTTGTCAGAGAGATTCGGACAAGAAAAAATATATATCATGGGACATTCCTTTGGTACTTATATTGCTATTAAAACGGTACAGCAATATCCTGAACATTACAATGCGTATATTGCAATGGCGCAGACTTGCAATCAGACCGAGTCTGAATATATGGCATATGATTATATGAAAGCACAATATGAACAACTAGGTAATAGCAAAATGGTTGAGAAATTTGAAAATTGTCCCATTCGAGAATCCGATGAAATGTATACAAAATATTTTTCATCTTCTTTGCGTGACACAGCCATGCATGAATTGGGTGTTGGAACAACAAGAGATATGGACTCTGTAATTAGCGGAATTTTTTTTCCAAGTCTACGCTGTAAGGCTTATACATGGCAAGAAAGAATAAATTTATGGAGAGGAAAAGGGCTGTCTGCACAATTTCCGGTTGTAAATGATTCTACGCATTTCAATGCTTTTAGTGAAGTGCCCTCTTTACAGATTCCTATCTACTTTTTTGCAGGCAAATATGACTATACATGCTGTTTTGATTTGCAATATGAGTATTATGAACAGATTAATGCCCCTATAAAAGAATTCTATGTGTTTGATAATTCGGCGCATAGTCCTATATTTGAGGAACCGGGGGAGGCGGCTAAATTGTTTGAAGCAATATTGGAAGTAGAATAAAAGTAGGTACAAATTTCAGTTCTCAAATGACGAAATTTATATGATTTAATAACTGTTATATCTTGTTATAGAAATCTTGTCAAACCCTTGAAAACACTAAACTTTTCACCGGTGTCCTTTCCATTACATGCATCTTCCGTTTAAGAAGGAGAGCAAACAGGCGATTGCGGAGTTTGAAAGACAGTATTTGGAAGCATGTAAGTTTGCTTCAAAGTTTATTCCTAAAGTGAGTAGAAATGAAAAGGCAGAGAACAGATTGGAGGAAGCATAAAGATGGATTTGTTAATAAAAGTTTTAGTGTGTTTTATTGCAGCAGCCGGAGCCGGTATAGGAACAGGATTCGCGGGAATGAGTGCAGCAGCAGTCATCGGTCCTATGCTTGTGACGTTTTTGGGTATTCCTGCGTATCAGGCTGTAGGAATTGGACTTATGAGTGATGTCTTAGCCAGTTTAGTAAGTGCATGGACGTATAAAAAGAATGGGAATCTGAATGTGAAAAGAAGTATTTTGTTACTAATTTCTGTGTTGACAATGACAGCAGTAGGAAGTTATGTAGCAAGTTTTCTACCGGAAAAGACTATGAGTGGAACCATGCAGATTGCAATGATTATCATTGGATTAAGATTCTTGCTGAAACCGGTACAGACAACAAAGGAACAGATGGCGGAACAGAGTAGGAATAGTAGGATTGTCAAATCTGTTGTTGGCGGAGCCATAGTCGGCTTTATATGCGGAACTGTCGGTGCAGGTGGCGGTATGATGCTTTTGTTCGTGCTTACTTCTTTCTTAGGATATGAAATGCATATGGCAGTAGGAACAAGTGTATTTATTATGGCATTTACAGCATTAACCGGTGGTGTGAGTCACTTTGCTGTAGGTGGAATGCCTGATATGGTCAGTCTTGTGCTTTGCGTTACGTTTACGTTTTTATGGGCAAGGATTGCTGCAGTAATTGCAAATAAGGCATCAGCAAAAACATTAAACAGAGTTGTCGGTATTGTTATGATTGCGACCAGCATTGCTATATTAACTGTCAATTACCTAAGTTAAGGAATAATCTGTATAATGCGCAAGGTAGATTTGCAGAGTAATGGCAATAACTTCTCGGTAGTCTATGCGGAAACTAATTCAAAACGGAAGTATGGCAAGAAACCAGAAACTTTTGAATTTCCGCTTGCTTTCAAGGGAAGGTCAAGAGAAACACTTCATATATGGATGGCAACGGAAGAAAATCAAGGTTATATACAGTGTGAAAAACTTGCACTGTTGGATATGTCTGTTCGAAGTTATAAGAAAGTGGATAGTTTGCCAACTGCAGAAATGATCAATGTATCTGATGCTATTCAGGGAATTTTTGAATACATTTGATAAGAGATCTAATAGGAGAAATCATTGAAGGTGCAACAGAGAGGAAGATTTGAATTTTACACATAGCATGGTGGGTATATGATAAGACCAAGACACATCTGTCGGGTAAGGAAAATACGGCATCTCTCACTCTCTGTCGTGTTAATTATCCGGAGATATTGCTATTGTTTTCTCAGAAAGGAGGCCAAGATGGATCAGAAAAAAATAGGTTTATTTTTAAGAGAATTGAGAAATGAAAAGAACTTATCCCAAGAGCAACTTGCGGAAGAGTTTGGCGTTTCTTCAAGATCTATATCCCGATGGGAAAATGG
>JAZOAG010000053.1:0-82988 GCA_045595325.1 Lachnospiraceae bacterium
ATAATCTACAATATAAAATATTTTACCTGCCAACTTAAGTCCGCCTTATTTTCAGTAGGTAATTCTTTTTGGAAGCTACATATATTTACCGTTTAATATAGCATCCGCAATCATAAGTAGGTATTTTACTATCTACTTTAATCTCCGTCAAATTCAAAGTTTCCTCTTTGTTAATTCTCATTTAACTGATTTAATATCTTGATAGTATCATATCTTTCACCACAAACGGTGCAAATCCAATCACAATTACTTTTCTTTGCTTTTTTATGAAGATAATCTAATTTTCCATCACATAATGGACATTGCTGAGGTCGTTCATTCCAAAGGCTTTTCAAGAAACGTACCGCTTCATCTCTGCTTCCCATTTTAAATTTTTTCAATACATCTTTTTCCATCTAATCTCCATCTCCCAAATTCCATTTGAAATTTCCGCTAAATCATGTTTCATCAAGAAACTCTTTTACTATCCTGCAGATTTCTTCTGCATTATTTCTGTATATAAAGTGTGTTCCATCTAAAATAGTATAAGAATCTTCCGCGCCGACACGCTCAAGATGTTCCATATGATATTGTTCTCCGGACATATTACCTGCATTATGTGTATATGTATATTCAGAAATTACTTTATGATATGGAACTTCAATAGGATATTCCAATGCCATTACATCCTTTATCAAAACATCTGTGTTAATAGAAGTTTCTATTAAATTATCATTAATAGCGAATCCTTGATAGATAATATAGTCGTCCACTTCTTTTTCGGTATAACCATATTCATTCATCCATTGCTTTTTGTTTGTTGTTAACATTGTATTTACTTCCGCACCACAGAAACCTTGTAGCTTATATAGAATGGGCATAACTTTTTTATAAATAGTGGGCATGGCTTCATTATATGCAGATGAGCTTCCGTCTAAGGAAATAATTGCGCCTACTTCATCCGGATAACATGATGCATAATATTCACAATATAAACTTGAAATGGAATGAGGCATTAATACATAAGGGCCTTCTATATTGGCATTTTTTAAAACCTCTCGTATTTCTTCAACATAATTACTACAAGTTCTCTCTCTACTTGTTTCACTACTAAATCCGACTCCAAAATAATCAACACAAACTACTCTATAGTCTTTGCTTAATTCTCTAATAAGAGGAGCAAAATCGGCACTAGGTAAGCCCTCACCTAATCCCGGCAATAAGATAATTGCAGTTTCGCCTTCACCGGCTTGCGTGATATGCATTTTTCCGTCAAATACATCCACCATTTCTCCATATGGTTGAATCTGCTCATATCTTTCTTTGAAATAAGTAGCGTGCAGCAATGCACATACTAACGATAATGTTACTTGTAATGCCACATAACCTAGTACAACTATTTTTAAAATCTTAAATATTTTTTTCTTCATTCTTTTCTCCGATATGGTATGTCACCTTCCTCAGTACCTTTTTGCACCATGTTCTTTTTCCGCATTCAGGGCATTTCAGATATCGAGTAGTGCTTATATGCGGGGCTCCCAAAACCTCTCTATATGTCGGTACAAATTTGTGATGACAGTTTTTGCATTCGTGGTAGCCGGCCTGAACTTCCAATCTCAATCCTATGTATGCCGGAATCAAAAAGACAATCACAACACCTATTGCTACTAGTATTTGAACAAGCCCCGGTTCCATCAAACAATAAACCAGAATAAGTGCTGCCGCCAGTGAGCCAATGCTAACAATAGTGATTGTCCACATTGCAGTTAATAGACTCTTATTTTTCTCTTCCTCACTTTGGGCCATTTCAACCAATAGTTCCTCTGTCTTTTTCTTGTAATCCTCCATTTCGATCTTCTCTGCACTTAATAATTCATTTACAGTAATGCCAAGGATTTCACATAACTCAAGCATAATCGATGCATCCGGCATCCCTTTTCCTCGTTCCCACTTGGACACAGCTCTGTCCGTGATTCCGAGTTTTTCGGCAAGTGTAGCCTGCGTCATTTTTTTTGCTTTTCTTTGTTCTGATATAAATTTACCAATTTTCATTTGGTCCATTCTTTTCTCCTTTCGCATTCACCATAAACAAATTTCCTCTGAAAGTAAACAAACTAACCGTTGAGTACAGAACCAAACGATTAGTTGAGTGCCTGGAATGTTTCAGGTGTATTGCTAAATATAATTCATTTTTCGTCTTTTTAGAAATATTGCTCTAAAAAATTAATAATAGGTTCCTCCGTCATATCCCTAGGGTATATTACAGAAATACCAAAACAACCATCCCATTGATAAATTAACCCGAATCCATCATTGCGAATTGAGTAACGCATATCACCGACGTCTTCTACTTCCCCACCAATACTATCTCTAATTCTTTTTAGAAGAAATAAAAAAGACTCTGGGTCATCACAGTCAAATCCACCATTACTTGATATTGATATCCAGTGTTCATCTCTGTTAATATGTGTAATCTTATATTGGTATTTCATAATACACCTCTGTAACCCCTTCAACCATCACATCTTTTTCCATAAATCTCCATTTCCTAATAACAACTGATTTTTCGACAAGTTCTCGCTTCCGGCATTATGGCGCTCTGCATGTCAGCACTGATATCAAGACAAAATATGAAACCTGGCAAATGTTTGATACCCCAATTTTTTATACCAGTTCTCGATATGTGTATATGATATATAAGCTTTATCACATTTGGCATCCTTAAGCATAATCGTAGCCAAATCGACCATTCTTAAGCCTATCCCCTTGCCTCTGTATTCAGGTATTGTGCCCACGCAACCAATGCTTCCCACCTTAATATCCTTTCCGGAGATGATACAATCAGCATCAGTATCTACAATACAAAAAGAAACCACTTTTTCATTGCTATATCCGCAAAAAACAAATGTATTTTCATTAAAATACTGCCACCACTCCTCGTCAACCGATAATATAAGTTCTTTGAGGTCATTTAGGTCCCCCTGATATGGTTTGAAATCAACATTTGCGATTGGGTTCGTTTTTTCACGGTAAGATTCCAGCTCCATACTCATCTCCGCAAAGACTCCGTCATCGCAAAAAACACATCCAAGCTCTTTTTCCATCTTCCTTAGTTGTGCATAATCAATGTCCTCATTTATGTCGATTGCCATTCATTCTGCCTCCCCATTTACTAAATTCCCACTACCTACAATTCTATGCGATAAAATTTGAATCATATTACAGCTCTGTTGCACACCAAAAGAAATACTTCCCTTCTTCATTCTGTGCAAATTTGCATACTGCATTTCCCGTGCGTATCGTTCCATCTTCACTTGAGTATGAGAAACCATACTCCACGCATAAATATCCGTTCTCATCAAAATAAAACTTGCTTATAGTTGCACAATACCTCGATTCTCCGGATTCAATCTCCTGATGTAGCGTTAAAACTCCATCCTTCAATTCGGCAAATTCCGGAATAGTGGATTCGGAAATTCTTACAATTGTAACAGGTGATAAAATTCTGTCCAAATGCTCCGCATCATATGAGGAAGACGTTCCTTCAATCGGTTCATATACGCCCTGCAAAGAAGGCTGTGCAATAATCATACTAAATGCACAGCTAAGCAATGACGTTCCCTGCTCCGTACGCATCTTTTCAACAACGGAAAGCACGAATTCCAGTTCTTCATACGTCACATCTCCGACTAACAATCCCGCATACATATCGTTGTATTCAGATCTCATTGACAAATCCTCACTCACCGCTGAAGACGATTCTGTAACTATCGTATCCTTAGACGAAATCTTCGTATCCGTACTAACCAATGTCTCATCAGAATCGCTATTCATAGTTACATCTTCCGAAAGAGTCTCTTCCTCAACCGAACGACTGCCTCCGGAAAAAATCAATATGCCGATAATGATTGCGAGTAAAACCGCCAAAGCCACCAAAACCGCTACAATAGCACCGGCAATAATTAAAATACCTTTTTTACTTTTGTTCATATTTGTCATTTTATATCTCCCCTATATTATATTCACTTCATCATCTCGATGGTCTGACTTCTCTTTACGCTGCCGCATTCGCATTGATCTGCTCAATTACCTTCCTTATTCCCATCCAAAGATTCAAATCTGTGAACACTTCCACTACACTTCCCTTATCCGTAAATGGAGATTCCTGCAGTACTGACAAATCCTTCATCATACCATTGTGCACAATGTATTCCACTATCTGATTAACAAAGTATATCTGTCTGCTATCCATACTAGTTTCATTGAGAAATTCGGAGAAAGCTTCTTTTGCGGCATTCATATCTAATCCCACAATCTCACGAACAAACTCTCCTAACGGCTTAGCACCGTACTCAGCTTCGTAATCTTCCTTTGTTCCAAGTTCATTCCAGAGAATATTTTCCAATACTGAAATATCACTGGCACTTAATGGCTTATTGGTCTTTAGTTTCGCAATTACGATATTGTCCTGATGCTGACGCACATAATATTCTGCCTTTGCTTTGTAATTCTTGAGTTCGTCACTCTCCAACTCTGACTCTTTCCAATCTACCGATAAAATCTCATCTGTAAAATCCGTATCATACCTCACACTTGCTTTAGGTAAATACTTCATCAGATTACGAAGGTTTTCTCGTATATGCTCAAAATCATGAATATCAGCATCCTCCACATAACTTGTGTGAAGAATCTTCTTAATCAATTCACTCTGCACTTGAATTTCCGGAATATTGGCTACACTGGCAATTCCACTGACTTTCTTGTATAAGTCACTTTTGGCTTTTCCGTATTTCTTTCCTGCAAGATAAGCCAGTTCTATACCATACATAAGTGCATCAAAACGCACAGCACTTGCTTCATCTCCATCAGGCAAAATTAAAGGAGCCAATTCGTCTCGTACAATCAAAGTATCCTCAAATGTTAACCCCTGATAATTGGTTGCTACCGCATATGTATCCACATACCTTAAGTGTTGTCGAACTGCAAAATTATCCCTGTTTAATTCCTGCACTTTTCCGGTCATCATCTCAACCAGTTTATTTCGATAGGCAATAAGTCTCTCTTCCTGATACTGTATATCCTGTAACTTATACACCATCTGGAATTCCAAATTAAAGATTGCCCCCTGCAACGCCATCATATTTGCGGTAGGTTTCCCTTGGTTCATTCGGAAGAACTCAAAATTACCACAGAAGTCAAATATATAAAACTTTTGTTTATCTTCCCCATCTAACAAGCCCGGACACAGACGGGTACCACGACCAATCATCTGCCAGAATTTTGCCTTACTCATGACTTTCTTGAAAAATACCAGATTCAACACTTCCGGCACATCAATACCGGTATCCAGCATATCTACCGAAATAGCTATCTGGGGCATCTTCTTAGGGTCAGAAAATTCATCTATAGCACTTTGTACATAGGTCATATAGTTATCGATTACCTTAGCAAATGTCTGTCCATTCTTATTCAGGTGCGGATACTCCTTATTAAAAATCTCCAATATCTTTTCTGCATGGGCATGATTCTTAGCAAATATAATAGACTTACCAATCATTTCCCCATACTTTATTTTCAAACCATCTGTCATCAAGGTATGTAATACCTGCTTAATGGTATCCTCATTGAAAATCCATGTATTTAATGCTGAAGAACTGATTCGTTCCGGTAGTTCTCCATCTTCAGACTCAAAGGTGTCTTCATACATTTCCTTGTCTTCTTCCGACAAATCATCATAAATAATACCCTGTTCGATGAATTTCAGTTTCGTCTCCACCGACATAAAATCCACAAGATATCCATCTTTTACTGCCTGTGCCAGCTCATAACCATACGTAGGCACACCATTTTCCAGCTCAAAAATGCTATAAGTATTCTTATCAATCTCATCCTTAGGCGTAGCTGTCAACCCCACCAATGGTGCGTCAAAATAATTAAATATATCTCTGTATTTATTGTATATGGATCGATGTGCTTCATCACAAATCACCAAATCAAAATGACCACAGGTAAATAACTTCTTCTCTTCCTGATCCTTTACGGAATCAATACAATTCATCATTGTTTGGTAAGTAGAGAAGATACAGTGCGCACTATAATTGTCCTTTTCTTCCACTAAATTAGAGCATGACAAATCCGGCAAAAGATTCACGAAGCTTCTTTTTGCCTGTGTTACCAAAGAATTTCTATCTGCCAGGAATAGAATGTTTTTTACCCATCCTGCATTTAAAAGCACCTTGCATAGTGCGATAACTGTTCTGGTCTTTCCGGAACCGGTTGCCATAACAAGTAATGCCTTTCTACGGTTCCTCTTATCAAAACTATCACAAACAGCTTTAATAGCACCTTCCTGATAGTAACGTCCTGCTATGTTCTTATCTACGATAACATGACTCAGACTTGTCCGCATGGCCTGTAGATTAAAAAGTTTTTCCAAATCCCTCTTAGAATAAATAACAGCGCATTTTCTTTCCGGATATTGATTATCTATAATCCTCGTTTCAAACCCATTGGTCAGAAATACTACCGGTCTTCGATGATACTTTTTCTCCAGCAAATCAGCATACAGCTTTGCCTGCTGTCTTCCTTTTGCCACATCGACACAAGTACGCTTCGCTTCTATCACTGCCAGTGGTCTATGTGCATCATCATAAAGCACATAATCTGCAAAACCGACTTCCGACTTGTTTGGCATCCCGGGAATTTCCACTTCATTTATCCAATCCTTCCCCTCTGTCCAGCCGGCGTCGTCCAACATAGCATCAATATAGATTTTCCTGGTTTTGTACTCTGATAAATCCAAAGGCTTGGGCACATAGGTCTGATGCTGTTCTTCACGTCTTGCTGTAAGTTCTTCTTTTAAAGCCTTGTTTTCTGCGATCAGCTTCTTAAGATTCACATCATCATCGGAAGTTTTCTTTACTTCTTCTGTTTCTTGGGCTTTCTGCAAAAGTGCAACATCATATGTATGTTCTGTATAAGAGTCCGCGTAACAGTATGAAACAAAATCCATGAATATAAAAAGGTTCTGCAAACACAGCATAGCTTCATCCATAGAGACTTTCTTCCCATTATGTGCCGCTCTATTACCAATCTTACGAATCAAATCTAAACGCTTCCAGAGTCCATCATCCACCAACGCATGAAAATCGTCCGTACTCATCAAACTAATTAAATTATCCTGATACGGCATTTCCAGGGACTTGTCCACCGAATACATCCACTTAATGGCAAACTCCATGGCACGACGACAATTGATTACGCTGGACTCAATATCGATATTCAGCACCTTTTCCGCCGCAATGGCAACATCAGCAAAAGTATTAAATTTCGGTTCTTGCTTTAGATAATCAAAGTTGGTCATTGAATAATCTCCCTTATGAACTAAAACATTTTATTCATGTCAATTTGAAATCCTATAGCTTTTAGTTCTTTCAATATTTCAATTTGCCAGTATTTATTATTTGTATATACAACCCCTTGCATATCTGATGGTATTTCAATCTCTGAATCTGCTATCATAACAACATTTTGCCTACCCAATTTCCCCATAAAGTACCCGGTTTCAAATACCACATTCTGCCTAGCTCGTTTGTTATATTCTAATTCTTTTTTGCCCTTTCCGCAATCATCCGCAGTAAATAAGCAAATCGCAGCCTCTACTTCACTATTATTCTCAAATTTTTCAATAATAGTTGCTCCCATGTTTACCTGTTCACTTAGAATAACCGCTTCTATTCCCTGCTTCTCTATTAATCGTGCTACCGCCTCTTTCAATTCGCCATCATGCCCATGCACAATAAATACCTTCTCATATTTTCTTTCATTTCTTGTTGTCTTTGGCGATTCCTCATTAATAACTTCCCTCTCCTCCTCCATTTCCTCCAAATAGACTCTAAACTTTGCTTTTGTTGTTTCTAATCCTTCTTTGCACGCTTCTATATAATCCTCTTCTGTATCATCAATAAATAGCAATAGAGAAAATGGTGTTTCAGCAAAATCTTTGAATTCTGGACCATCTCCATATTTTTTTCTCAAAAATCTATCTGTTTTAGTATGCCATGTAATAAAATCTTTATTTGACGAAGTGACTCTCTTTTCAATCAGTTCTTCTATCTCATCATATATTTCCTTAAACTTATCATAATCTGTCATATAATTTTCCTCTTTAATACCAACATTGAACTTAATTAGCGAATTTTATTCCTATTCTTTTTTAGGCATCTTTTCAGCCATTTGAAGCAGTGCATTTAACCCTTCAATAGAGTCAGACATTGCTGACGGATTTGCCATAAGACCTTTCATGAATTCCACTCCTAATTGCTCTCCATAATCTGGTTTCTTAGGAATCACCGTCTCGTTTACAATATTTGTTAATGTAGTCATCATTTGCTCCTGATTGCGTTGCACTACACTATCAATTACTGCTGCTTTTTTATCAATTTGCGCAAGAAGTTCTTTAGTTTTATTATAATTCTCTTGTAAAACCTTCTGCGTCACTTCATAATTCTGTCGTAATAGCTCTTGCGTTTTTTCAAAATTATGTTGACTTTGACTTTCTGCTTTCTTTGATGAATCCATTGAAACAACAGCAAGTACAATAGAAACCACACCCACTACCAGAGATACAATACCGACAATCAACGATAACATTTCCATACATCATTCCTCCTTTATCCAAAGTATTTCTGCATTAAAGAATCAAATAACTTTTGTGTTTCTTCTAACGATTTCTGAACGATAAATTTTGATTTGTCGACTTGTTTGACGAATTTTTCAAACTCGCTTACCGTATCTAAATCTGGTACTGGAAGTTTAACAACATCAAGCATTCTTCCTGTAATCTGATTAATTGTAGTAGTTGCTCCCGTTGTAATCTGTGCTCTAAATGCTGGAAGTTGAAAATACGTCATCAAATATGAGTAGTATTCACTTCTTATTATCATCATAAATGCTCCAAAACTCATAGGTTCTTCGAGATTCTTTATAAGCGCCACCTTACCTACAAGCCTCGCACTTCCATTTCTCGAACACATAAGAATATCATTGTCTTGGACATATTTATTGGCTCCAATTTTGCACGCCACCCTAACTGTATCCTCAAAATCAAGTGTTGCATTCTGGATATTACTTGAACGCAACACGATCGTTCCCTCTTCCGAAATGTCCTCAGGTTTATATGTTAAACCATTCCAATATTCTGCAATTTCAGGTAACGATTTTTCAGGATATCCATTAGGATTACTGGCAGGGTCGCCAAACAGCTCGACAAATCGGGCTTTGATGAGTTCGTCCAGTTTTTGAAGCTCTTGTTTTCTTGCATCCATAACCGATGCCACTTTGTCCAAAACCTTACAAACCTCAAGTTGCTTTTCATATTCTTCTATGTTTATTTCTGTTTGCCGAATTACACTTAAATGCAAATTAGGTACACCGACACCTTTTAATCCTGCATCAAATTGCCTTTTTGCAACTGGACTATTGATTGCATATAAAAGGTATTTCGGATATACCATGTCTCTAGGTCGCAATACAGCCAAACTCACATAAACATCAAATATTTCATCCCTATCAACTAATGCTGCTACTCCTGTTGTCCCATTTTTAGCAAGTAAAATATCATTTTTTCTTGGGCGCAGACGAGCATATAATTTTTCATGAAGGCTCTGTGGAATATGCTTCACATTATCCCAATCAATTTTTCTTTCTGTTACATCTTTTGACGAAAGGAAAATCACACCACCTTCTTCACAATACTCTGGCGTTTGGTGTGTTCCATCTGTGATGAATTCACATAGTTCTTCCAACTTATACTTCATCTTATCATCCCTACAAATCCGAATTTATCAATTCTTCACTACTCAGCCAACAGTTTCTTCAATTCCGCCATCTCCTTGGCGATCTCTGCTTCTATTGCTTCAATATTCGCCATAATCTCACTTGTAGACGGATATTCTACAGCCTTATATTCCACCTGCTTATATTTGTTGATAGACAGGTCATACTCGTTACCGGCTATCTCTTCCTTAGACACAAAGAAGGATTTATCCGTTCTCTTTCTATCTGCTTCTCCTTCTAAATTATGGAATCTGGCTATGATATCGCTGATATCATTCTCTGCTACAGGCGTTCTCTTATCGTCCAAACTCAGTCCATCCGCTGTCATATCGTAGAACCATACTTTATCCGTTCCACCATGTCCGGTCTTTGTAAAAATTAAAATACCGGTAGACACTCCTGCATAAGGTTTAAATACCCCGGAGGGCATAGAAATCACTGCTTCCAGTCTATTTTCCTCTATCAGTTCTTTACGGATTGCTTTATGTGCAGTAGAAGAACCAAATAATACACCGTCCGGAACAATACAAGCACATCTTCCACCCACTTTAAGCATACGTACAAAAGCCGCCAGGAACAAAAGCTCCGTCTTCTTTGTCTTACATACCTTTAACAAATCAGCAGACACAGTATCTGCATCCAGACTGCCCTTAAATGGCGGATTTGCCAAAATAAGAGTATATTTATCTCTGTCCTGATTCTGGTCAGACAAACTATCACGATATTCAATAAAGGGACTTTCTACACCGTGAGTCATCATGTTCATGGCACCGATACGAAGCATTGTTCTGTCCATATCAAACCCGTGGAACATATGATTCATGTAATGGTCTTTCTTTTGTCTATCAAAGAAAATTTCTTCTTTATGCTTTTCTTTTAAATATTCCCCTGCTGTCACAAGGAAACCGGAAGTACCACATGCCGGATCACAGATAATATCATCCGGCTTAGGCTGCATCAATTCCACCATCATACGAATAATATGTCTGGGCGTTCTAAACTGTCCATTTCTTCCGGATTGGGCTATCTTAGAAAGCAAATACTCATACACATCACCACGGATATCCGCATCCTTTACTTCTGCCATTAAGGCATAAATATCATCCAGCGCATCTACCACCTTCGAAAGCAAAAGCGGAGTGGGAAGCTTGAAAATCGCATCATCCATGTATTTAGAATAAGCACTGTTCTTATCGCCATGCAGGTTCTTGATAAAAGGAAATACCCATTCCTGCATTACAGAATACATACGTGCAGCCGGAAAATCATGAAAGACAGACCACTTCAGCTGTGAGCCTTCAATTGTTCTATCCCCTACCTGCACTTCATCTGCGAATATACTTTTATAAGGCAAGCCCAACATGGCACTTTCCTTAGCTCTGATATTATCTGTATCATCCAAATCATGAATAAACATCAGATAAGTAACTTGCTCAATTACATCCAAAGGATTCACTAATCCACCTGCTGCAAACACATCCCACATACCATCAATTTTATTTTTCAATTCGCCTGTAATCATTTATTCATCCCTTTCCCAATTCCAAGTATATTTCGTATATCTGCCGCCACCAATCTTAATAATCTCTTCCTTGTTGACCATTTCTGCTAATGCACGCTGGATAGTAATCTGACTGATATCCGGGCATTTCTTTAGAATATCTGCCTTTGTGATTGTTCCTAAAGTTTCTCTTATCACTTCTCTCACTCTCTCCGGTTTTGATAGATTACTTGTGGTCAGCATCCATACCCTTGACGAAAAGTCTTTATAAGCATTGACAACAACACCCAACATATATTTTACAAAAGGCTCATAATCATTTTTTTCTTCATGCCATCCCTTAGAACTGTCTTGCAATGCCTCATAATAGGTGTCCTTTGATATTTCGATAAGTTTCTCGATACTGATATATTTGCCCACTATATAACCGGCACGATACAGAAGCAATAGCGTCAACAGTCTACTCATTCTTCCATTTCCATCTCTGAATGGGTGAATACAAAGGAAATCCAGTATAAACATTGGTATAAGTAATAATGGGTCTGCTGATTCATTTTTCAAACTCTCATCAAATTCTGCACACAGCTTTTCAATCATTTCCGGTGTTTCCCATGCTTCTACCGGCACGAAGCGAACTCTTTGATTGCCCTCGCTATCCTCTTCACGAATCACATTATCACTTGCCTTATATTTTCCGCCTGCATCTCCGGCACTAAACTTATACAAATCTCTATGCAACTGGAGAATAATAGACGGTTTTACCGGAATGTGCTCATAACTATTGTGTATGGTATTAAGCACATCACGGTACCCTGCAATCTCAAATTCATTTCTGGTTTTTGGCATGGTCTTATCCAAAGCGATTAATTTCAATCGTTCGTCAGAAGTATAAATCCCTTCAATTTTATTAGATGCTTCTGTACTCTGAATTCGTGCAACCTCTAACAAATGCTCTAATTCATCCTCGTGTGCTTCTATAAATAAATTCTGCTCACCTTTAAATTCATGTATTTGTGTAAGGAGCGAAACTATCTCAGGAGTAAGAAGTTCTTTCCACTTTTCTGCATAATTAATTGTACGCATATATATACCTCATATCATTCAATTACATCATATACTTCTTCTATGATATAATTATTTTAGCATATGATATAATTATTATCAAGCATTTAATTATATCTTTCTGGTCATTTTGATATAATTAAAATTATTTGAGTAGTAATTAAACTTTTAACCCTAAATAGTTCTTAACGCAAATCTTATTCCCCAAACCCGATTGCTTTTTCTCCGCAACTCCATTCCACACATGGCTTTCTCCGCCTTTTCACCGCAACGCAAAAACACCTCCGAACTGTTACATTCGGAGGTGTAGTTTGTTTAACTTACTAAGTTTCAATAACCGTTATTCCAACGATAGCCTTATTTGTTATTGATAGCCGCCTGTGCTGCTGCAAGTCTTGCAATAGGCACTCTGAACGGTGAACAGGATACATAATCAAGTCCTAACTTATGGCAGAATTCTACAGAAGTAGGATCTCCGCCGTGCTCACCACAGATACCGATGTGAAGCTTGTCATTTACAGGCTTACCAAGCTTAATTGCTGTTTCCATAAGCTTACCAACACCATTCTGATCAAGTCTTGCAAACGGATCGTTCTCGAAGATTTTGCTGTCATAGTAAGCATCTAAGAACTTACCTGCATCATCACGTGAGAAACCGAATGTCATCTGTGTTAAGTCATTGGTACCGAAGCAGAAGAAATCAGCTTCCGCTGCAATTTCATCAGCAGTAAGTGCTGCACGGGGAATTTCGATCATAGTACCAACTTCGTACTCTAAAGCGATTCCTGCTGCTGCAATTTCTGCATCTGCAGTTTCAACCACCATCTTCTTAACAACCTTTAACTCTTTGATTTCACATACAAGCGGAATCATGATTTCAGGTTTCACGTTCCAATCCGGATGTGCCTTCTTAACAGCGATTGCTGCGCGGATAACAGCCTTGGTCTGCATCTTTGCAATTTCAGGATAAGTAACTGCAAGACGGCATCCTCTGTGACCCATCATCGGGTTGAACTCATGAAGAGAATCAATAATGGTCTTAATCTCTTCTACGCTCTTGCCCTTAGCATCTGCAAGCTTCTTAATATCTTCTTCCTCTGTCGGAACGAACTCATGAAGAGGCGGATCTAAGAAACGAATGGTAACAGGATTTCCTTCCAAAGCTTCGTATAATTTCTCAAAGTCTCCCTGCTGATAAGGTAAAATCTTATCAAGTGCAGCCTCTCTTTCTTCCACTGTATCAGAACAAATCATTTCACGGAATGCGGCAATTCTGTCTTCCTCGAAGAACATATGCTCTGTACGGCAAAGACCGATACCTTCTGCACCAAGTTCACGAGCCTTCTTTGCATCTGCAGGAGTATCTGCATTGGTACGTACCTTAAGTACACGATACTTATCTGCCCATGCCATGATACGTCCGAATGTACCTGTAATGGTTGCATCCACGGTAGGAATGATACCATCATAAATCTTACCGGTAGAACCATCGATAGAGATGAAATCACCTTCGTGATATTCTTTGCCGGCAAGTGTAAACTTCTTATTTGCTTCATCCATTGCGATATCACCGCAACCGGATACACAACAGGTTCCCATACCTCTTGCAACTACCGCTGCATGAGAAGTCATACCGCCACGAACAGTTAAGATACCCTGCGCAGCTTTCATACCTTCGATATCTTCAGGAGAGGTTTCAAGACGAACAAGAACAACCTTTTCTCCTCTTGCATTCCATTCTTTCGCATCTTCTGCAGTAAATACAATCTTACCGCAAGCAGCACCCGGTGAAGCACCAAGAGCTTTACCTACGGGTTCTGCAGCCTTCAATGCCGCCGCATCAAACTGGGGATGTAAAAGGGTATCCAAGTTTCTCGGATCAATCATGGAAACAGCCTTTTCCTCAGTAATCATACCTTCATCAACCAGGTCACATGCAATCTGAAGCGCAGCCTGTGCTGTTCTCTTACCATTACGTGTCTGAAGCATGTATAACTTCTTATCTTCAATGGTAAACTCCATATCCTGCATGTCTCTGTAATGATCTTCCAAAGTTGCGCAAATCTTAATGAACTGATCATAAACTTCAGGCATAACATTCTGCAATTCGGAAATCTTGTTCGGTGTACGAACACCTGCAACAACGTCTTCGCCCTGAGCATTCATAAGGAATTCACCCATAAGCTTCTTCTCACCTGTAGCCGGATCACGTGTAAATGCAACACCGGTACCTGAAGTATCACCCATGTTACCGAATGCCATCATCTGTACGTTAACGGCAGTACCCCATGAGTAAGGGATATCATTGTCACGGCGATAGATATTCGCTCTGGGGTTGTCCCATGAACGGAATACAGCCTTAACAGCAGCCATTAACTGCTCCTTCGGATCTGTGGGGAAATCTTCGCCGATTTTTGCCTTATATTCAGCTTTGAACTGATTTGCAAGTTCTTTCAAATCATCTGCAGTAAGGTCAACGTCCTGTGTAACGCCCTTTGCTTCCTTCATCTCATCGATGAGTTCCTCAAAGTATTTCTTACCAACTTCCATAACTACGTCTGAGAACATCTGGATAAATCTTCTGTAGCAGTCCCAAGCCCAACGGGGATTACCTGATTTAGCAGCCAATACTTCCACTACTTCCTCATTCAAACCAAGGTTAAGAATTGTATCCATCATACCCGGCATGGAAGCTCTTGCGCCGGAACGAACAGACACAAGAAGCGGGTTCTCTTTATCTCCGAATTTCTTTCCTGTGATATCTTCCATCTTCGCAATGTATTCCATAATCTGAGCCTGGATTTCATCGTTAATTTTCTCTCCATCCTCATAATACTGAGTACATGCTTCTGTTGTGATGGTAAATCCCTGCGGTACAGGCAAACCGATATTGGTCATTTCTGCAAGGTTCGCACCCTTACCACCTAAAAGATTACGCATATCTGCGCTACCTTCTTTAAATAAATACACCCATTTCTTTGCCATATCCTTCCTCCTTCGAAACTATTTTTACCCATCGGCTGGCGATTCATACTAAACTGCTTCCCCAACGTCAGGACTTTGGCAAAACGCAACAAAAACGGTATTTTCATACCGCTAACAACAAATTATTTCATTAAATCGTTGATTGACTAAGACATTATAGCATAATAAATGACTAAAATCCACCACTTTTTCTTCATTTTCGTCACGAAACTCAACTTTTATATATAGCAGAGATACAAAAAAGAAATATAAGGCAACCATAAGACTCCGGTACACCAATCATTTATTGTGTACCGGAGCCTTATATATATTATATGTTTATCATTTTACTCTTAAGCAAGGTTCCACCCTTGTCATATTCTTTTAATCTGTTACACGAGAGAATACCAGTACTGCTTTAAACAAATCACCGTCAATCACCAGCTCCAGCATTCCATTCTGAAGCTGTGTCAGGCTTTTTGCAATGGAAAGACCAAGTCCGTTTCCTTCCGTATGACGGGAAACATCTGCCCTTGTGAAACGCTCCAACAACTCGTCCGGCGCAATATTCAATGCTTCACGCGATGTATTTCTGAATGTAATAATAACCTCTCCCCCCTTATTCTCAACCGTCAGATATACACGTGTTCCGTTCAAAGAATATTTACAAATATTACTTAAAAGATTATCAAAAACACGCCACATACGTCTACCGTCTGCCATAATAAGAACGGGGTCCTCCGGACAATTCATAATCAACTCAAGCCCGGCATCTTTCAGGCGTTTTTCATACTCTCCTGCCGCCTGTGACAACAATACCCCGGCGTCCATAGGCATCATCTGTACTTCAAGATTCCCTGTACTTGCCTTAGAAGCTTCAACCAAATCTTCTACTAAATTTTTTAATTTAGCAGATTGACGTTCAATCACTTCCGCATACTCTTTGATTTTATCAGGATCCGATTCTTTCTGAATCAAATCAGAATAATTAATGATGGAAGTTACGGGAGTCTTGATATCATGAGAAACATTCGCAATCAGCTCCGTCTTCATACGCTCACTCTTCAAGCGTTCTTCCACTGCCTTCGCCACTGCGCATCCGATGTTGTTTAAGTCCTTCCCGTGCGCCTTTAAATCCGCAACCAGATATTTCGTTTCAATCTGCGCTGACAAATCACCTTCCGCCAAAGACTTCGCGCCTTTACGGAGTATGTAAAAGGCAATTGCAATATAGAGAAGCACAAACGGAATCAAAAGCACCTCTGCCGCCAAACCCAGGAGAATCATATCCCAATCCCAATGAAAGCCGATAAACCAGATAAGATGCAGTGCAGATGCCCCTGCCAGTACAAGGAAAGTACGCCAGACCAGAGGAATCTTCATAATCAATGGGACTACCCATGCAATGACTTTTTTTACTCCCTTCCAAAGAGAAGCACAGAGCGATTCTTTGATTAGGATTCCGAGTTTCAGACGAAGCGCAACACTCATACACCAGCCAAGTGAAATGATAATGCAGAACACTCCTAACACACCTGTAAGGCACAAACTGAACACATCATTATCAAACGTTTCACCTATGATACAAAGGCTGACACAACCGGCTACCGCCGTCGCCACAGTCAGAATTTCAATCGGTACAAATGTCCCCCACCCCTTGGTTACACTTCCGTCTTCTCTGCGACCGGATGCCCACATAAGATAGCAGAACAGCCCGATTGACAGGAACACTTCCAGTGCAAGAAGCGCCCAAATCCAATATTTCCATGAGAACATCAGCCCGGCAAATAACTCAGGATAATAGATGCTGCTTGTGTTTGTCAGTTCATCTTTCATCACGATACGGACATTGAACGGCTCGTAATCTACCGACTCATCATATGCACCGGCGGAAGAGATATCACCGTTATAAACTTCCCAGTCACTTACATACTCGATTCTGCTTCGACCATCCTGTTCGCCAAACATATAATGAATTTCGTTTTTTGCACCTTTTACTTCAACATAGAATACGTCCTGTTCATTGCAAAAATCATCGGCCTCATTCACATTACCTTCCGTAACAAGGCTTAAAAGAGGCAGTGCAATATTCCAATTAACACTTCTGTCAAGGCACTCCTGATACCAGTCTTTCCGGTTCTTCAAATACACTCCTTCTTCCACCATAAGTCCGCATCCGATTACCGTTCCCAGAAGAAGCACACACATTACCACAAGCGCAATAAAAGCTACCGATTTGGATGCAATATTTCTGATCTTTTTCATCATCTTCCTCCATTCCGTTACTTCATCCCATCAATTTTATATCCCTGTCCCCAGATTACTTTTACATATCTTGGTTCCGTCGGATTGATTTCAATCTTTTCCCTGATGTGTCTGATATGTACCG
Organism: Lachnospiraceae bacterium; assembly: GCA_045595325.1. Classification (GTDB taxonomy): domain Bacteria; phylum Bacillota; class Clostridia; order Lachnospirales; family Lachnospiraceae; genus UBA3766. The sequence continues at coordinate 17,733 of JAZOAG010000053.1, forward strand.
CTACAATATTCTCACTGCCGTATAAATGCTCCTGCCATACTTTTTCATAAATTTCGCGGGGCGAAAACACTTTGCCGGGATTTGACAGGAGAAGCTTTAGAATATCATATTCCGTTGGTGTAAGGCTCACCGAATTTCCGTCCACACTCACTTCCTTCGTTATATCATTCATCTCCAGACCTCCCGCACAAAAAGTTCCTTCCTGCGCCACTTTTCCGCCAAGCATCAAATAGCGTCGCAACTGCGAACGCACTCTTGCATTGACTTCCACCGGATTAAAGGGCTTCGTGATATAGTCATCTGCGCCGACATTTAAACCAAGGATTTTATCCGTGTCCTCACTTTTTGCTGTTAATAGAATGACCGGAACATTGCTCGTCTCTCTTAACTTAGCAAGTGTGGAAAGTCCATCCATCTTCGGCATCATGATATCCAGAAGAATCAAATGTATTTCCTCACGTGACAGGATTTCCAGAACCTCTTCGCCGTTATATGCTTTAAAAAAACGCATATCCGCTGCCCTTAGATATATTTCCAAGGCATTCACAATATCTACCTCATCATCACATAAAAGAATGTTATACATACCTTTTTCCTCCTTGATATCTCCAGTATACAGATATATTTGTTAAGTATAAAGTAGTGGAATAATTAAGAATTGATTAAGAAAAAGGACGAAATGATAAATCGTATCATTTCGTCCTTAGCTTTATATCTTAGAACATAAACTTATCTGCAAAGAATGCATCCAGTTCTTCAATTTTAACACGTACCTGCTCCATGCTGTCACGGAAACGTACTGTTACACAACCGTCATTCTCAGATTCAAAATCATAGGTAATACAGAACGGTGTTCCGATTTCGTCCTGACGACGATATCTCTTACCGATGTTTCCTCTGTCATCGAATTCACAGTAATACTTCTTGCAAAGCTCTGTATAAATCTTCTCTGCACCTTCATTTAGCTTCTTGCTCAAAGGAAGCACACCAATCTTAACGGGTGCAAGTGCGGGATGGAAACGAAGAACGGTACGCATATCGCCTTCACCCAGATCTTCTTCGTCATATGCGCCGCAAAGGAATGCAAGAACCACACGGTCTGCGCCAAGAGAAGGTTCAACAACGTAGGGAATGTACTTCTCATTCTTGGTGTCATCAAAATATGTCATATCCTGCTTGGATACATTCTGGTGCTGTGTTAAGTCATAGTCGGTTCTGTCTGCGATACCCCAAAGTTCACCCCAGCCGAAGGGGAATAAGAACTCAATATCAGTAGTCGCCTTGGAGTAGAAAGAAAGCTCCTCGGGATCATGGTCACGCACGCGCATCTCCTCTTCTTTCATACCAAGAGAAAGTAACCAGTCGATACAGAACTTCTTCCAGTATGCAAACCATTCAAGCTCTGTATCCGGCTCACAGAAGAACTCAAGCTCCATCTGCTCAAATTCTCTTGTACGGAATGTAAAGTTACCCGGTGTAATCTCATTACGGAAAGACTTACCAATCTGACCGATACCGAAAGGAATCTTCTTTCTGGATGATCTCTGTACATTCTTAAAGTTAACAAAAATACCCTGCGCGGTTTCAGGTCTTAAATACACGGTATTCTTTGCATCTTCCGTTACACCCTGGAAGGTCTTAAACATTAAGTTAAACTGACGAATGTCTGTAAAATTATGCTTTCCGCAGGTAGGGCACGGAATACTGTTCTCTTTGATGAAATCCATCATCTTCTCCTGAGACCAGGCGTCAACTGATTCTGTCAATGTAATACCTTTCTCAGCACAAAAATCTTCAATCACTTTATCTGCACGGAAACGCTCATGGCATTCTTTACAATCCATCAAAGGATCGGAGAAACCGCCTAAGTGACCGGATGCCACCCATGTCTGGGGATTCATAAGGATTGCACAATCTACACCCACATTATAAGGATTCTCCACGATGAACTTCTGCCACCATGCTTTCTTTACGTTGTTCTTTAATTCAACACCCAAGTTACCATAATCCCAGGTATTTGCCAAACCACCGTAAATCTCGGAACCCGGGTAAATAAATCCTCTCGTCTTTGCGAGGGTTACAATTTTCTCCATTGACTTCTCCATAGCCAACCTCCTGTGTATCTTAATATATGATAATCGTGGCATCCGTGTTTTCAAACGCATCCACTTCATATTCATCAATCACAACCGTATCATCGGTTACATACAACATCTTCTCAGGCACCCTGAGTCTGCTTGCGTCTTCAAGAATCACCACACGCTTGTCCTGCATGGTAAGAATCTGGTATAAATCGATTGTCTCATTCTCATCGGACGGATTCTTAAGAATAACATCCATGGAATACCCTTTGGACAATGCCTCGGATATCGTCCCGCTGAACATCACCGTATTATTGTACTCTGAATAGGCGGATGCCCCAAGAAACTCAGTCTGTGTTTTCACAATCTGATTTTTCACCTCAAAATGTGTCAATTTAATAACATCCACCCCTGCCGAAGCGTTATAATCCGCAATCTGGCTTTCTATGGATTCCTTCAATTCCGCCTCATCATAATAGGGCATGCTAAAATCTTCCACAATCGTTTCAATAACTTTTCCGTCTTTGTCAACATAAACCGTAGAGGTTCCTATTTTATCAGGATTCTGCGTTTTACAACCGGCAAAAAGTAACGGCATCATTATACAAATCAACAATGCAACTGTTTTTTTCATGGATATCCTCCGCTGTTTTCTTTTCAGACACGCAATTAATTATATCCGAGTCAGGCTTGTTTTTCAAGTTTTTCTTTTTTCCTGAATAACAGGAAAGCAGAAACTACAATTCCTACAATACTGATACATAATCCGGGAACAAATCCGGGAGGCACATAAGAAAGGGAAATCTCATGCTCACCCATACTTACATCAAAGCTCAACATTGCATCTTCCCACTCTTTAATTTCCACGTCCTGTCCGTCAACTTTAACCTTCCAGCCTTCGTCGTAAGGAATTGATAAAAACACGATTCCGCTTCTTTGTGCATTCAGGGTTCCTTTTACCTTACCATGGGACCACTCTGCGATTTCAAGCGGCGACTGACCTAGAATATCCAGTGTCTTATCCAATACCTCCTGATTCATCTTGTAACACAACATGGCTACGGCAGGTTCCCCTTTCTCTTTCGGGGAAATGGATATCTCCCTGGGATAAGGCGCGCAGAAGAACGATACATTCTGGCGATACTCCAACCCATCCAGGCTATACTCAACCTCTTCTCCGGTATCGAGATTCAATTCCTTTACAGTAATCTTTTCCGTATTTGTCACAAATATACTGACCACTTCATTCTCTTTCACGCGGAAGGCTTGCACTTCGGCGGTCTCTTCATTAATCTCCGCCCCGTCTTCCGCCTCTACGGAAGCAGTTTTTTCATATACTTCATGCAGAGTGTACAAATCTTCTCCGCTTCCCAATACAGCGTTCACAAATAAATTATGCACCAGGTACGGATTGCGCTCCGCCGGATTGGCGAACTGCTCTGCCACATAGGAATCCATCACAAAGCCCAGCGGAAGTACGTTTTCGTTGGTATGAAGATACAATATCCGGTCTCCATCCTCATAACTTTGGGTAGAATACCCTTCTGCCGGCGGATAGGGTTTATCGCTGACTACATATTTCACATTTAACAATGAGGTAACAAGAGGCGTCGCCCCGGTAAAAGAATAAGAACCGTTGCTGAAACGTAACCCGAACATTTTATAAAACTGCGCCACGTCATCAATCATGGTTGATGAAAAATAGGAAACACCGTTAAAATCATTCCACGCAGCATCATTCACCGTCTTACGCTCAAACTGTTCAAAACGATAAAAGGAATCCCCTTCAACCGCTTCAATATCCTCAAGCATCTGCGAAATCAACACATCGTTCTCCGTATAAAAAGCTTTGCCTGTCGTGGAATCCAAGCCGGTAATCCAGGTGTTTACACAACATTCCAGCACACAAAGTCCCAGAAACACATACTGAAGAATACGCATGTTTTTCTCTTCCTCCAGCAAAAACAGGAACATATACAGAATAATAAAGCACATGGACAAAAGATAGATATCCGTCCCCTTATGCTCCATGTCTGCGCCCCAGAATACCCAGGCAGCGGATAAGAGAATGGTCTCTGCCACTCCCACGACAACATACACAGCCTTAGGCAGACCGCTGCGTGCCTCATAACAGCGATAGCAGATTCCGATAGCCAGGAAAACAAAAAAGAATGCCTGTCTTGCCGGGAAGGAATTGGGGAAATGGAATCCGTGCACCAGATACTCCAGAATATTCCACTGGAAACTAAGCAGCAGGAAAGCCACTACCAGAGTATGTATTACTTTCTCCTTCACCGAAATCTTCCTGTTCAGCAGGAATAACGGAAATGCAAGTAAAAACAGCACCGAAGAATAAATATTGGGCAGTTTTGAATCCGTTAAAATCAGCTTCATGTTAATAAATAACCGCTGTATCAATTCCTTAAAGGCGAAATTGGATTCCCATTCCGTCGGAAATGCCGCCCCACCGGAAGGAGTATGCTTCAATGCCAAATACACCGGAAGCATAATAACTGCCGCCACACTGACATAGAGAACCGTAATCCCTATAAACTTAAGGAAAGCATATAAATTCTTTTTTACAATGCCCTCTTTTTCCGAGAATACATAAATCACGATATAAAGCAACAGACAGATGCCCATAATCACGGCGAAGTAGAAATTACTGATGGCGCAGATTCCCATTGCAATACCGTACCACTTGCCGCTCTTTCCGCGGAACAACTCTTCCACTCCCATTACGACAAGAGGGAACAGCGCATAGCAGTCAAGCCAGATAATATTACAGGAATAGGCAAGATAAAAGGAAGAAACTGCATAAAATGCCGACATTCCCACCATCACCCAGTTCTCATTCTCATACTTTTTACGAAGAAACAGGAAAAATGCCAGTCCGGCCACACCGCTTCGCAAAACCATGGTGAAATTCATTACCTCTACCACAATTCCCGAAGGAACCAAAAGGTAAATTAAGTTAATGGGACTTGCCAGATAATATGCATACTGTGCCCAGTAATTAATTCCAAGGCCATTATCAAATGCAAATAAGAGGCTCTCCCCATTTCGAAGTTTCTGTCCGAATTCCTTCATAAAAGGCGCATACTGATGATAAAAATCCATCCTCATATACAGCCGGTCCCCAAAAGGAATAATGTCCCTGATTATATATAAAACAAGTAAAATAAGTAACGGAATAGCAAACGCGATAAGCGCCATCTTCTCTTTTTTGATAAAGTTCCAAAGAAGCTTTCCGACTGACTTCTTTTCTTTATGTAATGTCTCTGTTTTCATTCATGAATCCTCGTCGCAATTACTCTGCCAAATCTGTTTCATTTGGCTGTCTGTCCGGTATTTCCCTATCATTATTGCATGAAAACCTAGATGTTTTCAAGTTCTTCCAATAATAAAAGTGTATTCATGGGCCGGTCTATGACTTCCTTTCGCGCTCTGTCCGCGACTGCAATCAGTTCCTTCCACAACTCATCGCTTAAAAGAAACGAATAAACCTTCTCCGGTCTTTCCTCCCACAGGTAACGAATTACTTTTTGTATTCCCTGCAGTTCCCCTGCCTCCGGAACGCCGCGAAACTCACCGTTTAGCATAATCATCTTTATTTCATAAATTGCCTTAACAAACCGTTTGGAAAGTTCAGGCTTGCTTAACGCTTTTAAAGACTGATAAAGGAGTTTGAGCACCGCCGCATCATCTTTTCCCTCTTTGGTATAATAATCCGCCAGCTCCAAAAAGTACATACCAAACAGCGAAGTCTCATAATCTTCTCTTACTTCCTTAAAAAAGCAGGAAATATTGCTGTCAGACAGTGAATAAGCATTTCTTCCCGGAAATAGAACAAACTCCCCAAAACAAAAGGGAGTTGTTGTTGAAATAAATCGATTGTTCGGCCGCCTTGCACCTTTGGCGAAAACAGTAATCTTCCCAAGTTCTCTGGTAAGAATTACCAACCGTCTGTCATAATCCGAACTGGCCTCTGACTTGATTATGATTCCTAAGACCGTCACTAAACTCTGCATGGATCTTCTCCGTATCAGTTTCTTTTTCCAAACCTGCCATCGCACCGGCTTCTTTGCAGGCTGCATCGCATCCGCTTTTATATTTCAAATAATCCTCTACCCTGCCGGTTTGGGCAAATGTATACCAATCTCCTGTGTTTCTCATTGCAACCCTTCTCCCTGTCAGTCTATTCACAAAATCCTCCCTTTTGAATGAGCGGATTTCATTACTTCTAGGGTTTGCAATTTAAGGATAAACTATTCGAAATCTTTTGACTGAAAACCGAAATTTTTCAGTAAAAAATCACTGTCACGCCAATCCTTCTTCACCTTAATCCAAAGTTTCAGATTGACCTGTTTTCCCAGCATTCTTTCAATGTCTCCTCTGGCAAGAGAGCCGATTTTTTTAAGCATCGAACCACCCTTTCCGATGATAATGCCCTTGTGAGATTCCCTCTCGCAGACTATGGTTGCCTCAATCTCCACAATCTTCTTTTCAAACTTCATGGTGTCAATGCAAACCGCTATCCCGTGCGGAATTTCATCCTGAAGACACCGAAGCGCCTTCTCTCGAATCAACTCTGCCACAATCTGACGTTCCGGCTGGTCTGTCAAGGTTTCCTTATCATAAAAGAAAGGTCCGTAGGGAAGATATTTTTTAATGCAGGATAAAAGGGTATCGAAGTTCTTTCCTTTCAAAGCACTGACCGGAACAACCTCGGCAAAATCCAATTCCTTCCGATACGTATCAATGACATGCAAAAGCTCTTCCTTTTTCACCGTGTCAATCTTATTGATTACCAGAATGATGGGGTTTCTGACTGTCTTTAACGTCTCTATAATGGCTTTTTCCCCGCCGCCGATAAAGGATGCCGGCTCTACCAGCCACAAAATAACATCCGCCTCGTTAAGAGTGCTCTTGGCTGCAGTCACCATATAATCCCCTAATTTATTCTTAGATTTATGAAGTCCGGGGGTATCTACGAATACAATCTGCATCTCTTCATCCGTATAAACGGTTTGTATACGATTACGGGTGGTCTGGGGTTTGTTGGAAGTAATGGCTACCTTCTGTCCTATCAGACCATTCATCAAAGTGGATTTCCCCACATTGGGCCGCCCTATCATAGTTACAAATCCGGACTTCAAATTATCCATGTGTCACTTCTCCGTTTCCACTTATTTCTTCGTATCATCAGATTCCGGATTCTTCTTTTCTTCCTTCCCCTGACTCTCTCTTTCCTTCTGCTGTGCTTCCCGTTTCTGACGTTCTTTCTCGTCTTCCGCTCTGCGGGCTGCAATCTGTGCTTCATACTTTGCACGTCTTTTGGCTTCACTCTTTTTCATTATAGCAATTAATATTCTAATTGCAAGAACAATAATACCTGCAAATACAGCTAAAACAAAAAGGTAAGGAAGCATTACCACGAACAACCGGAAGAGTCCTACAAAGAATGCTCCGATATTCTCAAGGCTTTCCATGAAATCAGCCCCAAGTTCTTCCCAGAAACCGGGCTCTTCTTCGATAATCTCTGTCAAAGTCTCAACCTCTTCCACGGACAGATGTATGGTTGCATAATCCACCAGATTGTCATACGTACGAAGTGTACTTTCCGTACTCTCAATCATATAACGGACTTCTGCAAGACGGGAGGTCAGATATGTAATATCCTCTAACTCCTCTGCATTCTCCAATAACGCAAGAAGGCTCTCCTCCTCAGCGCGGTACATTGCCTTCTTTCCTTCCGTATCCACATACTGCAGCGTAACATCCTCTGTATTCACGGTCTTTTCCACCACATTACTGAAGTCACCTATTTCTTCCACAAACAAATCCAGCTTGCTTTCCGGAATACGAATGGTAATATCTGCAGTTTTGTAAACTTTGCCGCCTGTATACTTACTGCCGTTATAAACATAGGAATCCGAAATATATCCGCCTAACGTATTTGTCCGGTCCTCCACTCTGTCAATCATATCAGCGAAATTCTCGGTTTCCACATCCAACTCCACCGTTTTAATCAGCTTACGGTTTGTTGCTACGTTTTCTGTTACAGCGGTGCTGCCGGCATTTGCACTTCCGTTCGGCGCATCTGCCAATTCTTCATAGATTCCCGCATCATACTCTTCATAATCTAAATATGAATCTGTCGAATAATTTGCAGCGTCCTCCTCAGCCACCGAACCCGATGCGACCATATCACTCGTCCCTTTGCAGCCGGTGCACAAAGTTAAACCCGCCACACATAAGCCTAATAAAACCAAATTTCTCCGCGTTTTCAATACCTCTTTCTTTTTCATAAAATAACTCCTCCCTTTTTTCCGGTAAAATCAAAACCGTTTTGTTCATTTACAACAATACTCACAACGTCAAAAAAGTTGTCCTTGCATCCTTCCTTTGATATAACAGGTACGATACAAAAATATCTTTTTATGGTCTTTCATAATATTTTCTGATTTTTCCGGAAAATACCGCCAAAACCGTTTTTTCGGATACCGCTCTATCCGCGGAACAAAGGCTTAATCTCGCCAAACAAATCCGCTGCTTCCTCAATTGCCGTAGTATTTCCCACAACACAGATGCATCCGGTGTCCAAAAGAGATTTCATGCACGGCGCAAATCCGCGTATGGTATCAGCCGTTGTAGACAGTAGTTCATCTCTCTCCTTCTGGGTACGTTCAATGGTTCTTCCCGACAGATATGCATTATAGGAACGGCTTCCCCTTGCCGAAGGAGTAAGCGGAATATCCTCATCACTGACTGTTCCAATGATAAACTGCGTCATGGTACGTTCATCCGCATCAAAGTTTTCCAGGTAATCCACTACCTTTTCAAACACTTCATTGGTTCTGCTAAGATTCGGATCCCTGTAGGAAACAAAGTAACCGGTTCCGTCCCATCGAAATGCAGACATGCAGCCATAAGCGCCACCTTCCACACGAACATTGTTCCACAGATAATCATATCCTAAAATCGTACGAAGCACCTTAAAGGAACCGCTGTATTCCTCGCCGGCTTTTAGATAGTTACCGCCACGGCAAACATACTGAACCTTTGCAGAATTGGTAAAACCTTCGTTCTTTTTCACGGGATGCATGGTATATTCGCTTAACGCTACCGGTTCCGTATACAATTTCTTCTTAAAAGCACTGAAAGCCTCTCTGATGCCTGCTTCCTGATCTTTGGGCGAAGTATAGTCAAGCATTACATTCTCCGGACGGAAAATATGCTTTACAAGCTTTTGTAAGGATGAAACGAACTCATCTTTTCTTTCATCGAAATTCTTTTCCAATTCATCCATGTACCAGAAAAAGTCCAAGCCCTGTACCCGGTCTCCCACTTCCATTGCGTTTACAAAATAGGAAAGGGTTCTGGCTGCCGCAGCAGAGTGGCCTGCAGACATCAAACGTGACTGCATTCTTGAGATAACTTCCGAGAGAATCTCATGTACACGTTTCGTATCCTCAAAGGAGGTGGTAAACAGAATTTCTTCCATCAATTCAAAAGCCTTCGCCATATTCTCATACAAGACCTTGGTTTTTACCTCGAAATACAACTGCGGCTCCTCCGGTTTGGCCAGTGTCTCATAAATATGTGCACCGGAAGAAATGCCACCGGTAAGCAAATTTATTTCATGATAAAGATCTGCATATTTATAATTTTTCGTATCCAAATATCCCAGATAGTTTTGCAGAATTCCAAGATACGGAAGCAATTCATCCGATATATTGTTTACCTTGAAAGCAAGTCTTACATATCCGATTCCGTTAGTGAACACGTCATGCTTTAAGAATAGACTTCCATCCACGCAATCTTCCTCGTTTTCATACGCTTTTGCTTTCTTTTCGATATCCTCTCTGCAAAGAAGAGGAATCTTTTCCAAATCTTCTTTGGAATCCGGTATTTCATGGTATTCTTTTAAAGCTTTCGTCTCTCTGATAATGGTATCTAATACTTCCTTGCTCATGCCGGCTTTGGTTTGCGCCAACTGTTTGGCAAGCTGCTTTTCTTTTTCCTCTGTAAGGCCTTTCTTCGGGCTGGCAACAACCACTGTCCTATGGGTATTATTTAGTAAATACTTTACAATCAATTCCTCAAAATAATTGCTCTCCACCCGTTCCTTCATAAGACGGAACGTCTCACCGGCCTCAATGTGACAGAAGGGAAGCTTATCATCGTACAGCCAGCTGTCCAACACATTCAATCCATAAATCAATCCCTTGGGATAACTACCGAAATCCGCCTCACGGTAACGGAATTCATGTCGGGAAATGGCCGCCTGCAAAGCACGCTTATCAAGACCGTTTTCTACCAGTTTTTTCAATTCTTTTTCGATAATCTCGACAAATCTATCCTTTTGGGACGCATCCGCATTTTTCGCAATTACAGAAACATAAGACTGCATAATGCCGTTCTCGTAAGTGCTGTAAACATCTTTTCCGATTCCCGCGTCAATCAATGCCTGACGCACAGGTGCACCGGGTGCTGAGAAAATCACATAGTCCAGAATACCAAACGCCACATAACACTCTCTGTCCACACTATCCGCAGTCATCACATTGTAGGAAAGATATGCATTTCCTTCTTCGGACTCCGAATCGGAAATAGGATAATAAATCTCCGTCTCCTTAGGACTGTCAAATCTCTCCTGACGCTTTACTTCCGATTCAACATGCCGTGCCTCAAAATGACTTAAATATTCCCGGTCAATAAATGTAAGCTTCTCTGCCATATCCATATCACCATAAAGGTAAATATAGCTGTTGGAGGGATGATAGTATTTGCCGTGAAATGCCAGATAATCCTCGTAGGTCAAATCAGGAATCGCATCCGGATGTCCTCCCGACTCTACACCATATGCATTATCCGGGTACAGTGAATTCATAATCTCGCGCTCTAACAAATCATCAGGAGAAGAAAATGCCCCCTTCATTTCACTGTAAACAACACCGTTAATCGTAAGCTCATCCTCTGCATTCTCTAACTCATAATGCCAGCCCTCTTGCTGAAAAATACGTTTCTCCTTATAAATATTGGGATAAAATACAGCATCGAGATACACATGCATTAAATTCTGAAAATCCTGTCCGTTGCAGCTTGCAACCGGGTAGACGGTTTTATCCGGAAAAGTCATTGCATTTAAAAATGTATTTAAGGAACCCTTTGCCAACTCAATAAACGGGTCTTTTACCGGAAAATCCTTTGAACCGCATAAGACGGTATGCTCCACAATATGCGCCACACCGGTGCTGTCAGTAGGAGGCGTACGAAATCCGATATAAAACACCTTATTTTCATCATCATTGGAAATAAGTGTTACCCTTGCCCCTGTTTTCTTATGTTTTAACAGAATTCCCTGTGAATTCAAATCTTCCATAAAATGTGATTCCACAATTTCATAGGCTTCCAAAGCCTTTATCGCTTCCATTTTCATATCATTCAACCTACCTTTTTGTTTAACAATTCTTCTCAACATTATATAAGCACAGAAGAGAATGTGTCAAACACATTCTCTTCTTAATAGCATAACCCAAATACTATTGTGTTACATCAATTGTAGTCTCTATGCAGAACTTCGGAACATAAATATGTATTCCGTCAATCAGTTCTGATGCCTCTGCCAGATACTGATACATGCCTTCCGCCGTTTCGATGCGGCTGTAGTAGTTCTCCCTGGTATCCAGCACCTTTTCAAACAGCGGAACGCCGAACTGATTTACCGGCTGAACCGTTCCTGTCAAATCGCAAAGAATATTACCGCCGGAAATCTCAAGATAACCTTTCGTATCACCCAGTGAAATCGGATTCGCCGCAAGGAGTACAACCTTAATTGCTCCGGAGTGGATATATGTTTTACCACAACCGTGATAGTTTCCGATTCCTCCGACATCCGTTCCTTCGATATAGACAAACAGCTCACTGCTTTGCACAGAGATTTCCATGTTACCGTCTTTCGAACCGATTCCCACACCTTCCATACAATGCAAAATCATCTTAATCAATCCAGAATTAATGGTAATCTTACCACCATTATCCCGCAAGGTTCCGATACCGGTTGCAATACTTCCCGAAGCATCCATCTCTATTTGCGCGGTGGAAACAATATCTACCGTTCCGAAGAAGGAACCGATACCCAATGCATCCGCACCGGAAGAAGAAATCGCGACCTGACAATTATCAATCGTAATCTTTGTAGGACCTTCTATGGAACCGATACCGATTGCTTTGCTTCCGTTGGAGATAATCTCTATGGAACCATCACTAAACTTCAATTCAGAATCTGCCGACGCCATCGGTCCGCCAATGCCGATTGCCGTGTCGCCATTGGTTTCCACGCGAACGGTTCCGGTCTGTTCAAAGGTTATCATACCGTACGGATTCGTTCCCGAAGAACCGATTCCCACACCATTGTTATGATCCACGTGAACAGTAAGATTACCTTCACCCTGAATCACCAGTTTCGAGGACTGCGGCACCGTAATACCCTCGTAGGATAATACATTTTCACCTTCCAGACGAAGAATCAGCTTGGAATTCTCCCCTACCTCAATTACAGGCATGTCCCTGCCCCGCATATTCACATTGGCGATGGTTACGGTTGCCTCTGTATTGTCTTTAATCCGAATTCCCATGGTAACTTCACGTTCCCTCTCACCCACAATGCGAGTTGCCGGATTGGAGATGAAAATCTGGGAATAGAAATCAAGGGCAAGGTTTACCACCGAAATCACATCAAAATTCGCCGCCTCATATACCTTGTTCTCATATGCCAGTTTGGCAAGTTTTAAATTGATTGCCACAATCTCATTTTCAATTTCTTCGTTAATGGATTCGGCTATAACGGAATTCGGGCGTCCCGTATAGAAGCCCTGAATCAAATGACATCCTAACTGAATAACCATCTGTAATTCTTCCGGCGTCTCGACACCTTCAGCCAAAACCTTCATATTATGGTTATTGGCGAAAGAAATATATCCGGATACCAGATGCTGCTTTTTGCTGTCTGAATCAATACCCATAATCATGGAATGATCAATTTTTAAATAGTTGGGGCTGTTCTTCAAAAGAGAGGAAGCATTGGAGTAACCTGTACCATAATCATCCAGGGCTAATTCGCAACCACTCTTCTCCATGTATTTATGAACTGCAGCACAGGATTCTTCTGACTGCATACCGTTCTCTGTAATCTCAATAACCAGATGACTCATAAGGGAATCATACTGTTTGAGCAAATCATCAAATTCTTCTTCCTTAATGATTGCCGTAGGAATACTGTTTAGAAACAATTTCCTGTTTTCAAAAATCTTCTCATTCTTGTTCATAATCTGCAAAACATTATAAAAAGTATAATGCTCTACTTCATACAAACGGTCCTGTCTGGTGGCAAGCTCTAAAACGTCTACCGGACTGAGTCCCACCTCTGTTTTGGTCCGCATCAATGCCTCATAGGCATAAATCTTACCGGTTTTGGCACTGACAATCGGCTGGAACTTATACTGAAGCTCGTTACGATCTAAAAGCGTACGTAACTTTGTATCCTTCATGTACTCTGTTTCCTGACGACGGAATGCATCCGGCGAGAAAAAGTTCGGTTCGGATTTACGAAACATGCTTGCTTCATATACTGCAAAGCTGGTATTTTTCACCATCTCTTCCATGCTGGCTGCATGCTGCGGGTAACAGGAATATCCGCAATAAATGGTAAAGTTCTCTGCCGTGGGAAGACGTAACATAATCTCGTTTATCCTGGCAGAAATAACGGAAAGGTCATCTTTGAGAATGTCTCTGCTGTCTTCCTGTACAAAAAGCATAACCTCGTGACCGGATTTGCTTCCGCAAATGACATTTCTGCTGCTCTTCTCTTTCTGATATTCGCGGAACACCTCACCAATCTCATACATGGTATCCGCCGCCTTCTGGTATCCGACAAAATGACGCAAATGTTCAATTCCGTCAATATGATAGCACACCAAATAGCAGCTCGTAAGTGCAAGCTGCATCTGTGTATCTGCCTTCTTTATGAATGTGTCATAATAATACAAACCGGACTCAGGATCCACATCATCCGATTCCATAATGCTCATGTATGCGGGAATATCTTCTCGTTGAAATGCCCTAATTAGAGTAAACGCAATTGCGATACCCACAACAAGCATAATCCCGCCTGCCAGAATATATGTATATGCCAGCCACTGGTCCCAGCCAAAGGCGAACACATGATACATCCCAACCGACATAAGCAAAAATGCCAACACGATAAAAACATTCTCTATCAAGAGGTAATAGCGAATCTTTTTATAGCCTGTCTGCTTGACCTCTTTTTCTTTTTTCATAAGCAACAATTGCTCCTTTTTTGATACCTCATTATAACACAAACAGGGGTGGAATTCATACCACCCCTGTCTTTTTCATCCATTTTGACAATTTCTATGACACCTTTTTGTTAAATATATCCACCTTTTTATACGGAAAAAGCCAACAAGGCCAACTTTGAGAAAGAAATCTCTTCCACAATCATTTCCTGCTGCAATTCAGCCAGTGCAATGTATTCATCCAGCGAGTATACTTTGCTCTGATAACGCTTGCTCACTTCACCCTTGCGACCGGTTTTCTCAACCCAAAAACCACCCTTTATTTTCACTTTAAGCTGCTTGCATACCTGATAAGCAAACGCATCCTTATTCTGCTTTTGCAGTGCCTGGGCAAACCCCTCTTCGGCTTTCATCTCTTCCAAAAAATAGCGGTTAATAATAGCCTTTAATTTAAATGGAACCTCTTCCCATTCCATCATCTCACGAAAAGTCATCCTTGCTCCGAGATATACCCTTCCCGTATCCTGAATGACATATTTATAATCTTTGTCGTTGGTATATTCCATCCCATGCTCCGTTTCAATGCGTCAAATCCAAAACAATCCTCTCTCGTTTCAGTCCCGATGCATTCACAAACTATTTGTTGATATCAATCACTTCAATCTTATAATCGATGACGCGAAGAAGTTCATCCAATTCCTCAATTGACATTCCGGTTTCCTGACTCACTTCCTCCAATGTCACTTTACGACACAATTCCGATGAAAGTGCATTTGCCTTCTCTAACACGAAATTCGCTTTGTCAGCAATTTCACCCACATTCATATGATCGGAAGAATATTCACGAGCCAGCTCCTCCATTGCCTTCATAACCATCTGCGCGATCATCTCTTCTGCTTCTTTCGGACTTTCCTGACTGGGCAGCATCTCCATCACTACAGCCAGTGCAACATTACCTTCTCCAATCAGATCTTCCAGCAAAACACCCTGACCCACATATAATTTGGCAATATCCACCACCAGCGGTAAAAAAGCCATTGTCAATTCGGGGATGACTCCTTTCTCTCCCGCCATGGCGGAAATCAAAAGAGCTTCTTTTTTGCCCTGACTGCAAGGAGGCAATTGTTTAAGTTCCTCAAGATAAATCTGCAGATACGCCTTATCCTCACCTACCATGTAATCCTCGGGACAAACCGGCTCATCCACACCAATCTTGGCATCTTTTAGATACTGAAATACAAGTGTTCTTTGCTCTTGTGTTAACGCAAGCGCTTCAAACTGTTCTTCCAACTGCTCAGAAGTAATCATCTGCCCCTGCTCCGCGGCAGTTTCTTTTAACTTGGTTAACGCTTCCACAAATCTGGTCCGTTCCATACTTCTATCCGTTTCCTTCCTACTTCTTTACATGTTCATGCGTAAACAAATGCTCCGAACAATACTCATAATTCCCCTCACATTTGGAACAATACCGAAACTGCAACTGAGGATACTCTTCTGCAGTTCTTCCGCAGATAGCACATTTATGCCGGTTCACCACTGTGGCTTTACGCATTTTGACCCTGTACTCATGTTGTCTCTTAATCTCTTTCGGTGATTTCATGCGGCCGCGACGGGTCCATGCAAAGAATGCAATCACATTTAAAAGGGAAAAGAATACCTGTGTCAGAAAAACAAATCCATGTGGCACCGAAGCACTGAAAACACTCAGGACCTCAATGCCTAACAGAATAACATACACGATTCCTATATACTTCGCCCGAATAGGGAAAATATACATCAAAAGGACTCTTGCATCCGGAAATGTAATCGCAAACGCCAGAAACAGCGACATATAAATATAATACGTTCCGCCCTGCCCGATTACATACATAAGATAAAAATACTCCGCCGGAAGTACACTTGCCAACGTCAGGAGTCCGGAAATACCCACGGCAATAAACTGCCCCAACACAATGAAAACGGAACCCATAAAAACAAAGAAATTAAACAGAAAGGTTCCCCATGCCCGCTCCAGATTTCGACCAAGCATATAAAAACACAATAACGAAATCACTGCCAAAAATATATTGGAATGATATTCCGGAATAATAATCCAGGTCACCAGACGCCAAACCTGACCCCGAAGAATATAATAAACACTTAATGAAAAATAATCCAGCAATGTAGGATATACATAAGATAACAAAACCCCCACTCCATACAGAATAACCATATAAAGGGAAAGATTAGGAATTGCAAAACGTCCGAATTTTTTTTCTAATTTAGCAATAAGCTTACTCATCCAATGCTCCTGTCCGAACCCATAAAAGAAATCCTTCCTCAATCCGGGACGATTTTCTTACGGATTCTGTTTCAACATACCCTGCTTACTCCTTTGTCCAGTCAAAAGGAGTGCTCTGATATACATAATAATTTAACCAATTACTGTAGAGATTAATACTATGAGATCTCCAGGTTAATAAAGGGTCATTTTCGGGATTATCCTGAGGATAGTAATTATAGGGAATCTCCGGATTCAATCCTTTCCCGCAGTCTCTTCGATATTCTTTATCCAAAGTCATTCTGTCATATTCCGGATGGCCTGTTACAAAAATCTGCTTTCCGCCTTCTGACATGGCAATGAAAATACCTGCATCCGCCGATTCTGCCAATACAGTCAGTTCTTCACAGTTATGAACTGCTTCGGAAGGTACTTCCGTATATCGGCTGTGAGGTGCCAAAAACACATCATCAAAACCTCGTACCAATGGTTCTTTTCTTTTGCGTACTTCATGCTCATAAATTCCCGTAATCTTTTTCGGAAGCTCAACCTTATCCAGACCAAAATGATAAAACAATCCGGCCTGAGCCCCCCAGCATATATGAAGTGTAGAGGTTACGTTGGTCTTAGACCATTCCATAATCTCACACAATTCCTCCCAGTAATCTACTTCGGAAAACGGAAGCAGTTCCACCGGCGCGCCGGTAATAATCAGTCCGTCGAACTTTTCTTCTTTGAGTTCTTCAATGGTAGAGTAAAATTTATTCAAATGATTTGCCGGTGTATTCACTGACACGTGACTGGCTACATTCATAAATACCACATCCACCTGCAACGGAGTGTTCGAAAGCACGCGAAGAAGCTGCAATTCTGTTTCTTCTTTCAAAGGCATCAGATTCAGAATGCAGACTTTCAAGGCACGAATATCCTGATGCATTGCTCTGAATTCGTCCATTACAAATATATTTTCATTTTCAAGCCGTTCTTTTGCCGGTAATTCACTTTGTATTCTAATGGGCATTCTTTTCACCTGTTCCTTTTCATCTTTTTTCAATTAAGAAGAATAATACCATACTTCCCGCTCCTTCGCAACCAAGAATCCCTGCCGCTTTCTTCTTATGAAAGAGGAATTCCGTATTGTTCCAGAAATTCATCTTCCGATAAAACGGAAACGCCCAGCTCTTTGGCCTTTTTGTTCTTGGACGATGTGGATGTTGTATCGTTATTAATCAGACATTCCGTTTTGGCTGACACACTTCCGGAAACCTTGCCGCCGTAGGATTCAATGATTTCTTTCAACATACTTCGGTCTTTGAAATGTTTTAAACTTCCCGTAATAACGAATGTCTTACCGGATACCGCCTCATTAGAGGATACTGTCTCCGTATTTTCAAATTCCACTTCTTTTAACAGAAGTTTCAACTGTTCCAGATTGCTCTCCGAACGGAAATATCCGCAGAAACTTCCTGCAATCACTTCTCCCACGCCTTCCACTTCACAGACTTCTTCCGCGGTCGCCCGGCGCATTTTTTCCAAATCATAATCAAAGGCACGACAAATCAGCTTGGCGGTTGCCACACCGATTCCTGCTATCCCCAATCCGTATAAGAATTTCGGCACTGTGGTTTTGCGGGCAACGTTAATCCCGTTTATAAGATTTTCGTAAGACTTCTCTCCGAATCCTTCCATCTCCACAATTTCATTTTTATAGCGGTCAAGATGGAACAAATCCACATATTCCCGTATAAATCCCGACTGCACAAACTTTTCCAGTGTAGAATCGCTTAAGCCTTCAATGTTTAATGCATCCCTGCTGACAAAAAGAGATAAAGATTTAATCTTTTTAACCGGGCAGGCCGGATTCGTGCAGTAAAGAGACTGTACTTCGTTGATTGCCTCCACTCTGGTTTCTCCCTGACAGACAGGACAGGTTGCAGGAATTTCCACGGAATTACTTCCTGTTAAGTTCTCTGCAATCTGAGGAATAATCATATTGGCTTTATAGACCGTAATTCTGTCTCCGATACCCAATTTCAGTGCGCGCATCACGCTTATATTATGGACACTGGCTCTGCTGACGGTGGTGCCTTCCAGCTCCACCGGTTCAAAAACCGCCACCGGGTTAATCAATCCCGTTCGGCTGGGACTCCATTCAATCTTCTGCAATGTAGTTTCACATACTTCATCCGCCCATTTAAATGCAATGGCATCTCTGGGGAACTTAGCAGTCCTTCCCAAAGAACGTCCGTATGCAATATCATCAAGACACAGAACAAGTCCGTCAGAGGGAATGTCAAAGGAAGCAATCTCCCCGGCAAAATATTCTACGCCCTCTGCCACGGTATCCTTTGTAACTTCCTTATACTCCACTGCTTCAAATCCTAATTCCTTCATGAATTCCATCTGCTCGGCACGGGTTACAAACTCTTTCCCTAAGGCTTCCACCAAAGCGAAAGCATAAAAACGTACACTGCGTTTTGCCGACACTTCGTTATTCAACTGCCTTACCGTACCACTGCAAAGATTTCTCGGATTCTTATATTGTTCCTTCGGGTCGGTAATCTCTGCGTTGATTTTCTCAAAATCGGAATATCGAATTACTGCCTCGCCACGCAGAATTAATTTATCCGCAAAAGGAATGCGCAGGGGAATGTTCTTAAACACGGACGCATTATTGGTTACAATCTCACCCACTTCACCGTTTCCTCTGGTTACGGCCTTTGAAAGCTTCCCGTTCTCATACTCCAGAACCACCGTCAGACCGTCCAGTTTCCATGAAAGAAGACCTTTCTGCTCCCCTAAGAAGTCCGCAAGTTCTCCCCTCTCTTTTGTTTTGGCCAGGGAAAGCATAGGGGAAACATGACGTTCCTTGGGAAGTGCATCCACAGCTTCGAAACCTACCTTGGTGGTGGGACTGTTTGACATGGTAACCCCAAGTCGCATTTCCAATTCTTCCAATTCATCATATAACCGGTCGTATTCATAATTACTCATGATTTCCTCATCCTTAGCATAATATGCATAGGATGCCCTGTTTAAAACAGATACCAGTTCTTTCATTCTATCCATTTCTGTCATTTTACTGCCTCCATTCATCAAATACAGTGACAATAACCAATTATTATTCAATGGGTTTCTCTAATCCTGCCCATTCATAAAGAATCCGCAATTCTTCGCCGGAAATCCGCCGTATTTCACCGGTCTTCAAAGGCTCTAAAAGAATATTCAGTACCCTGATTCGTTTCAGCGAAACCACATCATACCCAAGTTCCTTACACATTCTCCTGATCTGGCGGTTTAGTCCCTGCGTCAAAATAATCCGGAAGGTCTTATCTCCGATTCTGGAAATTTTACAAGGTCTGGTGGTTACTTCCAGTTCCGGCAGGAACACGCCCGTCTTCATGGAGAGGACAAACTCTTCCGTGATTTCCTTATTCACCTTCACCACATATTCTTTCTCATGACCATTGGCACCCCGCATCATTTTTTCAATCAGGTCCCCGTCATTGGTCAGAATCAAAAGTCCTTCAGAATCCTTATCCAAGCGACCCGCATAGGTCAAACGCACCGGGTATTTCACCACATCATCTAAGGTAACCTTCGCATACTTATCCTTCTTCGTACAGGTAACACCTACCGGCTTATAGAATGCAACGACATGTTTTTGTTTCTGCCGGTACACCGGTTTACCATTCACGCAAACCACATCTGTCTCTTTTACCCGGTCTGCATTCGCGGCTATCGTTCCGTTTATGGTTACAATCCCGCTTTCTACCATCCGGTCAGCTTCTCTTCGGGATGCAATCCCTGCTTCTGCCAAATATTTATTTATTCTTGTTTCCATTCAATGCTCCGTTCTTTCTGCATAAAAGCTGCCTTAAATTGCCAGAAACATATTTACCGAAAATTTCTATACATTTAAAAACAAGGTTCATAACCCCCGGGATTATGAACCTGTATTTACCAATCGCTCGTGACCTGATATTCCGTCACCAGACCTATTGCCTATTCAACGAACTCTGACTTTACGTATGCTTCCTTGCCTTCGAATTTCACTTTAGTCCAGCCATTGCTCAGTTTTTCAATTACTTCTAACTTAGTCCCCTGATAAGCCAGTCCAAGTCTTTCTGCCGTTTCACTCGCCTCAGCTCGAATATTGACATTCTCTTTCACCGTTACATAATTTCCGGTAGAAGCAACCTCACCGTTATCATCTAAAGAAACCAGATATTCGGACTTGATATATCCTTCCTTGCCTTCGTAAATGACCTTACTCCAACCGTTCAGTTTCTGTTCCAGTCTTGTCAACGTTGTTCCTGTGGTTACTTTGCCCAAACGATCTGCATTCTCACTGTCTGAACTTCTTACATTTACGGTAGTGGTGGCCTTCACAATCTCTTCCGTTCCTTCTGCGTCACCTTCACCGTTCTCTTCACTGCTTCCTTCTCCGGTGCCGTCACCGTCAGGATTCTGGCTATCGGTTTCTCCGCCATCCGCAATCAAAGCCTCATTCGCCTCGCGAATAGCAATTCGTTTCACCACTTCATCTCTGACAACAACCTCGAATCCATCCATAAAGGCTTTCAGTTCTTCATCAGAATCAAGAATTGTATCAAAATCAAGTTTGACCTTCTTATACAAATCCTGAACTTCCTGCGCGGAATATTTCTGGTAGAATGATGCCAACACAGCCTCACTCATATCTGCCTTACGATAGATGTGATATTCTCCGGCTTCATTAGGACAGTAATACAATCCGCTCAATCCCGGAACCAGTGTATCATAATCCTTTAATTTCAACTGATATAACACATACACAAAGTAAGAATTCTCGTCATACCCGGGCTGTGTATAACATTTAATGTCTTCGTAACTTTCTACGTATTCACTCTTAACAGAAATCGTAATCAATTCATCTTCGCTTACGTACAAAAGATACTTCTTTATTGCTTCCTGATCATCCTCAGCCAAAGCCTTATGATACTGTTTGATCACTTCATTTACTTCCGGATATGCATCACATTGCAGTGATTCATCCACCATCTGTTCTGAAACATCTTCACCGGAATCACTTGCAATCTCTATTCCATCCTGCCGGTCCGCCGGAACACTGGTGTCGCCAAGCTTAAAATCTCGCAACCCAAACACAACCAGAAAAACAACAGAAACTGTAACAGCAAACCACAGGCTCGCCACCAGAATAGGATGCTTCGCATTCCAATTCGCCAAGGTAACAGTAAAGAAAGTTTTTAATGCTTTCATCATATTATACCTGCTCTTGTTCCTTTCTCTGTAACATTATTACAGTTACAAATGCACCCGGCAGGAATCGAACCTGCATTAAAGGCGTCGGAGGCCTTCGTTCTATCCATTAGACTACGGGTGCCTGCAAACGATGAAGCAATAATTTGTTACAATAATATTACATCATCGTTGCTTATAATAACATAAAGATTTTTATTTGTCTAGTGTTTCGGCATTTCTGCCCGCCTTTTACGTTGTCAGTTTTTGCCTTAATTCAACACAAAAATACGACATTTGACAGCAGAGTACTATTCCTCAAAAAAGGTGATTTGAGCTGCATCCCGCTTATATATATAGACTCTGTCAGACAGAATTTCCATCGCATCCAACTGGGTTGCATTTACTTCCCGCACCATCTCTTCCAGATATCTTCTGTCATACTCCCCTCCAAAAGGAATCAGAATCACTTCGTGGATGGAGCTGGGCAAAATGATAATGTCCTTTTGCAACCGCAGGGCAAACTGTGCCAGGGCGCCTTCGTAAAGAATCGCGGAGGCGCCGTTGACATGTGCCGAATTACTCATAACGAACATAGGGATTTCAGCAATTTCTTCTGCACAGTTTTCGGTCGAAGCTTCGCCGGATAATCGTTCCCTGTCTGCAGGGCCGAGCAGCTCTCCCAGAATTTCTCCCATCCCCTTAATCTGAGGTGGCAAAAGTCCGGGGGTATTTGACCTGGCAAGTTCATACACATCTTCCTTACTTTTATTCCACATCTGAAGATGGGAATTTCGAATCAGAATACTGGCATTTCCCAAAGCTTCATGTTCCACAAGGCATTGGAATACAATCGCCAGATCCAGGAATGGCACATACGGCACATCCTCAAAAAGTTCCTTATTCTTCTCCATGCTCACCAGTTTAAAAACAATCTTACCGCAAGCCATGGAAAAATCCGTAAAAAACTCCAAATCAAGATCTTCTTTATATGTATTGTTCTCATAAATGGAAAGAATATCCTCCACAATGGATGTAAAATCCCTTCCTTTACAATACTCCCGATAGAATTCCTCCAAATATATGGTAGGTGCCACATTTATATTCAGGTTTGAAATAGTAATCCCGTGTAAGACTACCCCATTATTCTTTGTGATACTGTTTAATCCAATCATAAAACCATCCTGCAAGCGCACTTCCAGTGCGATTTTAATCTCTTCTCTAAATTCTTTAAATTCCATTCTTTGTTCCTTTCTGAAATAAAGTCAAAAAAAAGACAATGAAAAGTAACTTTTCATTGTCTTATAAGCGCAATACAAAATCTTAAAATTATACTCTACTGAGGTACTCGCCGGTTCTTGTATCAATCTTAATCTTATCACCGATTTCAACAAACAAAGGAACACTTACAACCGCACCTGTTTCAACAGTAGCAGGCTTACTTGCACCGGTTGCTGTATCACCCTTGAATCCGGGCTCTGTTTCGGTAATATCCAATTCTACAAATAAAGGCGGCTCGATGGCAAATACATTACCATTATGGGAACACATCTTAACCATTTCGTTTTCTTTCACGAACTTAAGGGAATCGCCGATTTCATCCTTATTTAATGCAATCTGCTCATAAGTTTCAACGTCCATGAAGTTAAACATGTCTCCATCTGAGTATAAATACTGCATATCCTTTCTATCAATACGAGCCAAAGGACATTTCTCGGTAGGTCTGAAAGTTCTTTCAATCACACCACCACTCTTAATATTTTTCAACTTTGTACGAACAAAAGCTGCTCCCTTTCCGGGCTTAACATGCTGAAATTCTACAATCTGAAAAACATTGCTATCCAATTCAATGGTAACGCCATTTCTAAAATCTCCGGCAGAAATCATTATTTCTTCCTCCTAAATATTTACATAATAATTCATTGACTAGTTTAATATAAGAGACGTCATATTTCAACTGATTTTTTGATTTTTTTTAATTTTTTTGCGTTTATGGATGTTTCTCTCTCCATTTTCAGAAGTTTTTGCACCTTTATCCTTCAATCATTCTGGTTAAGACTGCTTTTTTTCCGACTTCTTGGCATATTCCTTCAACACTACTTTTTCCAGTTTACGTTTCAGTACAATCTGAATCTCTTCCGTGGGATGAATCGGCTGTACCAGAATATGATAAATACCGCTTCTTTTAGCTCCCCATACATCCGTAAAAAGCTGATCTCCCACGAAAAGTGTTTTTTCCTTCGTGGTTCCCATCCGCTCCATAGCCTTACGGTAATTCCTTACGAGTGGTTTCCCCGCCTTATGGATGTACGGAAGTTCCTGGTCGTCCACAAATCGCTTCACCCTCTCTTCCTTATTATTGGAAAGAAGAAACACCTGCATTCCCAGTTCTTTCAAATGGGCAATCAATGCCCGGCTTCTCTCATCCGCCGGTGCTCCGTGCGGAACCAGAGTATTGTCAATGTCAAAGATTACCGCCCGGTATCCTTTTTGGTAAAAAGCATCAAAATCAATGGAATACGTTGAAGAAACGTATTCACTGGGATAAAAACACTGAAACATCTTTCACTTCCTTCTATAGTCCTGCGCTTTCCAATAAAAGCTTTGTATATTCCGTCTTCGGATTACAGTATAACTCACGTGTAGCACCGTATTCAACCATTTTTCCATCCTTCATTACGGCACAGCTGTCACAAAGAAGGAAAACCGTACGCAAATCATGGGAAATGAACAGAATGGAAAGGTTACGACGGGTGCACAATTTCTTTAATAGAGCCAGAATCTGCTTCTGAATGGTAACATCCAGCGCCGAAACAGGTTCATCCGCAATCAAAACCTCCGGTTCCGCCAGAAGTGCCATGGCAATCATTACCCTCTGGCGCTGTCCGCCGGATAAAGCTGCCGGCTTACGGTCAAGCAGCTCTGCCTCCAGTTCTACCTCTTCCATAATCCTGTCTATTTTTTCTTTTTGTACCTGTTTATCTCTTGTGCCTCTTAGAAAGAGTGATTCCTGTAGCAGCCACCCCACTGTTT
Source organism: Lachnospiraceae bacterium (assembly GCA_045595325.1). Taxonomy (GTDB): domain Bacteria; phylum Bacillota; class Clostridia; order Lachnospirales; family Lachnospiraceae; genus UBA3766. The sequence continues at coordinate 42,671 of JAZOAG010000053.1, forward strand.
TCCCCGGGTTTAAGGCACTGAAACTGTCCTGAAAAATCATACCGACCTTTCCGGTTTCGACAGTACCGCCCGCCGGCGTTAACAAACCTGCAATACACTTCGCCAGTGTAGATTTGCCGCTTCCGCTCTCGCCTACTATCCCACAGATTTCTCCTTCTTTTAAAACAAGGCTGATATCTTCTATTCCTTTTGAACTTATCGCATTCTTTCCGAAGATGCTTCTCTTCTTATATCGGAAAGAAAGGCCGTCTACAACGCAAACATCTTTTTTCATATGGAATTGCTCCTCGTATATCCTCCGGTTACTGCACTTCTTCCGCCATATCACCAATACGCGGAATCGCCGAAATCAGTTCCGCAGTATAACTGTCCTTCGGATTCTTAAACACTTGCTCCACTTCACCCTGTTCCACAATTCTGCCATCCTTCATTACCAGTACCCGGTCTGCAAGCCGGCGCACAAGACTTAAATCATGTGAAATAAAAAGAATGGCCGTTTTGTTCTTTTCATGTATCTCTTTCAGCAAGGCAATAATCTGCGCCTGCACAGTCACATCCAGCGCGGTTGTGGGCTCATCGGCAATCAGAAGAAAAGGCTTGGAAATCATAGCCGCGGCAATCATGGCTCTCTGACGCATTCCGCCCGATAATTCATGGGGATACATCCGATATACCGCCTCCGCCTCCGGCAAACCTGCCGCCCGCAAAGCTTCTATGGCCAGTTTTTTCATCTTTTCTTTGTCCTTCTCCCCGTGACAGCGAAGGGCCTCTTCCACCTGCCAGCCGATTCGCATAACCGGATTCAAACCGGTCAGCGGATCCTGGAACACAATTCCAATCTCCGACCCCTGAAGTTTGCGTATCTCACTCCGCTTCGAATGAAGCATATCCGTTCCCCGAAACAATATCTCCCCGGATTTCTGAATGTCAGAACGATTCAAAAGGCCGGCTATGGCCAACGCAGTCATACTTTTGCCGGACCCTGATTCGCCCACCAGCCCAAGAATTTCACCTTCCTGCAACGTAAAAGAGATATGGTCAACTGCCGTTTCCGGAAGGGTATGATCATAAAATTCAATGGTTAAATCATTTACGCATAGCATTGACACCACTTCCTTTCTCACTGATTAAGCAGAAGCCAAACAGCATTATAATCATCACAAGTCCCGGAAAAATCGTATAAAACGGTGCTGTCCCCAAATATCCCTGTGCCTCTGAAAGCATTCTTCCAAGGCTTGCATTGGGAGGCTGCACTCCTATTCCCAGATAACTCATTCCTGCCTCCGCCAAAACTGCGTTGTTGAAGGAAATCAATACGCAATTGACAAATGTCGGCATCACATTGGGCAAAATATGAACAAAAAGAATTCTTATATCCGAAGCTCCCAGCATTTTGGCCAGTAAAACATAATCCATCTGTTTATGATGCTTAAACTCCTGGCGCATCATCTTGGCAAAGCTTGGTACGATGGAAAAACCCAGCGCCAGAATTACATTTAAATTCCCCACACCGAAAAGGCTTAAGAAAATCAATGCCAGTAAAATGGACGGAATGGCAAATAAAACATCCAGCATACGCATCAGTACACCATCCACAACACCGCCGTAGTATCCCATAAAAGCACCAAGAAGTGTCCCGAGAACCGTTCCCAGCAGAACAGACGCCGCACCAATACCGAACGTTGTAAGAGTTCCGGACTGCACTCTACTGAAGATATCTCTTCCGAAATTGTCGCAGCCAAATAAATGGTGCAGGGACGGTGAAGCCAGTTTGGCTGATACATCCATGGCCTCCGGGTCATAAGGCATGAAAAAAATACCGGACAGGGCAAAAAGCATAATGCCGCCAAGCAGAACACAACCCAATATGAAATTGCTGTTTCTATTTTTCTTTTTCATGCGCCTCTATACGTTCCTTTTATTTTCCTTTTACTATCTTTCTCTTATTTCCTGCATCATGCCCGGATTCTGGGATCAATCATGGCATGAATCACATCCGTTATTGCACTAATCACCACAATCAAGGTTGCAATCAACATAATCACAGCAGCCACCACAGGATAATCCCTGGTGGAAATCGCCGACAAAAGACTTCTTCCCAATCCGGGAATTCCGAATACCTGCTCCACAATAATCCCGGATGCAATCATATCCGCCACAATCATTCCGATAAAAGTAACTGTCGGCATAATGGCATTTTTGAGAATATGCTTATACAGCATTCCCGTGGTATCATTTCCCCTGCTATATGCTGTTCTGGCGTAGTCTTTCTTGGATTCGTCCAGGATATTGGCCTTTAGCAGTTTAATACACATGGCACATTTCGGAATGGCCACTGCGACAGCAGGACAAATCATATATCCTGCAAATCCCAGAAAATCATCCCTATAATCCACGTAGCCGCCGGGAGTAAACAAATGAAGGACCAAACCAAACAGATACGTCAACACCAGACCCACAAGAAAAGGAGGTACCGACATGGCAAACTGGTTTCCTGCCATAATAACCTTGTCTACCTTTCCACCCACATGCTTAGCCGTATAAATTCCCATGGGAATGGAAACCACACATACAATGATAAAAGAAAATATCATCAAAACAACATTGATGGGAATCTTGCTTCCTATTAAATCCCCCACACTGCAGGAATAGGAATAGGATTCTCCGAACTGAAAGGTAAGCAGTCCTCCCAGCCACTTAAAATACCTTAAGATAAAAGGTACATTCAGCCCCATCTCTTCCCGCAGCGCCTCCAGTTTTTCCGGTGTCGCCTGAGTTCCCAGTTTATGCAGGGCCGGATCTCCCGGCAATATTGAAAATATGGCAAAAACAACAAAGGAGACCACAAGCAGAGTGAATACCAGTGTCAATCCTTTTTTTAACAGGTATTTTCCCATTTCTGTGACCTCCTTCCTATATGCTGATTACTGTGCAACGGAAATAGTGGAAACATCCAGCACATAAATCGGATAAAACTTATATCCGGTATATTTCTTATTTAAAGCAACAAACTCAGGTAAATCCTGAATATATACATTAGCGGCTTCCTCCGCCAAAATCTTTTCGCATTTTTTAAATGCATCCGTACGAACTTCATCATCCGTAGTGGACATCGCCGTATTAAATGCTTCATCGTACTCTGCATTGGAGAAATTAACAAAATTATCTCCCGCAGTACTTACGAAACGATCCAAAAATGCAGAAGCGGTAAGCTGGGGAGCATCCACACCGATTACCGTCGCATCATAGTTCCGGTTTACGTATGTTTCCGACAGCCAGGTATCCCAATCCACAAGATTAATCTCAGCGGTTACGTTGATTGCTTTTAACTGCTCCGCAATTACCTGGGCCGTATCCACATGCTGCTGATAATTGGAAGGTACGGTAATACTGAACTTAAATCCGTCGGGATATCCCGCCTCGGAAAGTAACTCCTTTGCTTTCTCCAAATCTGTAGGATACAGCTCATTCAATTCCTCGGTATAGTACTTCCCGAAAGAAGGTATCATGCTGCTTCCGATTAATGTACCCTTGCCGTCAGATACAAAATCAAGTATTTCCTGACGATTCAGGGCATAACAAAGTGCCTGACGTACCCTGATATCGGAAAAAGGCTCATAAGAGTTATTTAAGTACATTGCCTGTACCAGGTTCATGGTTCCTTCCAATACCTCAAACTTCTCCGTATCAAGCTCTGCCAACTGTGCAGAAGTAAGGCGGCAGAACATATCGATGGTTCCGCCGTTTAATTCCATTGCGATGGTATCTGCGTTGGAACAAATCTTAAAGGTAACCTTCTCGATATCCGGCAACGTATTCCAGTATTCATCAAATCGTTCCATTTTAACATTCTCCAAGGGAGAACGGGACACATATTTGTATGGTCCGGTTCCGATTGCAACCCGATCCGGTGTCGCATTGTTTTTCGGAATGATAGCCGCTTCAATACTTGCCAAAACTGCCAGCATATCACTGTCTGCTTCTTTCAAAACAAGTTCCACTTCCGTAGGACTTACTACTGACACGCTCTCAACATTAAGAAAAGCCGCTACAGAAGGATTTCCCCCTTCCATATCGGCGAATTTCTGAATGGAATATTCAACATCCTCCGCCGTAACAAGACTTCCGTCATGGAATTTCACACCTTCTCTCAAGGTGAAGTTGTAGTGAAGTCCGTCTTCGGAAATTACTACATCACTGGCTACTGCGGGCACAATATTTCCATCGATGTCTGTTTTGTAAAGACCCTCATACACGTTAAAGAAGATTTCTTTGGTTCCTGCCGCCAGAATTTCATGGGGGTCAAGACTGTCTTCAATATCCTGAGGAATACCGATGGTAATAGAGGAAGAGGCATTCGCATCCTTATCACCTGCGCATGCGCACAGTGCAACAGTCAGTGTAAGCAACAATCCGAGAAACAGACCCACCCTGGTGATTCTTTTCTTCATTGTTCTTAACATCCTTTCGTCTATTCGATATTTTAGAAAGACTTATTTCAGATGCAGAAACCATAAAAAATCATCTCTGCAAAAGAAAAAAGCACTTTAAACGTGGAAATTGTATCAAAATACCCATTTCCCGTCAAGTGCTTTTTGATTCATTCATATCAAGTACTTCTCTGTCCTTAATTCAAAACTTTGCGAAGTTCATCCATAAAGGTATTTACATCCTTAAACTCTCTGTATACGGAGGCAAATCTTACATAGGCTACCGGATCAAGATCTTTCAACTTATTCATAATCTTCTCACCGATTACTGCACTCTGGATTTCTCTGTCCTCAAGGCTGGAAATTTCATTCTCTACTTCATCTACAAGCTGTGTAATCCGGGCAACGGAAACAGGACGCTTGTGACATGCACGAAGCACGCCGCCTTCCACCTTACTTCTGTCATAAGGCTCTCTGTTTAAATCCTTCTTAATAATAATAAGAGGAATGGTTTCAATCTTCTCATAGGTGGTGAAACGTTTGCCGCATTCATCACACACACGACGACGACGAATGGAATTATTATCTTCCGCCGGTCTGGAATCGATTACTCTGGTATTTTCGTGATTACAAAAAGGACACTTCATTCGCATCTCCTAATCCTGCGCCGGGGCGCATATCTTGTATTTGCAGTTAATCCGCCTACATAATAAAGTGTATCTTATTTTTCAGCTTATGTCAACCAATATTACATCCGGTCCAATCTGCTTAATATCGCTGAAACAAATACTTCTCTCCGGGGCATTTTGAAACAGATTACAAAGTTTCCCTTTTTCCGGAATATACACTTTTTCTATACATCCCCGACGGCAGTCGAACTCCAAATCATCTATGTGCCCCAGTTTTTTACAATCCCTGATGCTAATCACTTCTTTATCCACCAACTCGGAAAACAACATCCTTTCACCCTCTTTCCATAAAACGGCTGACGATAGGTCTCCTACTTCTATTCTATGCATCATTTTTTAAAATTCTACTCCCAATGCCGTATAAAAAGACTGTAACAGGTGCATTCTTTAAGTATTCCGTTTCTTTCGGCACATCCCCCGAAAGGACACAGACAGGAGGCGAACGGCATTGTATAAAGTAGAAATCTGTGGTGTAAATACTTCTTCTCTTCCTTTGTTAAAAACAGAGGAAAAAGAAGAACTTTTCCAAAAAATATCAGAGGGGGATCCGGAGGCCAGACAACGCTATATCGAAGGCAATCTTCGTCTTGTGTTAAGTGTCCTGAAACGTTTCTCCGCAAATACGGAAAATGCAGACGACTTATTTCAAATCGGATGTATCGGACTGATGAAAGCAATTGACAATTTTGACACTTCCCTGAATGTGAAATTCTCCACCTATGCGGTTCCCATGATTATTGGAGAAATCCGGCGATTTTTAAGGGACAATAATGCAATCCGGGTCAGCCGTTCCTTAAAAGATACCGCCTATAAGGCGATCTACGCCAAAGAAGCACTTTCCCGAAAGAATATGAAGGACCCCACCCTGGCAGATATTTCTTCGGAAATCGGTATTTCCAAAGAGGACATTCTTTATGCCTTAGATGCCATCCAGCATCCCATCAGCCTATACGAACCGGTATATACCGACGGCGGTGATACCCTCTACGTCATGGACCAGGTCAGCGATAAAAAAACCACTGAAGAACAGTGGGTAGAAAATCTTTGTCTGAACGAAGCACTCAACCATCTGAAAGAACGGGAACGGAAAATCATCATCCTTCGTTTCCTGGAAGGCAAAACACAGACAGAAGTTTCCCTTGCCATCGGAATCTCCCAGGCCCAGGTCTCCAGACTCGAAAAAAACGCATTGCAAAGCATGCGTGAATATTTAGAATACTGATTCCTGATATTTCTACTCTTTTTTTAATATGTTTTTGACTGAATATCCATATTTTTGATGCAATATTTTACCGTTAGTGGTATACTAGCAAATATCAATGTCATAAACATTTGTGGAGGATAACGACATGTTAGATTTCATGAGTTCCCTGGGTGCCGGCAGTCTGGCCAAACGGGGACTTAAGATTATCATTGTAGGATGCGGCAGTGTGGGCAAAGCCTTAGCAGAACAATTATCCAAAGAAGGACACGACCTTACACTGATTGACCAGGATGCGGAAGTCCTTTCTTCCCTCACCAATCTTTTTGATGTCATGGGTGTTGTGGGAAACGGTGCAAGCTACAGCGTTCAGATTGAAGCCGGAATCAACGATACTGACTTAATTATCGCAGTCACGAACTCTGATGAATTAAATCTTCTTTGTTGTACCGTTGCCAAACAGGTGGCAGATTGCGCAGCAATTGCCCGCGTCCGTACGCCCGACTACAACGAGGAAAGTAATTATTTGCGGGAGAAACTGGGTCTTGCCATGGTATTAAATCCGGAATATGAAGCAGCCAGAGAATCTGCACGGGTACTCTACCTTCCCACCGCTTTGGAAATCAACTCTTTTGCCCACGGTCAGGTAGAAATGATTAAATTCAAAGTGCCTGAATATAGTGTTTTAGACGGCAAACCGATTCATATGATTTCCAGCGAATTGGATTCCTGCAAAATATTGATTTGCGGCATTGAGAGAAACGGCGATGTTTACATTCCATCCGGCAATTCCATGGTGCACTCCGGAGATATCATTTCCTTTGTTGCTACCAGAAGAAATGCCAAAGCGTTCTTAGATAACATAGGCGTTAATACCAAACAGGTCAAAAACACCATGATTGTCGGCGGAGGCAAGGCGTCTTACTATCTGGCCCAGCAGCTGTTACACATGGGAATTAATGTTAAGATTATAGAGCGAAACAAGAAACGTTGTGAGGATTTGAGTGTTATGCTTCCCAATGCCATTATTATTAACGGCGACGGCACTGATACGGAGCTTCTCATGGAGGAAGGCATTGAATTCGCAGAATCCTTCGTTCCCCTTACCGGTACCGACACGGAAAATGTTATGCTCACGCTGTATGCCAAACAGGTCTCCAATGCCAAAGTAATCACAAAGATCAACCGCTCTACTTTCAAGAATGTTATTAATAAATTAGAGTTAGGAAGCGTTGTTTATCCCGAGCAGTTGACCTGCGAGGCCATACTTAAATATGTTCGTGCCAAGAAAGATTCTTACAACAGTAACATTCAAACACTATACCATATGTTTGATGCAAGGGTTGAGGCTATTGAATTCCTTGTGGAGAAAGAATCCAAAGTGACCAACATTCCTCTGATGGAATTATCCCTCAAAAAGAATCTGCTGATTTCCTTTATTAACCGAAACGGCAGAATCATTATTCCCAGCGGTCAGGACAGCATTCAAATCGGGGATACGGTTATGATTGTAACGACACACACCGGCTTTGATGAGCTGGACGATATTTTGGACTAATCGTTCTATGAACAAAGAAGATATAAGAAATAAGGATTATTGAAATGAATACTTCCATGGTTCGCTATATTTTGGGCAATATTCTGAAGATTGAAGCGCTTTTGCTTCTGATTCCCTGTATTGTTGCTTTGATTTACGGTGAGAAACAGGGCTTTGCCTACTTAATCACGGCCGCACTGAGTGTGGCTCTTGGTTTCCTTCTTTCTTTCAGGAAACCTGCAAACAATGTTTTCTATATCAAAGAAGGCTGTGTTACTACTGCTTCAAGCTGGATTGCATTGAGTTTAATCGGATGTCTTCCGTTCTACATAAGCAGAGAAATCCCTTCTTTTACGGATGCTTTATTCGAAACGGTTTCCGGCTTTACCACAACGGGAGCCAGTATCTTGACCGAAGTAGAAAGTTTGAGCCACTGCGCCTTGTTTTGGCGTAGTTTTACCCATTGGATTGGAGGAATGGGCGTTTTGGTTTTTCTTCTCGCCTTCATTCCCATGACGGGCGGCTCCCACATCAATCTGATGAAAGCCGAAAGTACCGGTCCCGCGGTAGGCAAATTGGTTCCCAAAATCAAGACCACTGCGCGGATTCTTTATATCACTTATTTTTGCCTGACACTGTTACAGTTTATTTTTCTGTTATTCGGAAAAGTACCCGTTTTTGACAGTTTTTGTATTGCCTTTGGTACTGCCGGTACCGGTGGATACAGCAACTATAATGATAGTTTTGCAAGCAGTTCCAACTATGCAATATGGGTTACAACCATTTTTATGATTCTGTTTGGTTTTAACTTCAACTTTTATTACCTTGTTCTCTTTGGGAATCTAAAAAAAGCATTGCGCATGGAAGAGCTGCGAAGTTACCTTGCAATTATCTTTCTGGCAATTGCCGTTATATTTATTTATCTGGTAGCCGGCTCCGGTGCCGGAATATTTGATTCCCTTACGGATGCTGCTTTTCAGGTAGCTTCCATCATTACCACCACCGGATTTGCTTCAACAGATTATGATACCTGGCATCAGGTTCCCAAAATTGTATTATTACTGTTAATGTTTATCGGCGGATGTGCCGGAAGTACAGCCGGCGGAATCAAGGTATCCCGAATCCTGATTTTAATCAAAACCGTTTTTAAGGAACTGACTTCTTATATTCATCCTAAGAGCGTTAAAAAGATTCAGTTGGAAGGGAAACCTGTTGAACACGAAATCATTCGTACAACAAACGTTTATCTTATTATTTTTATTACGATTTTTGCGGTATCTTTATTCCTCATATCTTTTGAGAACAAAGACTTTACAACGAATTTTACCGCCATTGCAGCAACCATTAATAACGTAGGTCCCGGATTCGCCGGTGTAGGTCCTACAGCGAACTTTTCACACTTTTCCGCATTTTCCAAATATGTCATGATGTTTGACATGTTAGCGGGAAGACTTGAATTGTTCCCTTTACTGGTGCTGTTTAATCCGATTCTGTGGAAAGAACATTTCCTTTCCCGTAAGAATCGTTCCGAATTTGGCAAAAATGATTAGTACCCGGATTTTAATCAGCAAAGAGCTACAACTCTTTGCTGATTTCTTTTTTTAAACGGTTCATAATTTTCTTTTCTAGTCTGGATATGTAGGATTGAGAAATTCCAAGCAAATCGGCAACTTCTTTCTGCGTCATCTCTTTGCCGTCGCTGCGACTTAAACCAAACCGTAAATCAATGATTAACCGCTCCCTCTCCTTTAATGCGGAAATTGCTTTGCCCAACATTCTGCGCTCCACATCATTCTCTATATCACGATAGATAATATCTTCATCTGTTCCCAAAATATCCGACAAAAGCAATTCATTTCCGTCCCAGTCAACATTTAACGGCTCGTCGATGGAGACTTCCATCCTCAATTTATTATTTCTTCGCAAAAACATCAATATCTCATTCTCAATACACCTTGAGGCATAGGTTGCCAGCTTAATATTTTTGTCCGTCCGAAATGTATTAATAGACTTAATCAACCCAATCGTTCCGATGGAAATCAAATCCTCCACTCCTACACCCGTATTATCAAACTTCTTGGCAATGTACACCACCAGCCTCAGATTGTGCTCGATTAGCATATCTTTGGCCGTCTGGCTTCCGTCATTGCATAGCTGCATAATACAGGCATTCTCTTCCTCCGATTCCAAAGGTGGCGGCAAAACCTCCGCACCTCCAATATAAAAGACCTCATATGATTCATTTTCTTCTTCCCGTAAACGCTTTCCGTAATTCTTTCGTATCATATGTTCCAAAAAATCGACTCTCATTCTTCTTATTCCTCCATTCTTTATTCTCCGCTATATTTCTGCTCCAGAATCGCTTCATATTTCCCGGTTTTGGACAATTCACCCGGATATAGTGCAATCGGCGTTTTGTGGTAACTGACATCTCCTTCGCCGGTATGTATAATCATTCGTTCCAGAACCCCCAGCTCCATATATGCTTCCTGCCCTCCAAGACCGCAATAGCGTATGTTTGAAGTCGTGACAAAGGTTTGCGGACACAAATGCTTTTCCACAATACAAACGCCTTCTCCCTCTGCACTTTTTAACAGATTTCCTGTATCATACAATGCTTTTACATGTACCATTTCTCCTTCCGGAAAACAGAGCGTCACAAGAAAACATCGTTTTCTGTTTCTTCTTGCAAAATGAATCCCTGCCACTAAAAATACTGAAATCACCGGAATCACCATAATCTGTTGCAGTAAGCCTTCCCCGATTCCTTTTCTTTGCAAAAATGTTTTTAAACCGCCCAGAAGAAATGTACAAATCACAATGGCACAAACATTTTTAAACAAAACTTTCCTTTCCGCTCCCGGACTGATCATACAAGCCATTGTAACCAAAGACACCGGAATACAGATCAGAATCCCGAATATGTAGGGAATCGGTAACGGAATCAGCAACACACAGGAACACGTAGCTCCCGCAAAAGCAGCTGCCAGGATACGCATCGGACGAAATTTTAATTCCCTTATTGCAAAAGTAAGTAACAGCACGCATAAATCCAATATAAATTGGTTTATAAAAAATAAATCCGGATATATTTCATAGTGCATCTTCCCTTTCCTCCTGAAACACTTTACCATAGCCCGGTCACATTTTTTGTCAAAAAAACCAAGGAAGATAAACAAAAAAAACGACAAAAAAAGACCTCGATTTCTCGAGGTCTTTCTCACATCAAAAATATTATTTACGAACTTTCAAAAACTCAGGAATCACAATGGGCTTGTCCTCCACTGCACTGCGAATCGGCTGAGGCTCTTCCTTCACTACGGGTGTCGGCTGAGCGGCCGGACGCGGTGTTGCAGTCACCGGTGAAGCACCGCCTGTCATAGGTGAGAACGAAAGGGAAGATCCCATATTCATTGCGCCTATATTCATTGTCCCCATATTCATGGTTCCCATATTGCTTGACATCGGTCTTCCTGTATTCATAAATCCGTTGCCAAAAGATGCACCGGGAATGTAACGGGCACCTGCCGTTCCGGGCTGGGAAGCAATACCGGTTGCGATTACGGTAATCTTACAGGTATCAACATCGTCTGCATTATACATAGCACCAAAGATAATATTTACATTATCACCGGTTAACTCCTGTACATAGCTGGCAGCAATATTTGCATCAATAAGGGAAATATCACCTGATACATTAATGATAACATCAGATGCACCTTCAATGGTTGTTTCAAGCAAGGGACTCTCAACCGCCATCTTAATAGCTTCCTCTGCCTTGTCTTCGCCTTTGCCCATACCGATACCGATATGTGCAATACCCTTGTTTGTCATAACGGTCTGCACGTCGGCAAAGTCCAAGTTAATAACAGACGGGATGTTAATCAAATCAGTAATACCGGAAACAGCCTGCTGTAATACTTCATCCGCTTTCTTTAATGCATCCGGCATAGTAGTCTTCTTATCAACAATCTGAAGTAATTTCTCATTGGGAATTACGATCAGCGTATCTACAAAATTCTTTAATTTCTCAATTCCCATCTCTGCATTGGCCATACGACCTTTCGCTTCGAAACGGAAAGGTTTCGTTACAACACCAACGGTAAGAATACCCATTGATTTAGATAACTCCGCAACGATAGGAGCTGCACCGGTTCCGGTTCCACCGCCCATACCACAGGTAACAAATACCATATCCGCATCCTGAATTGCTTCTGCGATTTCTTCCTTACTCTCTTCCGCAGCCATCTGACCAATCTCCGGTCTTGCACCGGCACCAAGTCCCTTGGTTGCTTTCTCACCGATCTGAATCAATTTAGGTGCCTTACATAATTCCAACGCCTGCTTATCTGTATTAAGTCCGATAAATTCAACACCGGTAATATTCTCCTCAATCATGCGATTCACAGCATTATTTCCGGCACCGCCTACACCTACGACAATAATCTTTGCAGCATTTGTTGCTTCATTTGTTCTAATTTCAATCAAGGTTTCTTCCTCCTTAATATTCCTTCTTCACTTACACAAATCTATATCACGGCATCATACACAAAACGCCAATATGTACAGCAATTCACAAAATTAACCATATATTATCATATAATTTTTTTACAATTTTATCAACCTATTTTTTCTTTTTTCCTTATATTTCTTGCGTATTTATTCGTTTTCTGATGCATTCTGCTCATTTTCCTCCACGGAATCCGCATTCTCCTCTGTTCCCGCCGGATTTTCCCCTTCCGCTTCAGAAGCATTTTCCCCCGTTGTCTCATTCGTTTCAATTTCGGACATTCTGTCAGATTCAAAAGTAATATCTTTTGAGCTGTCCGAGTAAGTTTCCATATGAAGAACCCCGCTTTTGCCTTCCAGAGAAGGTAAAATATTGGACAAACGCATTATTTTTTCATCCAGCTGAGCTTCGTCTCCGATAATCACCCTGACATCATTGAAATACAGCGTCATGGATTCCATGGAATCAAAATATATCTTTGTTGCTTCAATCTCGTATTTGTTTAAAAGATTCGTCATATTCAGAATTTTTTGGAAAATGTCTTCATTCTCAACCGGAAGAGGCTCGTGAAGGATTACGTGATTAAACTTTAATCCTGTCACTTCAGGAATTCCTCTTGTAATCACACTTGAATTCTCCACAACAATGCCATCTTTATCAAAATACACGTATGTACCTAAGTATTTCACATATCCGGCCAGTGCCTTTTCGTATACATTTACACATACGGTATGACGGTCCTTTACGGATACATCCATACGCTCCACAAAAGGAACATCCGTAATGCTCTTATTGTGATACTGCAATGATAAAAGAATGGAATTCCTCACCGAACCGTTACGGGTCACAATCTCTTCAATCTGCTCATCAGTATAGTGTACATTTCCTTCCACTTCTACTGCGGTAATCTCAAAACTGCGATACAGAATCACACCACCGACCAAAAGAAGCAAAACAAGCCCCATGCCAATTCCGATTCTGGTCCATATGTACTTTTTCCGGCCACCTTCAAACTGGTTTTTTTCTGCGCCCATTCAACCTCTCCGTCAACAAATCCTTAATTCTCTTTTGCCTTAACGATTTCTTGATATACTTAGCAAAAGACCGACCTCAATCAATAAAAACAATACAGAAGAACCTCCATAACTGATAAAAGGCAATGAAACACCCGTATTGGGAATGGTATTGGTTGAAACCGCAATATTCAAAAGCACCTGAATTGCCAGATGTCCGAGAATCCCCACTACCAGCATGGAAGAATACAAATCCTTGGCCCGATTGGCAATCACCATACAGCGCCAGAAAAGAATGATAAACAATAACATAACGCTAAATGCGCCAAACATTCCAAGTTCCTCACACAAAACGGAGAAAATCATATCGTTTTGTGCTTCGGGAATGTATTTCAGTTTCTGAATACTCTGCCCCAGACCTTTTCCGAAAACACCGCCGGAACCAATGGCATACAGGGACTGTAAGGTCTGGAATCCTGCCCCGTCCGGATAGTTTTCCGGATGAATCCATGCAAAGATACGGCCAAAACGGAAGTTTTGGTCCGGCTTTCCAAACAGAAGAATTCCGCCAACTACGGCACTTACCAGCAACGCACCGCCACCAACCAGCCCAATGGGATACCACACATTAGGGCATGCAACAAGAAGCATTACAACAGCAATACCGTAAATAATAATGGCACTACTAAGATTATCACTTATGAAATACACACAGGCCGCCATAGGCGCCGGAAGTAAAAATGCAATAATAAATCCCTTCAAAGAGCCTAAAGCCTTACCCATTTTGCATACTACATTTGCATAAAAAAGAATCATACAAAGCTTTACAGCCTCCGCCGGCTGAAAGCTTAACGGTCCGAATCTAAGCCAACGGGTAGCACCGTTTGCAGTATGCGCCAGTGGTGTCAAAAGCAGAAACAATGACACGAGACCCAGAACATACCATGTGATCGTCCTTTTCTCCCAGACAGAAACCGGAATAAAGACAGTAATCATCATTACTACAAGACCTATTCCCACAGCCTGCAGCTGTTTGACCAGATAATAAGTAGCATTACCGTCAAACTGCAGTGCGGCATCATAAGCACTTGCTGAATAAATCATAATCATACCAAATCCCAGCAGGAACATTACCACCAGCAACAGGGTATAATCAAACCTTCCTTCCGCACGCTCTCTTCTTTTTGGCTCTTTGACATTTGTTTTTGTATCCACTTAACACGTCTCCCTATTCTTCAAGTTGTTTTACAAACTCTTTAAACTGCCGTCCCCGCACTTCATAATTCGGGAACATTCCCCAGCTGGCACAAGCCGGCGATAACAATACCGCATCACCGGGTTCTGCCTGACGGGAACACACTTCTACTGCTTCCTGCAATGACTCTGTTTTGATAACCGCATCAAATCCATGCGCCTTTGCGCAAGCCGCAATGGCGTCCGCCGTCTGGCCCAGAAGCACCAGACACTTCACTTTACCATCGAAAGCTTCAATCCACTCATCGTAGGAACTGTTCTTATCATATCCGCCTCCGATTAACACCGTGGGCTTTTTCATTGCCTGAATGCCTTTAATGGCTGCATCCGGATTGGTTCCTTTAGAATCATTATAGTAATCAACACCTTTCTTGGTGCATACATATTCTATACGATGTTCCACTGCCCGGAACTTTTTGACAGAATCCACAATGGAGTCCATGGGAACGCCGAAAGCACTGCTCATCAGAATAGCAGCCATTACATTCTCCGCATTGTGTTTTCCCAAAAGCTTCATTTCGGAAGTTCCAAGCAATCTTGTTTCTTCTCCGTCTTTGGCCCAAATAATATCTTCCCCTCTTAAAAAGCATCCGTTTTCCAACGTCTGTGAAGAAGAAAAGAAAAGGGGTGATGCCGGAATCTTATCTCCCAATGAATACGTAATGGGATCATCATAATTCAAAATGCAGAAATCATCTTTGGTCTGATTTTTCGTCACATTCATCTTGGCTTCGGTATAATTCTCCATGGTATAATGACGATTCAAATGATCTGGCGTAACATTTAAAATTGCGCTTACTTTGGGGTGGAATGTTTCAACGGTTTCTAACTGAAAACTGCTGACCTCCGCCACCACAACCGAATCCTTTTTTAAATCTTTCACTCGTTCGGTATAAGGAATTCCGATATTCCCTACCACAAAAGATTCGCCGTAATAATTCTTTGTAATCTCACCCACCAAAGCCGTGGTTGTTGTTTTTCCGTTTGTTCCTGTTATGGCAATGATTCTGCCTTCCCCTGCAATGTAGGCAAGTTCAATCTCTCCGAGAATCTCCTTCCCCGCTTCCTTGAAACGAACCGGAATAGCACTGTCCAAGGGAACACCCGGGCTGACAACACAGATTTCAAAGCTTTCAAGCATTTCTTCCGTAAAAGCCCCTGCCAATACAGTAGCGTCCTCTCTCCCGTGAAGTCTCTGTTTCACACTGTCAATGTCCAAATCCGCATTGCCGTCATACAAAACAGGCTTTGCTCCGATTTCATACAAAAGATTATATGCTGCCACACCACTGATTCCTGCACCAACAATAAACATTTTTTTATCTTTTAAACGGTTTTTCGCTTCCATACGTATTCTTTCTACTCCGCTTCTTAACAATCAATTCTTCTTAGATTCCCAAATATGCTATCAGACAAAGAATGGCGGTCACAATGGTAAACACAGCCACTACTTTTGTCTCTTTCCATCCCATCAACTCGAAATGATGATGAATGGGAGCCATTTTAAATAATCTCTTTCCTTTGGTTATTTTGAAATATCCCACCTGCAAAATAACAGAACCGACTTCCATCACATAAATGAAAGCCACAATCAAAAGGAACAACGGCATCTGAAGAACAATGGCCGTAGCCGCCACAAATCCTCCCAATGCCAAAGCCCCGGTATCACCCATAAAAACGCTGGCCGGATGGAAATTGAAAAGCAGGAAGCCTAATAATGCACCTACCACCGCGCAACACACCGGTTCAATTCCGCTACCGGTTCCGATTGCAACCACAGAGAAAAATATAGCAATCATCACGGTAACGGAGGACACAAGACCATCCAAACCGTCAGTAAAATTTGCACCCGTATCCGTTCCTAATATCACAAGGAACAGGAAGGGAATTGTAAACCATCCCAAATCAACGGATAATTCCGGGAAAAAGGGAACCTTCATAACCAGAGAAATATCCGTATACATCTTGATATAGAAAATAAACACGCCTGTGATAATAATCTGCAATCCCATCTTCTGCCATGCACGCAAGCCCATGGAACGCTTCAGCACGACTTTAATATAGTCATCCAGGAAACCGACAATGCCAAATCCAAGGGTCAGAAATAAAACAGGAACAATTTTCGGATAATCCCTGAAATAAAACAGGGATGCTACCAGAATGGCAAGCAGAATCATAATGCCTCCCATTGTCGGTGTTCCGGATTTCTGCAAATGTGTCTTCGGGCCGTCATCTCTTACTGTCTGCCCAACTTTGAGCCTCCTTAAAAACGGAATCATAACCGGTCCTGAGATTACACTTACTGCAAAAGCAATGATTGCAGGTAAAATAATATCATATTTCATTTTTCTATCCTTTCACAGGCATATCTTTTCGTTGTATTCTCATGCCTGATAAGACCTTCCTTCCGCCGCAGCGGAAATCAGTTGTCTTCTGTTTTATTATAATTCATTCCTTCCAAATAAGGAAGAATATTTTGGTACAGTTTCTGTATTACAGGGGCGGCAATCTGTCCGCCGTAATAAGTGCCTTTGGGGTTATGAATCACCACCAGTGCAATCACCTGCGGGTCCTCTGCCGGAGCAAATCCCAGAAATGATGCAATATACTTTCCATTAGACCTGGGCAATGTCTGACTTGTGGCTGTTTTGCCGCCAATGGTAAAACCTTCTACATAAGCATTCTTGCCGGTTCCCTCAGAAACCACCTTCTCCAGAAGCACCCGCAGTGTCTGCGTGGTTTCTTCTGATACAATCCCGGAAGTCTTTTCGTATTCAAAAACTTCTCTGCTGCTTCCGTCCCAGGCAACCGTTTCCATGGCCAAATGCGGCGTAATCCGCTGACCGCCGTTCACAATGGAGGACACCGTGGTTATCAGCTGTATGGGCGTAATCTGAAAAGACTGGCCGAATGCACAGGTCGCAAGCTCAACCGCTTTCATATTTTCCTTCCGATGCATAATGGTTCCGGCCTCTCCCGGCAAATCTATCCCGGTCTGCTTAAACAAACCGAATTGAGTAAAATACGAATAGAAATCGTCTACCCCCAGACGAAGTCCCACGGAAATAAAAACCGGATTGCAGGAATTCATGATTCCCTGTGTAAAAGTTTCACTTCCGTGCCCGTTTGTTTTATGACAACGGATTCTGCGATCCTCCACTACAATATATCCGGGACAATGGAAAGAATCCTCCGTTGAAACCAAACCGGCCTCTAATCCGGCCGCAGCGGTAATGATTTTAAAGGTGGAACCCGGTTCATAGGTATCATTGATACAACCGTTTCTCCATATCCCGTTTAAAATCTCCTGATATTCTTCATCTGTATGATATTCATACTCTCCCACATCGTATGGCTCATTTAAATTAAACTCCGGCACATCTGCCATGGCATATATTTCACCGTTTGTAGGATTCATGACAAGCATGGACACCCGATCCGCCTCATGTTCTTCCATTGCCATGTAACTAAGCTGTGTTGCATATCTTTGAATATTCCAATCCAGTGTCAGTCTTAAATCATTCCCTTTGATGGGCTCAATACGATTTTCTTTTTCGGTTTCAATCTCCACACCTCTGGCATCCGTCATGGTAAGAATGGTCCCGGCTTTCCCTTTCAGATACTCCTCATATTTTACCTCCAGACCGATAATCCCCTGATTATCACTTCCGGTAAACCCAATTACTTTAGAGCCTATCTCTTCATAGGGATAGAAGCGTTTATAATCCTCATCCACTTTAACACCGGGAAGGTGATATTCCCGAATCCTGTCCCCCACTTCTTTTTCTACGTTGCTTTTAATACGTTCAATGGAGGAACGTTTGTTGACTCTTTTTTCTACATATTCTTCAGACAATTCCAGTTCCTTGGAAAGAACAGCCGTCACTTCTTCGGCATTTTCAATCTGGTTATGAATAACGGATATGGTACAAACCACCCGGTTATCTGCAATCACAACGCCGTTCCTGTCAAGAAGCCTTCCTCTTGCCGCTTTAATCTGTCTCTCTCTTTCGTGAAGTTTCCTTGCTTCCATGGAGTAGTACTCACCCTTAATTACCATGATATAAGCAAGTCTTCCCATTAGGATGATAAAAAGAAAACAAGACACAAAAAAGAAAATAGAAACTCTTCTATGTTGTCTTGTTTTGCTTCGATTCATCATATTTACAACCATCCGCACTTTTTTAACATTCTATTAGTGGGATACCTCGGTTATTCTTCCGGTCCTACAATAATAGAGGAGTCAGGATTAATCGGATGACCTGTCTCCGGATCAATAAATTCTCCGGTATGCGGATCAATTCCATAGCCCGTTTCAGGATCTATCTGCATTTCAGGCTTCTGATTGTCTTCTGCGCTCTCCTCTTCCACTTCCGTCTCTGCAGGAGGTTCCGGACGTAAAAGTGATGCATCGTAAATGCCTTTTTCCATTAGTTCAGCTTCTTCCGCTTCCGTTAATTCCTCTGTCATAAAGATATTAAGGTAAGGAAGAACTTCGGTTAAAATTTCTCTGGTAATCAGGCAGGCCTCTCCCGTACCGCTGTCCTGGCTGGGAAGATTCGGTCTGTCAAGTACCACATAAATAATGATTTCAGGGTCGTCTGCAGGTGCATATCCCATAAAAGAACAGACATACATTCCCTCAGCACGCTTACCGTCTACAACCATTTCCGCAGTTCCTGTCTTACCGCCGATTCTATAACCTGCGGGACGGGCACGCTTACCGGTACCATCCGTCACAACCGCATTGCAATACTCAATCAGCTTCGCGGAAGTAGATGCGGAAACCGTCTGTTTCAGCACACGGGGTTCAATATTCTCAATGACAGCGCCGTCATAACTCTGAATCTGACTAACCATATGCGGCTCATAATAGTATCCGCCGTTAACCAGTGAATTAAAAGCACTGATCATCTGAATCATGGTTACATTATAACCCTGTCCGAATGTAGAAGTTGCAAGCTCCGTAGGTCCCATGGTATTTTCATTAAATACCAGAGAGGCTGTTCTGGCTTCACCCACCAAATCTATATTTGTCTTTAACCCTAAGTTGAAATTCTCGAAATATTCAAGGAAAGTATTCTTTCCGATAGTATCCCCCATCAACATAAGAGATACATTACAGGACTGGGCAATGGAGTCTCTTACGCTCATCTGTCCGTCACCATTACGATTATGACATCTGATCTTATATCCGCCGATTTCCAAAAGACCACCGCAGTAATAGGTCTCCTCTCCTGTCATCTTGCCGGATTCAAGCCCCATCGCAACTGTTAAAGGCTTTGCCACGGAACCGGGTTCATAAGTTTCCGAAATACAGAAATTCTTCCAAAGCGCTGCCAAGGCTTCTGCTTCCGTCGGCCGCTCATCTTTCTCTTCCTCTGTCGCCTGCTCTGTTTCCTCTTCCCCTTCCTCCGTAGAAGGCGCTTCACTCACAGGCTCTTCACTCTCATCTTTTAATTCCCCGGGTTCGAAATACAATTCGGCATTTCTGGGCTGATTTAAGTCAAACACCGGATATCCTGCCATGGCAAGCACGTTACCGGTATCGCATTCCATAATAATACATCCCGTATTCACGCTGCCGTAACCGTCTCTGATATTATCCTTGTATTTTAGATTAAACTCTTCAATCTTCTCTTCTACGATACGCTGAATGTTAACATCAATGGTGGTAACCAGCGAGTTCCCGTCAACCGCAGGAATTGTGGTTCTCTCAACATTCTCGTCTGCATTCAGATATCCGTACTGTCTTCCGTTTGTTCCGTTTAAAACATCATTGTAATACTCTTCCAGACCGTATGCACCTGCATTTCCGGAGTTAGTATATCCCAAAACATCACAGGCAAGTGTGTCGAAAGGATATTCTCGCTTGTAATCCAACTCAAGCCACACACCGGTAATATCAATCATTTCATCTGAATCTGCCGCTTCCTCCACCATGGCTTCGAATTCCGCCACCTCTTCCTCCGACAGTCTCTTGGCAAGAACACGGTATTTGGAATTCTTATTCTCGGCAACAAAAGTTCTGATTTCGGATACATTCATATCAAAACATTTATCAAGTGCATTCATGGTTACATTAATGCTTCCCGCTTTCTTTTTTTCGTTTTCATTCAAAACGGCCGAATCGAGAATAACATTATATACCTTAGTGCTTACGGCAAGTGCGGTTCCCTTGCGGTCTAAGATGAAACCACGACGATAAGGAAGAGTCTTACTTCCATATTCGAGCTGTGAAAGCACGATATGTTTGTATTCCTCTCCCTTGTTCTTGTTAATCATGGCCAAACGGACGCTTAATATCAAAAATCCGGCTATCGCAAAGATAAAGAAGACAAGCAATCTTGTCTGCATGGACTTTCTTATATATTTATCCGATTTTTTCTTTTCCATATTGATTTAAACACCTACTTCAACTTATTCCCGATTGATTAAATATCGGGCTTCTTATTCAATATCAGAATACTGTCTCACATAATCACTCATCGTATCGGTGTAAGAAATAATCTGGCCTTCCGTTGCATAGTGCATTCCTAACTCTTCTACAGCAACACGCTTCACTTCTTCTAAATCAACAGAGTTAACGATGCGGTCATACTCTGCCTCGTTGTCGAGTTTCATGTCATGGTACTGGCTTTCCAGACTGGCTACTCGTTTAATGCTTCTGGTAATATCGGACTGCAAACGAATATAGCCTGTAAGGATAATGCAGGTTACTGCAAATGCACCCATCAAAAAGATAACATATCCCAGTTTAAGATGTACAGCCTTTTCTTTCCCTTTTCTTATCTTTTTTCTGGCATCCTCATTGGGTGCCTCATCCAATGCTTTTTTCACATCTATTACAGTATTTCCGTATACGTACTGAATCTTTCCGTAGGAATTATTGTTTTCTGCTTTTGTATTGCTGATTCTTTCTGCAGTTCTCATTTCTTACTTGCTTCCTTTCTTCTCAAACACGCGAAGTTTCGCGGATTTGGATCTTTTATTATTTTCTGTTTCTTCCTCCGAAGGCAGAATAGGTTTTCTTGTAATCACACGCCCCAACGGTTCTTTTCCGCAGGTACATACCGGGAATGAGGGCGGGCAGATACAGGGATTCTCTGCCGTCTTGAATGCTGTTTTGACAATTCTGTCTTCCAGGGAATGGAACGTGATGATGCAAAGTCTTCCTCCCGGCTTAAGAATCGCCATCATATCCTCTAAAGTATTTTTCAGCACGTCCAATTCATGATTGCACTCAATGCGGATTGCCTGAAATGTCCGCTTGGACGGATGGCCTCCGTTTGCTCTCATCTTGGCAGGAATTGCTGCTTTAATTATCTCATTGAGCTCAAAGGTAGTATTAATGGGCTTGTCCTGTCTTGCTAAAACAATGTGCTTGGCAATGTTCTTGGCAAACTGGTCCTCCCCATACTCTTTAATGATGCGGAATAACTCTCTTTCGCTGTATTGATTTACAATATCCTTCGCGGTAATGCTCTGTCTCTGATCCATACGCATGTCCAGTGACGCATCATTCTTGTATCCGAAGCCTCTTTCCACCGTGTCCAGCTGGTACGAGGAAACACCTAAATCCAAAAGGATTCCGTCCACGCCTTCCGGTGCATATTGGGAAGCAATTGTCTTCATCTGGGAATAATTGCTTCTTACGATTACTGCTTTATCTCCGAATTCGGCCAATCTCTCCCCTGCAACCTCAATTGCTGCCGCATCCTGGTCGATGCCGATTAGTCTTCCGTTGTCATTTAATCTCTTTGCGATTTGCGTTGAATGTCCGGCACCACCCAATGTGCCGTCGATGTACACACCGTCAGGTTGGATTTGTAATGCCTCTATACATTCCCAAAGCAAAACCGATTGATGTTCAAATTTCATATCCTTCCTCCGGTCCTTCCCGTTACACGTACAACCGTTTCTGTTTCATCTTCCTTAAATCGAAATTCCCGCAGCATCCAATTCCTCTGCAATAGCGGAAATATCCAACGCATCCATTGCTTCTTCGTATTTGTCCTTCGCCCAGATTTCTATATATTTACCGGCACCTACCAGTACAACCTCTTTCTGAATCTGCGCGTATTCGCGAAATGCGGCACCGAGTAAAATTCTTCCGTGGCTGTCAATCTCTACTTCTCCGGCCTTTCCCAACATAAAACGACTAAAAATACGATTGTTTCCTTTTGTCATGCTGATTTCGGAAAGTTTGGCCACGAGTTTCTCCCACTCGTCCATTCCATAAGCAACAAGGCAGTTGTCAATCCCTTTTGTCACAACAAACTTTTCACCAAGTTTATCGCGATATGATGCAGGAATAATCAATCTGCCTTTGGCATCCACTGTGTGATTGTATTCACCCATAAAACCAATTGCCATAGAAAAAACCCCGTTTTCCGACGACCACTTTTATGTCATCGGACCACTTCGTACCACTTCGCTCCACATTTTCGTTTCATTTAGTGATATTTTAACTCCTAAAACCCACCTTGACAAGGGTTTTTTCCATTTTTCTTAATCTTTTTTTGAAATTTGTGGCCTGCGAGATAACACCGTACCACATGTTGAGTTTTTGACTCCGTTACCTCAATTTTTCGACATAAAAAAAAGAAGCTTTGTACTGATTTTTCTTAGTACAAAAGCTTCTTTTGCTTAAGTTTTTATGATTTCTATACGTTGAAGCGGAATAAAATAACGTCGCCGTCTTTTACCACATATTCTTTGCCTTCCAATCCTACCAGACCTTTCTCTTTGGCTGCTGCAATGCTACCCTGCTCCATAAGATTCTCATAGGAAACAACCTCGGCCTTAATGAAACCGCGCTCAAAATCCGTATGAATTTTGCCGGCTGCCTGAGGCGCCTTGGTTCCTACTTTAATCGTCCACGCACGACACTCATCTTCTCCGGCTGTCAGAAAACTTATTAATCCCAGCAGACGATAACTTGCTGCAATAAGTTTCTCCAGACCCGATTCACTCAAGCCCAAGTCTTCCAAGAACATTGCCTTTTCTTCGTCATCAAGTTCCGCAATTTCCTGCTCAATCTGTGCGCAGATTACAAATACTTCACTTCCTGACTCCTCGGCAAACTTCTTAACTGCCTGAACATGTACATTATCCGCACCGTCATTCGCCAAATCCTCTTCTGCTACATTGGCGGCAAAGATTACCGGCTTGCCGGTTAAGAGATTATAGGAACGAAGCCAATCATTCTCATCATCGTCTTCCGTTTCAAAAGTCTTTGCAAGATTCCCGTCTTCTAAGTATGCTTTCAGACGTTCTAACAACGCAAGCTCCTTCGCCAATGTCTTATCATTCTTTGCTCCGCGAACTGTTTTGGAAATACGTCTTTCCAAAATTTCAATATCTGAAAACATCAATTCTAAATTAATGGTTTCAATATCCCTTACCGGACTTACGCTACCGTCTACGTGAACAACATTTGCATCCTCAAAGCAACGCACCACATGTACAATCGCATCTACTTCACGAATATTGCTCAGGAACTGATTTCCGAGACCTTCGCCTTTGGAAGCACCTTTTACCAAACCGGCAATGTCAACAAACTCTATTACGGCAGGGGTAACCTTCTTTGTATTATAAAGTTCTCCTAACTTCTTGATTCTCTCATCCGGCACCGAAACGATTCCTACATTGGGGTCGATGGTACAGAAAGGATAATTAGCCGATTCTGCGCCTGCCTTTGTTAATGAATTAAACAATGTACTCTTTCCTACATTGGGTAAACCTACGATTCCCAGTTTCATATTTTTCTGTTTCCTCCTTAAATATCCCTTGTTTTGTAAGGAACATGTCTTTTATCTTTCCGCCGGATATAAATCCACGCTCAATTCTTTAATATGGATGCTTACAATGCCTTCTGCATTCCAGGTCATCGCGCATTTGCCGGTAAACTCACTTCCGTCTGTGGCAGTAATGGTAAAAATCGCAGGTCCGTCCTGATTTCTTAACAAGGAAGTCTCTTTCTCCCCCTGCACCAATTTACCGGTTCCGTCCTCATAAAAGAATAACCGCACCTCTTCTGTTTCGTCAGCCTCATCTTCTGTTGCTGTTTGGGTGGCAAATCCTGCCTCCCGGCAAAAACTATCCATAATAACTTCATAATCACCTGCCAGATAGGTCTTACCGCTTAACAAATCATGCGCGGTATATACATTTGGAAATACCATCTCATATTCACCGGCATTTCCGCAGGCATGCATATCTTCGTTCACGGTACCGTCTTTCCACCATTCGGGGAATGCGGTAAAACCGTAGTCGTCACTGCAGATTGTAAATTCATTTTCTGCGGTGCCTTCGCCCTTGTAGGAGTTCCCAAAAAAGACTCTCTCCCCGTCAGGATCGCCGTTTAAAAAGTACGGCACCACAGTCTGCCTGCTAAACCACCCGCCGAATTCCATCCGTCCGGGATGCTCTGCTGCAACCTTCCACTCTTCGGGAACTTCGGATACCGTTTCCGTACTTTCAATTGTTTCGCTCTTCTTTTCTTCCTCTATGGACGCATTCTCCGTTGACCCGGATTCAAATTCCGTTTGTGACAATTCTTCCTGAACCGGCGGCTTTGAAACAGTTTCATTGCACGCCGCCATCCCTATGGCTAAAATCAGAATGAATCCCGCCGGCACTAATTTTTTCATACCACCAAATCCTCTCTTAACATCCGTCGCTGTTTTTATATTGATTCCAGCATGGAAAGCAGCTGTTTTACACTTTCATAAGGATTCTCATTAAAAACAGCAGAACCGGCCACGATTACATTGGCACCGGCCTTTACCGCTTCTTCAATGGTTTCTGAGAAAAGACCGCCGTCCACTTCAATATCCACATCCAGGGCCCTTTCATTAATCTCATTGTACAAAGTCCTTATTTTATCCGTACACGCCTTAATATATTTCTGCCCTCCGAATCCCGGGTGCACAGTCATGACAAGCGCCATATCAATCCACTCCAAGTAAGGAAAGATTCTCTCAATAGGTGTCTCGGGATTAATGGACAATCCGACCTTCACGCCAAGAGAACGGATTTTTTTCAAGACCTCCTCGTTCTCAATGGTTTCTACATGAACCGTAATGATATCCGCACCGTATTTCGCAAACACTTCCACGTAACGCTCCGGTTTCTCTATCATCAAATGCACATCATATACCATATCTGAAAGTTTACGGATAGACTGCAACACGGGCATACCAAAAGAAATGGACGGGACAAACATTCCATCCATCACATCAAAATGCAGGTATTTCGCTCCGGCCTTTTCAACCGCTTTAATCTGTTCCCCAAGCACGGCAAAATCTGCCGCAAGAATAGATGGGGCTAGTATTCTTTCTCTCATATTTACTCTCCGCTAACAATTTATCCCGGATGAATCCGGTCTTTCTCGTCGTACACTACAGATATTCGTCTGTGCTTCGCCATCAACAAAGTATCTTAATATCTTTTGCGTCCTTTAAACTCCTCATAAAGTTGTACATAGTTCTTATATCGTAAGGGACTGATTAACTTCCGTTCCAATGCGTCTTTGACCCCGCAATCCGGTTCACTGATATGCGCACATCCCTGAAAACGACAATATACTTCATACGCATCAAACTCCGGATAAAACCGTGATATTTCTTCCTCCTCGGATAAAATATCCAGGGAACTGAATCCCGGTGTATCCATCAGATACGTAGGAGGTTCTATTCCCTCCAGTGCAAAAAGCTCCGAATGTCTCGTGGTATGTTTGCCACGTTCAATCTTACTGCTGATTTCACCTGTTTCCATCTTCGTATAGCCAAATAAAGCATTAATAAGGGAAGACTTCCCAACCCCGCTGGGGCCGGCAACTGCTGTTGTCTTTCCGATAATCTGCTCTCGCAACTCTTCCGGAATCACACCTTCCCTGGCGCTGGCAAAAAACACCTTACAGCCACACTTCTCATAATCTTTGCGGATTGCTTCTGCTTCCTCATCCGTCACAATATCAAGCTTATTGAAACAGATAAAACACTCCAATCCCCGACTTCTCATCATCACAAGAAACCGGTCCAACAGGTTAAAATTCGGCATGGGTTTGGCAATTGCAAAAACAATAAGTGCCTGGTCGATATTCGCTACTGCCGGACGAATAAGCTGATTGCTGCGGGGCAACAGTGCAACAATATTTCCGATATACTCCTTTGTATCCAGACATTCCATCTCCACGCAATCACCTACCAGGGGCTTTTTCCCGTCTTTTCGAAAAATCCCCTTGGCCTTACATTCGTAAACACCGTCTCCGGCCACATGAATGTAGTAAAACCCGGCAATGCCTTTAATAATCTTACCCTTTTTAATTTCTTGTCCCATCCTTACCTCTAAGAGCACCCTGTCAGCCGGTAACCGGTCACAGACACATTCTAACTATTCTGCAGATTGAAAGTCACATCATAGGTGTACACATTCTGCGCAGGAACAGTCTCCATAATGGGATTTCCTGCCGCATCCACGCCTTCCTGCTCGGTATAAATCGTATACGTAATATGAACCACACCGGTAGACACGCCATAAATCTGCGTCAGTTTAATCGCTACTGGGAAGGAAGATGCTGTGGTATTAAACAATTCACCGCCATCCGGTGTTTTTAATACTACATTCACAACGCCGCCTTCATAATCAGGAGGGGCCAACACCTGCAAATCGCAGGAATAATATCTGGGCTCCGGTCCCATACTTAACTTAATATCGACTGCCGTTCCTTTGTCCATGGTTGCACCTTCTGTATAACTCTGGTAACAAACCAATCCTTTTTCTACATTATCGTCATATGTTTCACTGACGGAAGCACAAACAAGTCCCAATTCTTCCAATTTGGCCTTTGCCGCTTCTTCCGTCATATTAATCAGACTGGGCATGGTAATATCAGAGTTCTCTCTGCCCAAGCTGATTACAATAACAACCTCACTTCCTCTGGCCAAAAGGCTTCCGCCTTCCGGCATCTGTGAAATGACATTGCCTTTAATAATCTCATTGCTTCCTTCGTATTCTTTCACCACCTTGAAGCCTTCACGCTCCAGTGATGCGGTTGCTTCCGCTTCGGAATAAAGAACTACACTGGGAAGTGAAATCCCACCGTTATTCGCCACCTGAATAACCACCTTGCTTCCGCTCTTTACTTCCGTATTTGCCTCCGGCCTGGTGGCGATTACCTGATTATGTGTAAACTTGGTGGTTTCCACATATTCAATCTCATACTTTAACTCTACAAGATCTAAAGCTGTCTGCGCATCCGCCACATCATCTCCTACCACATTGGGAACATACACAATACCTTCCTCAACACCGCTTGGATTATCGCTTTCCGATCCGCCGAACACGCCAAAAATAACACCTACAAAATAGAAAAGCAGACACCCGATGATTACCGCAAGTAAAATAATAATAATTGTCTTAATTCTCTCTCCGGGCTCATGTTCATCATCCGGATCTTCTTTCGGAACCGCAACATTACGTGCACTCTGTCTGGCCGCAATGCGTTTCGCTCTCTCAAGCTCTTCCCGACTCTTATCCCGACCCGTGCGAACAGGCTCTCCTTCCGTAACGGGACGTCTCTGTCGAATCGGTGATGCACTTTCATCAACGCCGCTTCTTTTTGACGCCTCTGCAGTCTGATTCTGTAATGCAATTCCATTGGCTGCCGCTGCAGAAATGGGTCCTGTCTGACGCTTCACTTCTTCTTTAATCTTCTGTCGTTCGGAATCGGATACCATTCTGGTAACCCCTTTCTTCTCGACACTCTCGATTTTAACGAAATCTTCGTTAGGACTAATCAATGATTTCTTTAAGTCTTCCACCAATTCCGGCATCTTCTGATATCTGCGATCCGGACTCTTCTGGGTACATTTCAACACAATCTGCTCCACACTGATGGGAATCTCGGGTACATAATTTCTGGGAGAAGGCATATCCTCCTGAATATGTTTAATTGCAATGGCAACAGTGGTTTCCCCGTTAAAAGGAACACGACCCGTCAGCATCTCAAACAAGGTAATACCAAGAGAATAAATATCACTCTTCTCATCGCTGAAACCGCCCCTGGCCTGTTCGGGAGAAGTATAATGCACGCTTCCCATTACATTGGAAGTAATGGTATTACTGGTAGCAGCCTTTGCAATACCAAAGTCCGTCACCTTTACCTTTCCTTCACGGCTGATAATAATATTCTGGGGTTTAATATCCCTGTGAATAATACCGTTATTGTGCGCCGCCTCAATTCCCATGGAAATCTGAATTGCAATGCTGACCGCCTCTTTAACGGACAGTCTGGCCTTTTTCTCAATATATCTTTTTAACGTAATCCCCTCTACCAGTTCCATAACGATATAGTAGATTCCGTTTTCTTCTCCAACGTCATACACATTAACAATGTTAGAATGCATCAACCCTGCCGCAGCCTGGGCTTCGGTACGAAACTTTGATACAAATTCCGTATTCTCGCTAAATTCCTGCTTCAACACCTTGACAGCAACAAAACGATTTAATTTATGACATTTTGCTTTATACACATCCGACATTCCGCCGGTTCCGATAGGTTCTAATATTTCGTATCTTTCCCCTATCATCATACCCATTTTAATCATATCTAACCTCGCTCTTATTCAAACGATTCTACCAGCACAACGGCTATGTTATCTTTGCCGCCGTTATTATTTGCAGTGGCAACCAATTCCTTGGCTTTATTCTCAAGAGAATTCTCTCTCCTTATAATCTTCCTAATCTCTTCATCTTCGATCATATTGGTAAGACCATCGGAACACATCAGAATCATGTCTCCCGGCGAAATCTTCACTTCAAAGAAATCCACATTCACATAATCCATGGCTCCCACCGCCCGTGTAATAATATTCTTATCAGGGTGAGTTCTTGCATCTTCTCTTGCAATCCCTCCCATTCGAATCATCTCTTCCACCAGCGAATGATCTCTTGTAATCTGCCTGATTTCATCATTTACCACGTAGAGCCTGCTGTCTCCTACGTTGGCCACAAAAAGTGTTTCGTCTATGTAGGTAGCGGCTACAACCGTAGTCCCCATTCCCACCATATTTGCATCTTCCTTTGCCTTACGTCTGACAAAATCATTGGCACACCGTATGGCATTGCGCAGAATACTGACGGGGTTCTCCTCCCTGGATTTCACAACCTCTTCCACAATGGTTTCCACTGTGTATTTCGAAGCAAAATCCCCGGCTTTATGCCCGCCCATTCCATCTGCCACAACAAACAGGTTCGGCAGCCTTCCCAAAGGCAGTTCGGAAGTAAAAACAAAATCCTGATTCAATTGTCGCTTTTTTCCAATATCTGTTATGGAAAATGCCCTAATCACCAATGTACCCTCCAAATTGCTTACCCGGGTAAGCATTCCGTCGCGTTTTCTTCTGACTGCTTCCGCCGTCTCAACTGTCCGCATGCGCCGTCAATGTCGCGGCCCATTTCCCTTCTTATTGTAACGGTTATTTTGCTATTTTCAAGCCTATTTTTGAACTTAAGTACTTTTTCATGATCGGTGGAAACATAATCCCTCTCCTTAATGGGATTCACCGGAATTAAGTTCACATGGCAGTTTTTGCCCTTAATCAATCCAATCAGTTCATCCGCCTCTTTGGCATTATCATTCACACCGCCCACCAGCGCATATTCGAAGCTGAGCCGCCGTCCTGTTGTTTCAAAATAATAGTCGCAGGCATCCATCACTTCTTTTAAAGAATACTTCTTTGCAATGGGCATGAGCTCTTTTCTCTTTTCATCTGTAGGTGCATGCAGAGAAAGAGCCAAAGTAATCTGTAACCGCTCTTCTGCAAGCTTACGCATCTGCGGCACCAGTCCGCAGGTAGACACCGTAATGTTTCGCTGACTGATATTCATTCCCGCCTCATCGGACAAAAGTCTGATAAAACGCACCAGATTATCATAATTATCCAAAGGTTCTCCGGTTCCCATTACCACAACATTGGAAACACGCTCTCCCGTGTAAGAGGCTATCGCATAAATCTGCTCCAGCATTTCCGACGGGGCCAGATTACGCTCCCATCCGTCTAATGTAGATGCGCAAAACCGACACCCCATTTTACACCCAACCTGGGAAGAAATGCAAACAGAATTTCCGTGGTGATATTTCATCCATACACTCTCCACGTAGTTTCCGTCCCAAAGTTCAAAAAGGAACTTCTTTGTACCATCCAGTTTGGATTCCTGCACCGTCACCGGTTTTAGTGATGTATATGCAAATCTCTCTTTGCAGGTTTCCCGCAATGTCAAAGGTAGATTGCTCATCTCGTCAAAGCCTTTTGCAAGCTTTTTGTGCATCCACTCATAAATCTGCTTGCTGCGGAAAGCCGGCTGTCCTAACGCCCTCATCTCCTCCGACAATTCCTGAACAGACAGAGACTTGATATCCGTTTTTAGTTCTCTTTCTGAAACATCGCTATAAAAAACCCGTCGCATGACAACTCTCCTCGGTATAACTGAAGACTTCCGTCTTCCTGCAAATATGGCTCAAAACATTCCGGCACACGTCCCTTTAAAGAAATCTGCTTTAACGGCAGATTCTCTTTGATAAAAGCTACGTTTCCGTCGTTCTCTTCTCTATTCAATGTGCAGGTGCTGTACACGAACACGCCGTCTTTCTTTAAATACCGGCACACATTGGTTAAAATTTCCCGTTGCAGGGCAATAATACTATCTAACTTTTCCCTGGACAAATTCAGTAAAATGTCCTGTTTCCGCGCCGCTACGCCAATTCCGGAACAGGGCAGGTCTGCCAGAAGAACATCCGCCTTTTCTTTCAGTTCTTCACGATAAAAGGTTGCATCCCCTACCTTTGCAATAAGATTGTCGGCCTTCATCCTTTTGCCATTCTCTATCATTCTGGCAACCTTCTTCTCAGTCAAATCAAAAGAAAGCACACTGCCGCTTCCTTTCAGCTTTTCTGCCGCATGAAGACTTTTTCCGCCGGGTGCTGCGCAGACATCCACCACGCAGTCTCCTTCTTTGATGCCGGCGCACTCACATACAAGCATGGAACTGACATCCTGTATGCTGAATAACCCTTCCTCATAACCTTCCAGGGTACTGATTCTATTGGTTCCCTTTACTTCCACTGCATAGGGCAAATAGGGAGACATCTTTATCTGCACGCCATCCTTTTTCCATTTGGAAATAAGAGCTTCTCTTTCTTTCTCCGTCATACTCTCTTTTAACCGAAGAGATAAAAGAGGCTGGGAATGAAACCCTTTCAAAATCTCTTCCGCCACAGCTTCACCGTACTGCTCCGTAATCATCCTGGTAATCCACATGGGCACGGAATATACCGCAGACAAATATTCCAAAAAAGACTTATTTCTGTCCGGATAAGGAATATTCTCTTTGTTCCGGCACACCTGACGAAGCAGGGCATTTACAAATCCGGACAAGGTGGAAAAACCTTTCTTTTTGGTCAGTGAAACCGTCGTATTGCAGGCAAGGGTATCATAAACCTGATCCATAAAAAGAATCTGATACACTCCCATCTCCAGTAAAACCAGAATCACCGGTTTCATTTTGGATGTCTTTGTTTTGGAATACAAATCGATAATATAATCCAGCTGGATTTTTCTCTCCAGACAGCCTGCGGTAAGCTTCTTAATAAAAGCCTTCTTTTTGCCGTCCAGATAATCATATTTATCCAGGGTCTTTTTCAGAATGCTGTTCCCGAACTCGCCGGTCTTGTATGTTTCCAATAAAATGTCCATGGCAAGACGTCTTACCAGTAATTCATCATTTCCTTCTGCCAAACTCTGTATCCTCCAAATAACGCTCTGTCCGATTAGTGTTTATGCTTCACTCGCGAGCAGGCCAAACTTCATTTCAGGTGTAATGCGGTATCCCCGGAGGAAATCTTCCGCGTTCATACGCTTCTTTCCTTCCAGCTGCAATTCCGTGATTCTGACTGCACCTTCCCCTGCTGCCACCAGCAAATAATCCTTTTCAACAGAAAGGATTGTTCCCGGCGCTTCCTTATGCACGCTTTCCTCACACGCCACGGCAAAAAGTTTCACCTTTTTACCATCTAAATAAGTATACGTACCGGGCCATGGGTAAAGACCTCTTACGTAACGCTCTATCTGTTCTGCAGAGCCGGTAAAATCAATGGCTCCCAAATCCTTTGTTAACATAGGCGCGTAACAGCTTTGTTCGTGATCCTGTTTCTTCGGGACAAGTTCACCCTTCCTAACAGCTTCCAGTGCGGGGACAATCAATTTCGCTCCCAACGCGCTTAATGCATCATGAAGGCTCTCACCGGTATCTGTTTTCTTAATGGGGATTGCCTCCGATAAAAGCATATCGCCCGTGTCAATTCCCGCATCCATCTGCATAATGGTCACTCCGGTCTCTTTTTCGCCGTTTAGAATCACCCACTGTATCGGTGCGGCGCCTCTGTACTTAGGCAAAAGAGAGGCATGAATATTGATACAGCCGTATTTGGGCATATCCAGAATCTCCTGTGAAAGAATCTGACCAAACGCAGCTACCACAAAAACATCCGCTTCGTATTCCCTTAATACCGCTATTGATTCCGGCGTCTTAACCCGCGCCGGCTGGAATACCGGAATATCATGACGCAGAGCACACTCTTTCACCGGAGGTGCCTGTAGCTCTTTGCTTCTCCCCTTCGGCTTATCCGGCTGTGTCACCACCAGCACTACTTCATGGCCGGCTTCTATAATGCTTTCCAATGCACCCACTGCAAAATCAGGGGTTCCCATATAAATAACCTTCATTCCCGTCTACTCCTCGTCTTCGTCATCCTCGTCCTGAATCTGATCGTTAAATACCAACTCACCCTCTACAAGTTCTACATATAGCTTACCTTCCAAATGGTCTAACTCATGGCAAATGGCTCTTGCAAGAAGCTCGGTTCCCTCCACCTCGAAGGGTTCCAGATTTTCGTCATAAGCAATGGCCTTCACATAATTAGGTCTGGTAACCTTACCGCTTCTGCCGGGAACCGAAAGACATCCTTCCCATCCGGTCTGTTCCCCGGATGTTTCAATAATACGGGGGTTAATCATCACAATAGGGTCTTCTCCGCCGGTTACATCAATTACCACAATACGCTTACGAACGCCTACCTGGGGTGCTGCAAGCCCTACACCATTGGTTTCATACATTGTCTCCAACATATCCTCAATCAATTCTATGGTGCGGGGAGTCACTTCTTTGACTTCCTTGCACACCTGATTTAATACATCTTCTCCCATTTCTCTGATTTTTCTTAAAGCCATTGTCCCTGCTTCCTTTCTTCCTGACTAACGTTTAAAACATATGAAGGGGATTATAATCAAAGAAAACACTTTCCCGCTTCAGTTCTGATTTATTTACCTGTTCTTCTACCGCACTCTGTATCTGAATCAGACTTTCTCTGTCTTTATGCTTCAGATAAACTACGTAACGGTATATATCATTCTTTTTGCTAAGGGATGCCTGCGCCGGACCGATGATTCCCACCGGTACTTCCAAAGGCACTGCCTTAACCCATTTCACTACCGCTTCCGAAAGCCGAACCAGACGTTTCTGGTCCGGTCCGGTCAGCTGAATTGCCAAAAGACCTGCTGCCGGCGGATAATCCATCAATTCCCGAAAACACATTTCTGCCTCATAAAACGCAGGATAATCCTGAGTTGCCGATAATGTAATGGCATAATGGTCCGGCTGGTATGTCTGAAAAACGACCTCCCCCGGAGTCTCCCCTCTTCCCGCTCGACCGGCTGCCTGTACCAGAAGCTGGAAGGTACGTTCTCCTGCCCGATAATCGTTACTGTTTAAGGACAAATCTGCCGCCAGAATTCCCATCAGGGTTACCCCCGGAAAATCATGTCCTTTTACAATCATCTGCGTTCCGATTAATATATCTGCTTCCCGATTGGAAAACCGGGAAAGAATCTCGTCATAATCATCTTTGTTCCTGGTGGTGTCCGCATCCATTCTAAGTATGGTCGCAAACGGAAACAGCTTATGCACCGCTTCCTCAATCTGCTCCGTTCCCGCGCGGAATCCCGCAATCTGCGGTGATTTACAGACGGGACAGTTTTTTACCACCGGTTTGGAGAAACCGCAATAATGACAATACAGAATTCCGTTTCTGTGTTCTGATAAAGAAACATCGCAATGAGGACACTTAATTACTTCCCCGCAGGTACGGCAGGATATGAATCCGGAATAGCCACGGCGGTTGAGAAACAGCATCATCTGCTCTCCCTTCTCAAGCCGGTCTTCCATACATGCCTGCAGTTTCCGGCTAAAGATACTCTTGTTGCCTTCCTTTAGCTCTTCCCTCAAATCCACAATATGCACCCGGGGCAGCTCTCTTCCGGTCACACGCTCATCCATGGTATGCAGTACATACTCCCCGTTCTGCGCCTTATAAAAGGATTCCAGCGAAGGAGTTGCAGAACCCAATACCACAGCGGCATTGCTCATGCGTCCCATAAACATTGCCACTTCCGCTGCGTGATACTTCGGACTGTTCTCGCTTTTGTAAGTGGTTTCGTGTTCCTCATCTATAATAATCAGTCCCAAATCCGGAAAAGGCGTAAACAATGCCGAACGGGGTCCGATCATAACTCTGACCTCTCCGGCCTTTGCTCTCTGAAACTGGTCATAGCGCTCTCCGTCGGAAAGTTTAGAATGCATTACCGATACCTGATCTCCAAAACGCTGATAGAAGCGCCTCAATGTCTGATAGGTAAGAGAAATTTCCGGAATCAGCATAATGGCCTGACGCCCTTTGGAAAGGCAATGCTCAATAGCCTCCATATAAACTTCCGTCTTTCCGCTTCCCGTTACCCCCCGAATCAGATGCACGGTGGGATGCCGGGAATCCATATCATCCATAATACGATTGGCAATCCGCTGCTGTATGGGATTTAACTCTATTTTCCCCGAAGTCTGTTCCGCAAAAGAAATCGGATTGCGATACTGCAGCGTTTTCTCAATCTCCAAAAAACCCTTCTTTTCCAGGGTTGCAATGGTCGTCCCCGATACATTCAGTTTTCCCACCACCAGGGAATACTCAATTTCGGGAGACTCAGCTAAGGCTTTCAACAGTCTTGCCTGGGCATTTCGCTTCTTGGAAGCAGCCTGAAAACCGGCCACGCGAAGTTCCTCGGAATCCTTAAGGGCTTTAATTCTTTTGTATTCTATTTGCTTTGTAACCTTTTTAACCGGTAAAACACACCGCAGGGCATTAATCATGGTGGAACCGTACGTCTGCCTGATAAATGCAGCAATGGCAATCATACGATCCTCCACGCCCACACTTTTATCGCAGATATCCGCGATGGGTTTCATACGCTCCTCATCAATCTCCGGCTTCTCGGACAAAGAAATCACATAACCGTTTCTGAGTGTATTTCCGCGTCCGAAGGGAATACTGACTTTACATCCCGGATAAACGGATGCTTTCAGATGTTCCGGCACCAGATACTGGAAGCTTCTGTCCACTTTCTCGTGAGATATGTCAATTATCACATTGGCAAACAGCTTCATTCACCGCGCTCCTTCAAAATCTCCTCAATCAAAACTCTCTCATCCATGGGGTATTTTACCCCTTTGATTTCCTGATAGTCCTCGTGCCCTTTGCCGGCAAGTACGATAATATCTCCTTCTTCTCCCTGCTCTATGGCAAACGCAATGGCTTCCTTACGGTCAGGAATCTCCACAAACTCTCCTTCCGTCCGAAGAATTCCCTCCCTGATATCTGCAATAATATCCATAGGCTCTTCAAATCGGGGATTATCTGAGGTAATAATGGTTAAGTCTGCCAGTCTGCCGCTGACCTCCCCCATTTCATAACGCCGGCTCTTGGCTCTGTTTCCGCCGCAGCCAAAGAGACAGACCAAACGGTGGGGATGATACTCCCGCAGTGTAGATAAAAGACTCTCTAACGCCATGGCATTGTGGGCATAATCAATCATTAAGGAAAAGGACGGGGATACGGGAATCATCTCAATTCGTCCTTTTACGGAAGCATGAAGCAGCGCCTGCGTGATTCGCTCCGTGGAAACACCGAAGTGCTTGCAAATAGCAATAGCCGTCAGGGCGTTATATACGCTGAAGCGTCCCGGGCTATGCAGCTTCGCCACAAATTCCAAGTCACCCGTCACCTCGAATGAAACCCCTAATATACCGCCTTCCCTGTAAAGAGAAACTTCTCCCGCGGACAACGAAAGACCGGGCTTAAATCCGTAAAGCTCCACCTCGCAGGTATGACTTTTAAGAATCTCCTCCACATGGGAATCGTCTCCGTTTAGAATTCCCAACTTACACCGACGGAATAACTTCGATTTGCACTGCAGATAGTCTTCAAAATCCTTATGTTCTCCCGGTCCTATATGGTCCGGCTCCAGATTGGTAAAAATACCGATATCAAAAATAAACCCTTCCGTACGGTGCATCATAAGTCCCTGGGAGGAAACCTCCATCACTACCATGTCACACCCTGCCTCTACCATTCTTGCAAAATAGGACTGCAAAAGATAGGACTCCGGGGTCGTGTTATTCGCTTTAATATGTTCATCTCCGATAATGGTCTCAATGGTTCCGATTAAACCAACCTTATATCCGGCCTGTTCCAAAATAGACTTCACAAGATAAGTGGTGGTTGTCTTCCCCTTGGTTCCCGTAATACCGATTGTCTTTAACTTACGGGCCGGATTTCCGAAATATGCTGCCGAAATGTAGGCCATGGCATAACGGGTATTCTCCACTTTAACAATTGTCACATCCGATTCTGCCGGCACCGTAACGTCTTTGGAAACCACCAGCACCGCAGCCCCCTTCGCAACTACATCAGCTGCCGCATCGTGTCCGTCAAAGTTAGCTCCTTCTATACAAATAAAGAGGCATCCTTCCACTGCTTTTCTGGAATCATATACAACTTCTGAAACCATTCTGTCAAGGCTGCCCCTGACACAGGTATATTCACACGCTTCCAAAAGGTTTTTTAACGCAATCATCTTCCTCTTACCTCCCCGCCAACATGTTTCTCATAAAACAAAATACATCAAATTATCATACCATACTTTAATCCTTTTTTCCAGTCCATGTGCCTGTTTGGTTTGAATTCTTTGATTCCCCCTTTGATTCCCGACAAGCCCGGGCAATTCAGCCCTTATTTCATGAATTCCACTGCTTGGGCTGAATCTTCTGCTCCGGCTTTCAGCCTTTTCTCTTGGTTTCTTCTCTTTGGGCTGAATCTGCCGCTCCGGCTTTCAGCCTTTTCTCTTGGTTTCTTCTCTTTGGGCCGTATTGACACGCCCGGCAATTCAGCCTTATTTCATGAATTCCACTGCTTAGGCTGAATCCCCGTCCCGGCCTTTCAGCCTTTCCTCATATTTTCTCCCCTTTGGGCCGTATCGACAAGCCCGACCATTCAGCCTTATTTCATGAATTCCACTGCTTGGGCTGAATCTTCCGCTCCGGCTTTCAGCCTTTTCTCTTGGTTTCTTCTCTTTGGGCTGAATCCCTGTCCCGGGCAATTCAGCCCTTCCTCATATTTTCTTTCCTTTGGGCCGTATCGACAAGCCCGGCAATTCAGCCTTTTTCATCAAAACAAAAATCTATTGTTCCTTACAAGAAATAAATATGTATCAGGTCAATCTTCTCATTTGAGATGCTTCCCACTTCCACGCGATACTGCCGTCCGTTTTCTTCATAGAAAATACGCCACTCATCCGTTAACGGTACCAATCCCAAATCGCCTTTTTTCGGATGTGTATCTTTGTATACATAACCATTTTGAAAGGTCACCTTTCCGTCCTTTTCGTTTGATTGTGCACGCTCCTGCACTTTATCATATAACCCGTCAGCCAATCCGTTAAAAAATTCTTCATAGCTCATTCCCAAAAGGTCACTTTCAATTACCACAATACCGGAATCCGCATACTCCTCCAGAAGAAAATGCTCCCATCCTTTATCTTCATAAAAATATACACTATCCGCCATTGCCATAAACGACTTATCAAGCCCCATCACGCTAACATATCCTTCACTCTCAAATGCGTCATGAATAAGATATCCTTCCCCTGCATAATACCGGTCATAATCATACCATTCCAAGCCCTGTGCCTGCGCATACTCCAACAAAGACTCGGGTGTATATGATGCGGCACCTTCACCAAACACCTTGCATTCTGCCATGGATGTGCTGAATGTAAAATCAAAATCAGGTCTTTGGGACCACCATGATACAAAAATCACAATGCCGATTGTAACTATCGATGCTATAACTGCTATTACTATGGAAATTTTCTTTTTCATCTTTTTTTATTCTCCTTTAGATACTCCAAATACTAATTTTTTAGTGAAAACTCTTAACCCAGTTAATTAAAGAGCCTTTGTGCGTGTTATCACGTACCGTGCCAAGCATATAGTCTGTCACCGGTCCGTTCTTTCTCATTTTTTCAAGAATTGCTTCCTGAAGTTCTTCAACCGTCATATCTTCATATGCTTTGTTCCAATCAACGGCAACCGGTTCCGATTTGATTTCCTGCTTCTTTTCTTCTGCAGGCTGTTGGGTTGTTTGAACAGATTTTTCCGCCTGCATTTCTTCTTCCTGATTCTCCTGCAAAACTTTCTGTTCTTCCATCACCTGCACAGTCTCTTTCTGTTTCACAGAATCATCCGATTCTTTTGTTTCCTCTTCTGCGTTTGTTACACTTTCAGGAACATTTGCAATTTCCACCTTCTCAATCGGTGCCATCGCCGCATCCGTCAGTTCCGCGGGAATCCATATTTCTCCGTAGTTCGCAGGCACTTTTACCGTAATACGGCCGCCCTGAACCGATACTTTTTCACCGCTCAAAGCGCCTATATATTCTGTCGCATTACCTGCCTCCAAATTCATAACAGCATCCTGATCTGCATTATTTACTGTTGTGATGACTGACTTGCCGTCCATTATTCTTGCATAGGCGAAATTCGTATTCTGAAGCAGCAGCTCTTTGTAATCTCCATAGCAAAGAATCGGCATATTCTGACGGATTTTACCAAGTGCCGCAATCAGTTTAGTACAGGGATTTGTTTCAATAGCATCCTGATAATCTGCGTAATTAAGCGCCGGCCTTAAAGAATCATCGGAATACTTCTCTTTGCGCCCTTCAATGCCGAATTCCGAGCCGTAATACAGGGACGGGATACCCGGTAACGTATAAAGCATGATATGCACCGGTGCAAAATGCGCTTTGTTTTTCAACTTGGTATAAATACGTTCCACATCATGATTATCCACAAAACTGTAGAGATTGAGCTTATTCCCAATCATATCGCTTACATATTTAATGGTATGTGCCACTTCGAAATAATTGTGGTCATTATGCCCTGAATACAACGCTTTATGAAGCATGTAATTGGTTACGGAATGAAGGGTGCCTTCATTTGCCCATCTGGAATAATTCCCGTGAATCACTTCTCCCATCAGCCAAAAATCCTGTTTTACCTCATTTGCCACGCCTCGAAGTGCCTTCATATATTCGAAATCCATAACATCGGCCGCATCTAAACGGATGCCGTCAATATCAAATTCTTTTACCCAGAAACGGATTACATTGCAGATATACTCTTTCACCGCCGGATTGTGCTGGTTTAATTTGGCCAAAAGGTCATAGCCACCCCA
>JAZOAG010000054.1:0-5352 GCA_045595325.1 Lachnospiraceae bacterium
AGTACACAAAGGGCAGACAATATACCCATTAGTACAAAGTAAAATAATCCTCTACTTTCCATGACATTTATCCAAAACTTTGCATAAGAGTTTCTGTCCACAAGTCCCCAAATTCTGTGTAAATGAAACACTCCAAAAAAAATAAAAAACCATGGCTCAAAACTATATATTTTTTTCATATCGCTCATAATCCTCATCATAAATATTTTTCAATCACACTCTGCTCCACAACATTTTTCCCAAGCAACGTCATAGCTTGTTTCGGGCAGTTATTGATGCATCTATAACACATGGTACACTGGTTATTCTGCACCACTTTGTTATCTACAATCTTGATATTATTCATTGGACACAATTTTTCACATTTGCCACACACTATGCACTTATCTTCTTTCACACGCAGTTTATTAGAATAATTTTTTGTCTTATGCCCAAAATATAATCTTTGTCCAAAGAAGCCAGATAAGCGATACAATATACCAATTCCTTCCTGAGTTGGTTTTCCTGATTTCAAAAGCTGAACTGATTTCCTAATCTTCTGCTCCGCTTTCTTCACAAGCTCCTTGTTCTTTTCCAGCGAACGCTTCAACACTTTTTCATCGCCTATGCTATCCGGCATTTTCAAATGCAATCCACCTATTATTTCTGCTCCGTATTGCTGTAAAAGTCCTCCAAGAATACCTGCACCATCACCACTAAACAATCCCATTGTGGCGATAACAAAAACTTTCTTATTCTCCCAAAGGCCTTTATTTTCAATAATAAAATCACGCAGTATCTTCGGCACAGTACTATATTGTACAGGATATGCAAATACAAGCATTTCGTCGTTTTTGACTGCATCAAAAGCATTATCGTCCTCAATAGAAAAGGCTTTAGCCGCTTCATCATATTCTTTACAAAAGAATTCCACTGCATATCTCGAATTGCCTGTTCCACTAAAATATAATCCTACCATTTTGCCTTCTCCCCTTCATCCTATTTCCGATAAGTTACAGTCATACTCTTCATACTGCCTGCCAACTTACCAATCCAGTAAAACATCTGTCCAATTGGCTTTTTCCACCATGACACCTTGACTTCAGGCGCATATACTTTCTTTCTTCGTTTTTCATCTGTCCAGTAAATACCATCTTCTGTTTCATATTCGGTCCCCGGAACATATGCCAAAGACATTCCTCGGAACAAATTATACGGCATAAGCAACATTACTGACGGACTATATAATCTTCCTGATGCAATATCTTTATAAAACTTCTTAACCTTGCGACTCAACGCCACATTCGTTTTATCATCCGGAGTATATGCATTCCAACTGAAAGATGCTTTAGCAAAAGAATAACATCTGTTAAAACCGATTCCTTTTAAAAAACTCACAATACTCTTTGCCGCAGCTCCTCCTCCCACACCACCTGTGGTTGTTATGACAAGCGCTTTAGACTTGAAAAAGTGTGGTCTATGCAACATAAAGCAAAGATGATCAAAGAAATTTTTAAGCAATGCCGTTTCACGCATATTATAGGTTGTTGAACACACTATAATACCATTCGCATGCTCCATCTTTTCTATGAATTTTCCAACACTGGAATAATGTGGACACTTATCATAACCCAACCTAAAACAATTACTGCATCCTACACAAAACGTAAGCTTCTCTTCTATCAAATGCACTTCTTCAAACTCAATTTCCTTATTACATTCCAGTAACTGTTTCTTAGCCTGCTCTACCAACTTCCACGTATTTCCCTTATGTGCACTTCCATTTATAATAAGAATTTTCATACGACTATTTCTCCTTGTCTACTATACCGTTAAAAAGCATTTCTACCACAGTATCGATAAACAAATCTCTTTCTTCTTTCTTGTAGAGGTCATATCCAATAATTTCCTTCGAATGCTCCCCCGATAAAAATGCCACCTGCATGATTGATGTAAGCGAAAATACCAGCATCCTCTTTTGCTTATCATCCGCAAAACCGGCTAATGCCAACGCAAAACCTCTTTGTGTATTTACTGAATTGCAAGCGGCGTGATAATCTTGCATATCTCCCAATATGGACATCATAGAAATAACCCGATTCTCAAACAAAAAATCATACACTTGCTTAGCCCAATCCGTCAGACGACACTTATCATCATTCTCTCTGTAAGCCTTCTTTTCCGGCGTAAAACAGTGAACAACATTATTTATAATTCTTTGGATACATTCCAAAATCAGTTTATCCTTACTGCCAAAGTGATAATTTATCAGTCCAAGCCCAACTTGAGCTCGTTCCGCAATTCTCCGAATTGTAATTTGGTTTATGTCCCCATCAGATTCTTGTATTAATTGAGTTGTAACATCCATAATATGCTCTTTGATATTCTTC
The DNA here is from genome assembly GCA_045595325.1 of Lachnospiraceae bacterium. GTDB lineage: Bacteria > Bacillota > Clostridia > Lachnospirales > Lachnospiraceae > UBA3766. Next base: position 2,370 of record JAZOAG010000054.1, read on the forward strand.
GTTTTTTCCATTTTTCACCTCTTGAACATCGTTCAGCTCTATTATATTGAACAATGTTCAAACAGTCAACTTACATTTCTTTTTGCAAGATAAAAAGAAGCCCTATGCAGTATTTTCCCTGCCTAGGACTCCCTAATCTCTATATTTTTTTAAAAACAATTCCACTAAAGGTCAAATAATATCCGTCATCCTTCTTTTGTAATTTTACCATTTCTCTCGTCAGTCTGCCAAAACCTTGTAAAATCGCAAGGTCTTCACCAACTACTTTCAGGCAACTATTGAGTTTTACATTTAAAGCTGCAATCTCCAGCACTAAAACTTCACCTTCCACCTTGAGCTGACATTTACACTTTATATCCTTAATCATTTCATCCGCAATCGTGTAATTACCGCAAGCCGCTCTGAAACTATCAGGAATAGCCGTCCGCTCATACTTACATCCGATAACACCCTTTGTTTTATGATATTTACCGGACTGTTCAAAGAGCATGATATCTTCACCCAAATATGCTGCAGGCTTCAGACGCATCCCTTGAATAGAACTTTTAAAGATAGGAATTTTATGTATTAATTTCACAGGCGTGCATTGATAATATCCATCCTTACATGGACACAAACGAATCGGGATTTTTGACACCTTCGTAACCAATTCACTTCTATTATTTCGCCTGATCTCCATCATACCAAAACCGGTCGCGTATTTGCCAACCATATCGTTACTGTCACACTTTATATGCTCACATTCCGCCTTACTTTCTTCTACAACAATTCCTTTTTCTTTCAGATATTCTACTAAAACAGTCATGCCTGCCGTTGCATAGAATCCAATCGCGCTCTGACTGTTTGTCATGACTACAATACCAACATTAAGTTCCGGAATATAGTTAAACATGGAATGATGACATGTCGTATTTCCTCCGTGTCCAAGCACCTTCCCCACCTGTTCTCCCATATCATACTGCTGATGAATCAGACCAAAACCTACATTATACACGTCCCTGTCAATCGGCTCTTCTAAATCTAACTTCTCCATGAGTTCCAACGTTTCTTTCTTCAGCAGCGCGCCATCTTTCTTTAAAAACATCTGTCCAAACTTTATAAAATCTGAAAGTGACATATAGGTATTAGAACCTGCCGGAAGCAACGTTGACAAATTGTCTTCCATCGCTTTTCCTTTTTTATCATAGCTTAAGGAAACCGTATCTGCAAAAGGGATTCTGTCCCCCTCATTTAAAAGAAAATGTACCTGAATCCCCAAAGGTTTCGCGATTTCTTCTTGTATGTATTCCGTGTAAGACAATCCGGAAACACGCTCAATTACAATACCAAGCACCGTATAACCCACATTGGAATAGGAAAACATTTTACCCGGCGTTGCTGTCAGATATGTTTCTCTCAATTCCGGAATCACTTCGTGGTAATCTCTTGTTTTACCCAATATCAGATGAAACAAATCGGAAACCAGTCCTGACCGATGCATCAGAAGATTTTTAATCGAAATCTTGTCATATTCGAAATATGATTGTACCTCGAATTCCGTGATGTGCTTTTTGACATCATCCTCCAAAGAAAGTTTCCCTTCCTCCATTAACTTTAAAATTGCCAACGCCGTCAGAACCTTTGTATTGGAACCAATCATATACAGACTGTCATTATTACTTTTCATTCCTTGTTCCTTATTGGCAAAACCGTAGTTATAGTTATAAATAATTCCATTACTATCATACAAGGCGAGATTTAGGCCAACCGCCTTGCCGTTTTTACAGATTTTTTCCAGTTTCTTATTCAGACTCTGTGTCTCCAACTTTTAGTTCCTCCCATTGCTTTTTTATCCGTTCTTGTGCTTTCCATTCCGTTTTTTCCCTAAAAACGAAGTTCTCTACAGCTTCCATTGCCGTTTTACCGATTCCGTCAGCGTAAGCCCCTTCTTTCTCCATCCCTTTTAGAAACAGCGTATTCTGCACCGTATAGACCGGAGATGCATCAAACCTTTGTGCCAGCAGATATGCATCTTTCAAATGCTCGCGAGCCTCGTCTTCATGTCCGAAATGCAATTCCCAAACAGCACATTGTGCCAAAAGAATTGCTTTCAGCTTATCAAGAAAAGCAACCTCAGTCGCGTCCTCTTTCAAACTGTCAAGATAGTGTATTAACCATAATACTTCCGAAATACAGGTTTCATCGTTCTTTAATGCATGTCCATATGCCATCCCAACTACTGTGTATATTGTTTTATTGATAATCTCAGAAAGAGAAGAGAACAGATATCTTTCGCCCTCCTCAGGCTTTCTTAATTCCACCGCATAAATGAACCCAATCTGCCCACTGTTACTATCGCAAATGTTGTTTTCTTTTAACAGCTCCAGGCCTTTCTCCGTATCACCTGCCACAAGGTAATTGCTTGCCATATGATTCAGTATGCTAACTTTGTTGATGCTCTTTTCCGTATTTTGATAGAGCAGTTTAATCGACTTCTCAAACAATTGATTCGACTTTAGCATCGAATCCATACTCTTCTCATCTATGAATTTCATCCTATACAACATCGCACCGGCATAAGTAACGTTAAAATTATTCGGATACTTCTTCAGTGTCTTCTCCACCTCCGAAGCTCCTTCCTCATAATTCTTTTCTACGATACATTGTCTTATTCTCTGAATTCTATTTTCAACATTTCCGTTTTGCTGTTCATATCCCAAGAGTGTATCAACAGAAATCTCAAAAAAATCTGCAATCTCCATAATCAGCTTTATCTCCGGCATGGATAATCCTGCTTCCCATTTATAAACAGCTCCTACAGTAACTCCCAATGCCTCTGCCATTTGTTCCTGTGTAAGAGAATGTGCTTTACGCAAGCTTTTTATATTTTCTGCAATTCTTATTTTCATGATACAGCCCTTCCTTCTTTATTATTTTAACACTATTATATTTTGATTTGAACACACTGGCAATACGAGTTGTTTAAGTCGGATCGTAGCCATGT
>JAZOAG010000055.1:0-13228 GCA_045595325.1 Lachnospiraceae bacterium
ATGGAATTATCCTTCGTAGATGTGGAGGATGTTTTGGATGTTAACGAGCGTTTGTTAAAGAAGGTATTTAAGGATTCCATTGGTGTGGATATTACCCTTCCCCTGCCCAGAATCACATGGCAGGATGCCATGGACCGTTTCGGTTCCGATAAGCCTGATACACGTTTCGGCATGGAACTTGTAAATGTGTCTGACATTGTAAAAGATTGCGGATTTGTTGTGTTCACCGGAGCGCTTGAGAACGGTGGCTCTGTTCGCGGTATTAATGCATCCGGACAGGCAGCAATGCCCCGTAAAAAGATTGATTCCCTGGTTGAATTTGCCAAGGGATATGGTGCGAAAGGTCTTGCATACCTTGCCATCCTGGAAGACGGAAGCTATAAGTCCTCTTTTTCAAAGTTTATGACAGAAGATGAACTGGCAGCGCTGGTTGCCAAAATGGACGGTAAGCCCGGCGATTTATTATTCTTCGCAGCTGATTCCAACCGGGTAGTCTGGGATGTTTTGGGTGCACTTCGTATTGAACTTGCGAAGCAGATGGAAATTATTGATGAGAATGCATTTCATTTCCTCTGGGTAACCGAATTCCCTCTTCTTGAGTGGGACGATGAAGAGAAGCGTTTCGTAGCAGTGCATCATCCGTTCACCATGCCGATGGACGAGGATTTATCTCTTTTGGAGACCGATCCCGGAAAGGTACGTGCGAAGGCATATGATATTGTATTAAACGGTACGGAACTTGGTGGCGGCAGTGTACGTATTCACCAGAGCGATATTCAGGAGAAGATGTTTGAGATGCTTGGATTCACGCAGGAGCAGGCACAGAGTCAGTTCGGATTCCTTTTGGATGCGTTTAAGTATGGTGTTCCGCCTCATGCAGGTCTTGCTTATGGTTTGGACCGTATGATTATGCTTATGGTTAAAGCTGAATCCATCCGTGACGTTATGGCATTTCCTAAGGTTAAGGATGCGTCCTGCTTAATGTCTGAGGCTCCCAATGTGGTAGATCCCAAGCAGTTGGAAGAACTTTGCATTCAGATTAACATCCCTGAGAAGGAAGAATAGAATATATGAAGCTTTATCTGACGAAGATAACAGAATATTACGATAAGGACACCCTGGACAACAGGATGTCCTTATTATGTTTGCAACGCAGACGACTGGCGGAGAACTATAGGAACGAAGCAGACAGGATAAGAAGTGTGGCAGCAGGTGTATTGTTGCAGAAAGGGATTGAAGAATATCTTGGAGAAGAGGCGTATAAAAGACTTATTGCGGAAGATGGCAGCCCGGTGCTTAATATATGCCATCATCCCTCCGGCAAACCCTATCTTGCAGCGTATCCCGACTGTTTTTTCAGTATTTCCCATTCCGGAGATTATGTGGGCGTCCTGTTTGCCAACCGGGAAGTGGGACTGGATATTCAGGTAGAACGTCCCTGTAAAAAGGAACTTCTTTTCAAAAAATTCCATCCGGCGGAACTGGAGGAATTTGTTCAGATGGATGAAACCGCAAGGGAGAAGTATTTCTGGCAGCTTTGGTGTGCGAAGGAAGCATATGTAAAATATACCGGTAAAGGATTGGGAGAAAGCTTTGCAGGCTTTCGCGTCGATTCGGACAAACAGGTTATTTGTGACGGAGAGGAGAATGTCCTTGCCTGTATTACACGGATTGACCTCGGGATGCCATTCTGCCATTGCGCCGTTGCCTCTGAAACAGAGAATGCATTGATAGAAATGATTTGGGAATAATGGATAGAAAAGAATGTAATTGTATGAAAAACATCTTGTTTTATAAACAATTCACCATAAAACTATAAAAAAAGGAAAAAAGTTGTATAAAACACACAAAAAAGTACAAGTTCCTTATGTAAAATAGCAATAGTTTTTATGACAAAAAAATGGTATTCTGATAGTTAGGAGTTGCATTTTTAGGAAGAAAGGTCAAAGGGGTGTGCAGGATGGAAAGAGACAAACTGACTGGATTATTGTTGTTTGATGGTTTTCTTGAATTTGCCACAGAACAGGTACAGGGGTGTTCTGCAGAGGATACATTAATGATTGTATCTACTGATATCAGCAAATTTAAGTATATTAATCGAATTTACGGTTATGAGTCAGGTGATAAACTGATTCAGAAACTCACGAAGTTATTCTTATCTCAGGATGAGTGTATTGCAGCCTGTCGTCCGTATTCCGACCATGTTGTAGGGCTTTTTAATTTACGGGGGAAGACCTGGCCGGAGTATCAGATGGAATGGAAGATGCTGCAGGATACTTTTGTACTTGATAATAAGATTGCTTATTCCAAGGCTTCCCTGCATTTGAATACAGGTGTTTATCAATTTGAAGACCGAACGGAAGCTGTGACTTCAGCGATTGATAAAGCAAACATTGCCAGACGTAGCGTGAAGGGAAATTACAGTGTTCCCTGCGCCGTATATACCAGGGAACTTCAGGAACGCAAAGAGGGGGATGCCAGAATTATTCCTCTTTTCGACAAGGCACTGGAAGAAAACAATATTCTTGTATATTTTCAGCCGAAGGTCAGTGTCAGCGGGCATTGCGTGGTAGGCGCGGAAGCGTTAACCCGTCTTTTGGATGAAGACGGGACAATTATCCCGCCGGATATTTTTATTTCTGTATTAGAAAACAGCGGTAAGATTCTGGAACTTGACTGGTATGTAATGCGATTTGTGTTCCGTAAAATTCGTGAATGGATTGATGAAGGAAAGAAGCCTCAGAAGATATCCATTAATTTAAGCAAGATTCACTTTTACTATGATAATCTGGTGGAGGATATTATCAGAGAGTTTGACTCCTATCATATTTCTCCGGAGTATATTGAGTTTGAAGTAACGGAGTCTGTTTTCTTTGAAGAGGCAGAGCTTATTATTAATAAGATTGAGAAGATGCGCGAGCACGGATTTAAAGTCAGTGTGGATGATTTTGGTGCCGGGTATTCCTCTCTGAATCTGATTGGAATTCTTCCCGTGGATATTATCAAGCTGGATAAGGGATTTGTAAAAAACAGTCTCGGAAACAAAAAGGGCAAAGACATTATTAAGGGATTGATTTCCATTCTTAACGAGATTGAAATGGAAATTGTCTGCGAGGGAATCGAAACGAAAGAAGAAGAAAAGATTGTATATGAATTCGGATGTGATTCCATGCAGGGATTTCTGTATGACAGACCGATTCCGGTGGCGGAATACGAGCGAAAGTATATCAGCGCGTAATGAAATAATAACGAACAAAGGCATCCCTTTATGCATATTTTATAAGGAATATGCATAAAGGGGTTTTTATTTTATGGCGGTTAAAATTGTCATAGACGCAGGACACGGCGGGGCGAACCCGGGAGCGGTTTACGGCGGAAGAAGAGAGAAGGATGATGTGCTTTCACTGGCACTGGCAGTGGGGGAGGTGCTGGAGCAATCGGGGGTGGATGTGTATTATACCCGTGTGGGAGATGTTTACGAATCACCTTATGAGAAGGCAGAGGAAGCAAATTCAATCGGGGCGGATTTGTTTCTTTCGATTCACAGAAATTCCAGCGTATATCCCAACCAGCACAGCGGTGTGGAAAGTCTGGTGTATGAAGAGGGGAGTGAAGCAGAGTACCTGGCCATGTCATTAAACAGGGAACTGGAAAAAGCAGGATGGAAAAATCTCGGGGTGAATCCCAGACCGAATCTGGTAGTTTTGAATCGGACTAAAATGCCGGCGGTGCTGCTTGAGGTTGGATTCATCAATACGGAAGGAGATAATGAACGTTTTGATGAAGCCTTTTTGGAAACGGTTCAGGCCATATCCGACGGAGTGGTAAACTACCTGGAAAATCGCTAGTGTTACTTGACTTTTTTGGCTATTAATATACAATTAAAATATGATATATGATACTCAACAGACAAGAACAGCGCATCTTAGGTAAGGAGTGATTGCTTATGATGAATCAGAATGATTCCGTTTTTGAAGCCGTTAAATCCCGTTTGCAGGCAGCAGAACATGTTGTTTGTATAACCGGGCTCGCAACCGTGGTTGAGGCCGGTGGTATGGATATGTGGAGTCGTGATGAACTTTACCGGATTGAGAAGAAGTATGGGGAAAGTCCGGAGGAACTTATGTCTGCCGGTGTGTTTTATTCCCGCAAAGAGCATTTTTATGAGTTTTATCGGAATGAGATTCTGCGGGGGATGCCGCAACCGGGTGCTACCATCTGGGCATTAAAGCAGCTACAGTCCATGGGAAAGTTAGACGCTGTAATCAGCATGAACATTTTTGGCTTGGAGCGGCTGGCGGGGCTTTCCAATGTGTTTGAGATACAGGGAAGTGTGTATAACGGCTATTGCCCGATGTGCAGAAAGCAGGTTTCTTATCAGGAAATTCTGCAGAGCAAAGGGGTTCCCTTTTGCGAGAGCTGTAATATCCCCATCAGACCGGGAATCCGTCTTTTCGGTGAACGGGTAAGAAATGATATATATACGTCAGCGGCCAATGCGTGTCGGAATGCGGATGTATTGCTTGTTCTGGGGGCAAATCTAAACGGAGAGAAGATGCAGTTTATTGCAGGACATTATCAGGGGGACGGATTGATTCTTGTCAACAGCGAACCGCACAGAACAGATAAATATGCGAATTATGTGATTCATAATGCAGCAGACAGGGTGATGAGCCATCTTTTGGCTGAAATCAGATAGAATAGTAGTTTCACAATGCAAGAAACCGGCCCGTGAAAGGGCCGGTTTTATAATGCTTATTCAGTTTCTTCCGGATTTTCTTTGCTTATTTCTTCAGATTCTCTGGTCGCAAGCTTTAATTCCACTTGTTCAATTCGATTCTGGTTTATGCAAAGAACCGTCAGTACGGAACCGTCTTCTAAGGTTACGGATTCGCCTTCCACAGGGAGTTTGTCTAACTGCTCGATAATCAGACCGCCGATGGAATCGTAATCTTCACTTTCAAAGTCTGTGCCGATGGAATTGTTAATATCATCTAATTTCATTCCGCCGGGAAGGGAATAGGTATTCTCGCCGGTTTCCTGAATCAGGAGTTTTTCATCTTCGTCATACTCATCACGGATTTCACCAACAATTTCTTCCAAAAGGTCTTCTAAGGTAATCATGCCTTCCGTGGAACCATATTCATTTAATACCATGGCCATGTTGGAAGAGGATTGTCTCATTTCCAGCATAAGGTCTGAAGTTTTCTTGAATTCATAGGTGAAATATACTTCTCTTAAAATATCTTCAATGCGGAAGGTGTCGGTATTCTCCACCAGAAGAAAATCCTTAATGTTAATAATTCCCACAATATTGTCGGTGGACTCGTGATATACCGGAATACGTGTGTACATATTCTCTTTGAATATTTCTTTGACATCTTCGTAGGTAGCCGTATCTTCCACGGAAACCATATCGATTCGGGGAATCATAACATCCTTTGCAAGAGAATCACCGAAATCGAACACGTTATATATCATTTCACGTTCTTCTTCCTCAATAACACCATCCTCATGGCTTGCATCCACATAGGTCTTAAGCTCGGTTTCGGTCATGAGGGTCTTTTTGTTGGGATCGATACGGAATAATGCAAGAATAATATTAGACATTTTATCCACAATAAAAATGACCGGTGTAAGAATAATCATTAAAAACCGAATGACCGGCGCATAAAAAAGAGAAATCTTATCTGCGTTTAAATTTGCCCAGGTTTTGGGGACAATCTCGCCTGCCAGAAGAACAACTACGGTCAGAATACCGGTTGCAATACCGGTCATGAGACTCTGCGCGCTTGGTGTAGGACTTAAGTTAATGGCAATTGTGGTTGCCAATGCAGAAGCAGAAAGATTGACAATGTTATTTCCAATCAGAATGGTACTGATTAACTTGCCGTAATTCTCCAAAATGGTGATTACTGTGGATGCTTTCTTGTTCCCTTCTTCCGAAAGCGCACGTATGCGGATTCTGTTGGCAGTGGAAAACGCAGTTTCCGCTGAAGAAAAGAAAGCTGACAGAATAACAAGAATAACTAAAATAAGAATTTGTACGATGGTAGCAGGTTCTACCGTGAAATTTGTTGCCAGCAACGAGGCGGGCGTGACACTGGATGGGTCCAAAACAATAACTCCTTTTATACAAAATATTTAGTTCGTGCAACTCTTGTAAAAATGCATTTGTAGTTGGATTTACAAGGGTTTGGAATGGAACTATTAAGAAAAAATATACAAAAATATTGTGTTTCTGTCAAGATGAAATGTATTGAGAGTCCTATTAAAAACAAAAGCTGCATATAAATTATGTAAAGACGGATTTGTCAGCCGGAGCGTTATGAGGAACCGGCGGGAAAGGTGGTATATATTTAATGAAGCAAAAGTGGAAATCAGTAATGAGAAGCGAGTGGTTTTATCTGGGGCTGGCATTTGGTGCTGCATGGCTGTTGACGGGAATTCTGTTGCTTATTTTTTCTCTGGTGCTATATAGATTTTCGCCCGGAACCGGTGTGATTTCTCTGGGAATATTGTTGATTTACTTCCTGTCAAATACAGTTGCAGGATACATTGCCGGAAAAGGTGTGCTGGGAAAACATTATCTGGCGGGTATTATTTCCGGTATTACATATTTTGTATTTTTGCTGGTGTTGTCGCTTCTTGTGAATCATACCCTGAAGGATTTTTCGGGGAACTTTTTTACCACTGCGGTTCTTTGTATGGGCAGCGGGGCTCTCGGAGGGATGTGTTCTTCCTTAGGGAAGTCCCGATAAAAACAAAAAACTTTGAAAAAAGACTTTTACATTTAAATAAAGTGTGCTATACTACCCAAAGAGTGAAATTAGCCAAGGAGGTTTGAGTTATGAAGCACATTAAGACTTTAAATACCAGAGACTATAAGAAATCTTTAAAGAAGGGCGGCTGCGGCGAGTGCCAGACATCTTGCCAGTCAGCATGCAAGACATCCTGTACTGTTGGTAACCAGAGCTGTGAGCAGGCAAAATAAGATTTGAAGTAAGGGGGCAGCGTTCAAAACGCTGCTCTTCGTACGTGGAGGAAATATTGTGATACATCAATATCAAAACAACGGGTATAACATCGTTCTTGATGTGAACAGCGGAAGCGTGCATGCAGTGGATCTGCTTGTGTACGAATTACTCCCCCTGTTTGAAAATGAGACCCTTAAGAACAGAGCGAATAAGGAATATATGCGCTCTCTTGTCAGTGGGGCTGATAAGAAGTTTAATACGGAAGAGGACGGCGTTTACAGAGAAGCAAGTGCAGAGGAAATAGAGGAAGCAATAGATGAGATTATTGAACTGATTTCTCAGGACATGCTTTTTGCCGAAGATATATATGAACCCTTTATCGATCAGTTCAAGGAGAGAAATCCCGTGGTGAAGGCATTGTGTCTTCATATTGCCCATGACTGCAATCTGGGATGCAAATATTGTTTTGCAGAAGAAGGCGAGTATCATGGCAGACGGGCTATTATGAGCTATGAAGTTGGTAAGAAGGCATTGGATTTCCTGGTGAAAGAGTCCGGCAGCAGAAGAAATCTGGAGGTAGATTTTTTTGGCGGAGAACCCTTGATGAATTGGGAAGTCGTGAAACAGCTGGTGGAATACGGAAGAAGCCTGGAAGAGAAACATGACAAAAAGTTCCGATTCACATTAACCACCAACGGCATGCTCTTAAATGATGAAGTTCTGGAATTTGCCAACAAAGAGATGGGAAATCTGGTTCTTAGTATTGACGGAAGAAAAGAAGTGCATGATTTTATGCGTCCCACCAGAGGAGGAAGCGGTTCTTATGATATTGTAGTACCGAAGTTTCAGAAGGCGGCCCGGAGCCGGAATCAGATGAATTACTATGTGCGAGGTACATACACGCATCATAATCCTGATTTTTGCGAAGATGTTCTGCATCTGGCAGATTTGGGATTTGAACAGATTTCCGTGGAGCCGGTTGTGGCGCCGGAAACGGAATCCTATGCGCTGCAGGAAGCGGACTTGCCGGTTCTTTTTGAGAATTATGATAAGCTGGCAAAAGAGATGCTGAAACGAAGGAAAGAAGGCAAACCTTTCAATTTCTTCCACTTTATGATTGATTTATCCGGCGGACCCTGCGTGGCAAAGCGTCTGTCAGGTTGCGGAAGCGGATGTGAATATCTTGCGGTAACCCCGTGGGGCGATTTCTATCCCTGTCATCAGTTTGTGGGAGAGGAAGAGTTTTTAATGGGGAATGTGGAGGAAGGAATTTTACGGGATGATATCCGAAAGAGTTTCTCTGATTGTAACGTTTACTCTAAAGAGAAATGTCGCAATTGTTTCGCTAAGTTCTACTGTAGCGGTGGTTGTGCGGCGAATTCCTATCATTTTCACGGCTCCATTCATGATGCATATGATATTGGTTGTGAACTACAGCGCAAACGTATCGAATGTGCAATCATGTTAAAGGTGGCAGAAGCATCAGAAGAATAGAAAGGTTTTGAAGAATATGAGTAAAAGTTGGAGAATAGTTAGTTTATTTGCCGTAATTCTTGCTACGGCTGCATTGGTTTATATTGCAATCTTCGGCATAGGTGAGAATAAAGGTGGCTCTGCGGCAGACATTAAGCAGGGTCTTGATTTGGCAGGCGGTGTCAGTATTACCTACGAGGTTGTAGGGGAAGAAGAACCCAGTCCTGAGGATATGAATGATACTCTGTTTAAACTGGAACAGAAGGTACAGACCTACAGTACGGAAGCCCAGGTTTATCCCGAAGGTGATAACCGTATTAATATTGAGATACCCGGTGTTTCCAATGCAAATGAGATTCTTGAGGAGTTGGGAAAGCCCGGAAGTCTTGCATTTATTTCCCAGACTGATTCAAACGGAAATCCGAATTATCAGTATCTGTTTACAGAGGATGGTAAGCCGGTATATCAGGATGAAAAATTCAGATCTTTCATCTATGTAGGGGAAGGCGATAGTATTCCGGTTCTGTATGATGCGAAAAATAATGAAGTTGTTCTGGATGAGAATGGCAATGCCATTACCTATGAACTGGATAAGGATGCAAAACCCACTCCGCAGTATTGCCTCACGAAATCTTATGAAGAACTTGTGGCAGACGGTTCTGTAATTCTGACCGGTGAAAGTGTTACAGATGCAAAGGCAAAAACCCAGAAAGATCAGGTCGGTAATAATCAGGATGTAGTTGTTCTTGAGTTTTCTGCAGAAGGAACAAAGACTTTTGCGGAAGCAACCCGTAAAGCTTATACCAATGGGGAAACCATTGCGATTTACTATGATGAGAATTTCATCAGTGTACCCCGTGTGTCTGCGGTTATTACAGATGGTGTGGCAGTGATTGATGGTATGGCAAGTTATGAAGAAGCAGAACGTCTTGCTTCTAATATCCGTAACGGAGCCCTGAAGCTGGAGTTGCAGGAATTACGTTCCCAGGTAGTGGGGGCGCAGCTTGGTTCTGCCGCGATTAAGACCTGTTTACAGGCAGCAATAATCGGTTTTATTCTTGTAGCTGTTTTTATGATTGCAGTATACCGCCTGCCCGGTTTTTCCAGTGTATTGGCGTTGATTCTTTATACTGCCATGGTGGTAATTGCAATTTCCATTTTTGATGTAACCCTTACCCTTCCCGGTATTGCGGGTATCATCCTTTCCATCGGTATGGCGGTGGATGCTAACGTTATTATTTTCGCCCGTATCAGGGAAGAACTGGCTACGGGTAAGACAATCCAGAGTGCAACCGATATCGGTTTCAGGAAGGCGACCTCTGCGATTATGGATGGTAATATTACCACCCTGATTGCATCCGTTGTTTTGATTTTCGCAGGAACCGGAACGGTGAAAGGTTTTGCATGGACGTTAGCCATCGGTATTGTTTTATCCATGTTTACAGCCATGGTCGCAACAAGACTTTTGTTAAACGGATTTATTGCAATGGGACTTCAGAAAGAAGTTCTGTTTGGAACTGCCAAGCAGAAAAAAGCAATTGATTTCCTTGGAAAAGGAAAGGTGTGCTGGATTCTGTCTATGTGCATTGTTCTTGTTGGTGCAGTCTTCATGATTATCAATAAAGTTAACATCGGCGATATATTGAATTACAGTTTGGAATTTAAGGGCGGTACTTCTACCAGTCTTGAATTGGCTGAAAATATGTCGATTGAAGATATTGACTTAAACGTTGTACCGGGAATTGAAAAGATTACCGGAGATGGTAATGTTCAGGTGCAGAAGGTAGAAGGAACCAATGAGATTATTGTTAAGACAAGAGATTTGGAAGAGAGTGAGCGAGAAGAATTAAAGCAGTATTTCGTGAACGAGCATGGTGTAAATGAGGGTACCTTGCAGACCCAGACCATCGGTGCAACAATTTCCGGAGAGATGAGAAGTTCCTCCATTATTGCTGTTTCCATTGCGGTTGTCTGCATGTTGATTTATATCTGGTTCCGATTCAGTGATTTCCGTTTCGGTATTTCTTCCGTTATGGCGCTGCTTCACGACGTATTGGTGGTATTGACCTTCTATGCGATTGCGCGTGTAAGTGTGGGAAGTACGTTTATTGCGTGTATGCTGACCATTGTAGGTTACTCCATTAATGCTACCATCGTTATCTTTGACCGTATCCGTGAAGCTTACAGAGAAGCTAAGGCCGAGTTGAAGGAAGCGAAGTTAAAGAAACGTCAGAAGAATGCCGCTCCTGCGGAAGTGGATATTAAGGAAGTGGTAAATAAGAGTATTTCCGCTACATTGTCACGAAGCCTTTTTACCTCCGCAACAACCTTTTTCATGGTTGCCTGCCTGTATATTTTAGGTGTAACGTCCATTAAGGAATTTGCACTTCCTCTGATGGTAGGTATCCTTTGCGGTGCATATTCCTCTGTTTGTCTTGCCGGTTCATTGTGGTATTTCTTGCGGAACCGCCTGCCTGTTGTGGAAGAGGACGATGAGGAATAATTAATAAGTAACATAGAGTGTAATGAATTCAGAATAAAGAGTTCGCAGGCGAATGTTTCGCAGGCGGACTCTTTGTTGCAAACGGTATATGGGGGAAAGGACGATACATGGCAGAATGGAGATTGGTGCGAATCGGAGCGGATTACGCTACGTTAAGTAAGAAATACAATTTAGATCCTGTTGTAATGCGGATTATCAGAAACCGGGGAATGGAAAGTGAGGAAGAGCTGGAAGAGTATTTGCATGGGCAGATTGAAACGGCTGACCGGACAGACGGATTTCTTGATATGGAAAAGGGCTGTGCCTTTATCCGTGAGAGCAAAAGACAGGGAAAAAGGGTCCGTATCATCGGTGATTATGATATCGACGGAATCTGTGCTACCGCCATCCTGGTAAAAGGTCTGGCGGCTTTTGGCATTGCGGCAGATTATGCCATTCCCCACAGAATTGAGGATGGATACGGACTGAGTAAGGACTTGATAGAGAGAGCGAAAGCGGATGGTGTGGAAGCGATTATCACCTGTGATAACGGAATCAGTGCCCACGAGGCGGTTGCACTGGCTAACGGATACGGCATGCAGGTACTGATTACGGATCATCATGAAATCATGCGTCAAAGCGATGATGAAACGAAAGAATATTTGCCGGAAGCAGTTGCAGTCATTAATCCGAAAAGAGAGGGGAATACCTGCGGCTTTAAAGAAATCTGCGGTGCCTATACGGCGTATAAATTAATCAGTCACCTGCTGGATTTGGCCTCCCTTAAACCGGAATATGAAGAACTTCGCAAAGAGCTGCTGGAACTGGCGGCTTTTGCCACCATAGGTGATATTATGCCCTTGCAGAAAGAGAACAGAACGCTGGTGCGTTTTGGGCTAAAAGCCATGCAACAAAGCAATAATATCGGATTGCGCCGGCTGATAACCAACAATGACCTTGCCGGAAGAAAAATAAATGCCTATCATATCGGTTTTGTTTTAGGTCCCTGTATGAATGCCACGGGACGACTGGATACGGCAGAGCGTGCCCTGCGTCTTTTGTTAACAGAGGATGACGCGGAAGCGGACAGAATCGCACTGGAATTAAAAAAGATGAACGAAGTCCGTAAGGAACTGACTGCGGCAGGAGAAGAAGAGGCCATTCGTCTGATTCAGGAAACAGGAATGCAGGAAGATGACGTAATTTGTCTTTATCTGCCGGCATCCCATGAAAGCATTGCGGGAATCATAGCAGGGCGGATCAAAGAAAAATTCTATAAGCCGACCTTTGTATTCACCAATGCGGTAGAAGGGATAAAAGGTTCCGGAAGATCCATTCCGGCGTATGATATGTATGCGCATTTGTGGGAAGTAAGAGAGTTGTTTACCAAATTCGGCGGGCATAAGATGGCAGCGGGAATTTCCATGGCAAAGGAAAACTTTGCCTTTTTCCGGAAAGTGATGAACGCAAACGCTAATCTGAGCGTGGAGGACTTAACGGAAGTAATCAGCATAGACGTGGACATGCCCATGTCCTATGTGACCTTTGACCTTTTGGAGGATTTGGAGGTTTTGGAGCCCTTCGGAAACGGAAATGCCAAACCAATATTTGCCCAGAGAAATCTAGTGTTTGAATCAGAGAAATTGTTTGGTGCAAAGCAGCAGTTTGCTTCTTACAAGGTTCGGGATGAACAGGGAAAGAGATTCGAATTGAAATATTTTGGTGATGTTTCGGCGCTGCATCATTACGTGGATGAAAAGTGCGGCAAGGGAACTGCCCGGACTCTCTATAGTGGCGGAACTTTTACACTTTCCGTTATTTATCAGCCGGAGATAAATGAATACAGGGGAATAAAGAGTATTCAGTTTAGGCTGGTGAACTATAAATAGGTTTGAATATACAAATTATAAAAATTTCATTAGTCAGATACAACGGTGAAGCTGTCAGGCATGGTGGCCCATGTGGCGCTCTCACTCTTGGGATTCATTCCGTTTGTGGGAACGGCGGCAAGTCTTGTGGATGCATACATCTATGCTTACGTGGATCATGACTATTTCAATGCTACACTTTCACTGGTTTGTGCAGCAGGTTCGACCGCAGGAGATACCCTCAGGTTCCTGACTCTGGCATCCAAAGTGGCCAAAGGGGCAAAGAAATGCGAAGGGTCTTACAAACACCCTTGCAGATGATGTTGTGGAAGCAGCAGGTGAAGTGACCACCAAACTGGTAAACAAGAACACGGATGATGTTATTTCGGAAGCATCCGCCAAGACCGCCATGGGAGCACCGAGACAGG
>JAZOAG010000056.1:0-20868 GCA_045595325.1 Lachnospiraceae bacterium
GGGAGAGTGTTCCACAAACAAGATAGAGAACGCAAGAACGACTAAAGTCTGTATGGTTTGCCCCATCGACACTGTCCCAAAAAACTCGAAAGGGCCGAGCTGCACAGGGACTTTTTGTGACTTTTTTTACAATTATTAGTATATCTTCATTGGGAAAAGGTTTCATTTGCCGCGTGAGGGTTGTTTGAGCTTCACCGAGAAAAAAAGGAGAACATGATGCAACATGTTCTCTTTTTTTCCTCGGTGGAGCGAGTTTCCCGGTAAGCGGCAAAACAATGAAACCGTTTCCAATGTTAGATATCTCTTTAATTGTAGAATCGTCACCAAAAGTCCCTTGTGCACCACGCCCGCTTTCTCAGACAATTTGGGACAAGCAGTGTCTATGGGGCAAACCATGCAGACAAGTCGTTCTACTCATTCTCTGTAAAAGTTTGTGGGAACACTCTCCCCTGCGTGGCGGCCTCCGACTGGAACTGCGGATGCTTCCATCACTTCCTTAATAAAAGTGCATTGACATATCCGGACATCTTTATGCATAAGATATATTAGTAAGAAGGCAGAAAGGAAGTGCGGGATGGACGGATTAAATCAAACCAAAGCAAGCCATACACATAAAGTTACCCTACTAAGCAGAAAAACCTGCGGGCTGGACGGCATTGTGGATGTGCTTGCTTTTGACGTAAAAGAGATTATTTTGGAGACGGAGCAGGGAATGCTTATGATTAAGGGAAATGAACTCCATGTTACCAGACTTTCCCTGGAAAAAGGGGAGGTAGATGTGGAAGGACGGATTGACAGTCTTGTTTATACCGAACTCCCGACACCGGCAGGGCGGAAGGAATCCTTCCTTGGGAGGCTGTTTTCCTGATGCTCAGCGAAGAAATCATAAACGAACTGCGGATTTTTTTCAATTCTGCCTGTTTCGGCATCGTTTGCGGCAATGTATATGACCTGATTCTGGCGTTGCGCCGGGTCATTCCCCATGCGGGTTTGGCTTATATGGCGGAGGATACCCTGTTCTGGCTTTTGGTCACACCGGCCAGCCTCATTGCCATGTTTTCCTGGACCAAAGGGGAGATTTACTGGTATATTCCCTTCGCAGCCCTGGTGGGACTGCTTCTTTATAAGGTCTCCCTCAGCAAGGGTTACATAAAATTATTGAGCATAATAATACAACATCTTGTGGTTAACATAAGAAAATGTATACATATTGTATCCATTCCGGTAAAAACCATGGGAAACACCGTAAAAAAGGGGGTTTCAGCCACGGAAAACATAATAAAAAAGTTTACCATAATACCAAAATTATGGTTGACGGTTTGCATAAAATGGTTTAAAATCACATTATGTAAACACAACGAGGATTCCTCGTGTGAAAAGAAGTATGAGAAGTAATGGGGGACGTTACAAAATGGCAAGGAAGCGGCGCAAAGTTGCTTACCGCAAGACCCACGAGAATCGGATGAGCACGGTGCTTATCATTGCAGTACTTTTGCTGATGTCTGCAGTCGTGGGTGTGGGAAGTATCCGTTTGAAGATTCAGAAAGACGAATACGCGGCAAAAGAGCAATATTATATGGAACTTATTTCACAGGAAGAAGCCCGTGCAGAGGAACTGGCAGAATTTGAGAAATATACCAAAACAAACAAATACATAGAGGAAGTTGCAAAACAGAAACTTGGTCTTGTAAAAGACGGTGAAATTGTTTTTATGGCAGATAAGTAAAACGTGGTGACGGTTAGGCTCACCACGTTTTTTATGTCGAAAAGTTTTGTCCGCTATTTCCATGCTTCGACAGAAAATTCCCTAAGAAAGCCTTAAGATAGTAAGCAATAAGGTGCGGGCCTTTGGGTCCGTGGAAAGGACAGGGTGAGAACGTGAAAGAAGGATACGAGACAACATTGATACCGGCTTACGGAAGGCGGCGGATGCTGGGACTGGCTGAGGCTTATCGGGAATTGGCCCGCTCTTATGAAAAAAACTGCCCGGGGCTTCCGGTTGCCGGTACAAACCGACGGGACGAGCTGTACCGGAAGCGGATCATGGGGCAGCGGCAGTTTGTGGCGGAGAACCTTTTATACATGGCGGATGCCGTGCGGGTACTGGCGGAGGAGAATGTGACCTATCACGCACCCTCCCGGAAAAAGACGCATATGATTTCAAACGGGCTGAAAAAGCACGGCATTTATTTGCATGATATTTATCTTTTGGAGAAAAAAGAAACCGTACAGCTGGTACTTACCATGCATGCGGAGCGAACGGCGGATTTTACCACGGATGACATTGCGGAGGTTTTAAGCTCTTTTTTTCACAGGACGTTTGTTTCGGCTAAGGAAAATATGTTTTTTATCACCTATGAGCCGGAGGTTTATATCTTCGAGTTGAAGCCGCCCTTCCGGCTTTCTACCGGAGTGGCCAGCGCTATAAAAGAAGGAGAGCATTGCTCCGGGGATAATTATCTTTTGTATTCCCCCAGCGCTTCGGAAGAGATTCTTGCCATCTCTGATGGTGCCGGTTCGGGCGAAGAGGCGGCCGCAGACAGCGAGCATGTGCTGGAATTGCTGGAAAAATATGTGGATTCCGGTTTCAGCATTGCCCAGGCAGGAGCCCTGATTAACGGCCAGTTTCTCATGCTTTGCAGAGAGCAGAATATGCCTACCCTGGATGCCTGCCACGTGGATTTGGAAAATGGTGTGCTGCGTTTTGTCAAATACGGTGCCGTTGCGGGATATATTTTACGAGGAAAAAGTGCCACCCGAATCCGGGGCGGCGGTTTCCCGTTGGGATTTGTGGGAAAGGAAGAATCGGGTGAAGAAGAGGAAACGTACGATTTGTACGAGTGGGACAGCATTGTTATGATTTCCGATGGGGTGTTGGAGTGCTTCGGCGGGGAAGAGTCCTTTGTGGAGTCCCTGCGGCATACCTATAGGGAAGATTCCACCGAAGCGGCCAATTATCTGATGCGCTGTGCCCTGCAGAAGGGCCGCGGCCGGGTGCGGGATGACATGACAATCCTTTATTCTACACTTTTATATTAGCACTCTCTTGAATTCTTCCGTCGGATTAGATATATTTAGGACATGACGAATGAACTAAAAGCATATATGGAACAAGTTCATATGGAAGTAACAGGTAAAAAATTGCTGCTGGCCGTGTCCGGCGGCGCGGATTCCGTGTGCCTGTTGCACCTTTTTCATAAGCTTCAGCGCGAATTGCACTTGGAGCTGATTTGCGTGCATGTGAATCATGGCCTGCGGGAAAGTGCCGTAATCGACGAAGCCTTTGTCAAAGTCATGGCAGAGGTACGGGGAATTCCCTTTTACAGCACCGTGGTTGATGTAAAAGGGTACGCTGCGAAGAATAAAATGACCATCGAAGAGGCAGGGCGTACGCTGCGGTATGCCTATTTTGAGGAAGTGCGGCGGGAAACCGGGGCGGACTATGTGGTGCTGGCGCATCATAAGGACGACTGTGCGGAAACCTTTCTTTTTCATTTATGCAGGGGGAGCGGCGTCAGAGGGCTTGGCGGAATCAGACCGGTTGCCGGAACTCTTTTACGGCCCTTGCTTTTTGCCCGTCGGGAGGAGATTGAGACATATCTGGCGTCAAAAGGCATTGCTTTTATGACGGATGAAACGAATTTATCCACGGAATATTCCAGAAACCGGATTCGCCATCAGTTAATGCCTGTGGCGGAAAGTATCTGCAAGGATGCGGGAAGCCATATTGCTGAAACCGCACGGGAGTTGCAACAGGTGGAGGATTATCTGGCCGGGCAGACACAGGAGGCTTATGCGTCCCTGGTTTGCGACATGAATGAAGGGCGTCTTATTCGGGAAGAAGGCTTTTTCTCTCTTCATCCCGTGATTGCGGGCCGGGTGATTTACCGCGTGATTGCCGATTTGGCCGGAAGCGCGAAGGATATCGGCCGGGTACATGTGGCTGCGGTGAAAGAGGTCTTTGCCATGCAGACCGGGCATTTTGCAGAACTGCCCTACGGTCTGGTAGCCCGGAGAACTTATGAGGGTGTCCTGGTGGGGAAGAAATCCGTTTTAGGGAAAAGACAAGGCGGCGGACAGACGGAGGCGGTTCTGGAAGAAGAAATTTTTTTGCAAGGCCTGGGAATGGTTCTGGGCAAGGAAGATTCTTCTGCCCACTTCCAAAATATTCCTGAAAAAACATATACGAAATGGTTTGATTATGATAAAATAAGATGTTGTCCGATTTTCAGAACCCGTAAAACGGGAGACTATCTGGTAATTGATGACGCAGGACGGCGTAAAACACTGAAACAGTACATGGTGGATGAAAAGATTCCTTCTTACCGACGGGATCAGATGTGGATTCTGGCGGACGGTAACCATGTAATGTGGATTCCGGGATACCGAATCAGTGCGGCTTACAAGGTGAAGCCGGAGACGGAGAGAATTGTACGCTGGAGCGTGAATCCTGAGACGGATTCACGGGAGTAAGGCAGAGAAACGGCCCGGAAACGTCCGGGCAGAGTAAGAGCGATAAGTGAGGAAACATAAGATGAGTGAGAGAATAGAACAATTGATATCCGAGTCGGATGTGGATGCTAAGATTAAAGAGATGGCGGAGCAGATTAACAGGGAATACGCCGGGAAGGAATTACGTCTCATTTGTGTTTTAAGAGGCGGTGTATTTTTCGGAAGCGAGTTGGCGAAACGCCTGACGATTCCCGTGACGATAGATTTTATGCAGGTTTCCAGTTACGGAAGCGGCACGGAGTCCAGCGGACACATTAAGATTATTAAGGATTTGGACGATTCCATCGAGGGTAAGGATGTGCTGGTTGTGGAAGATATCATCGACTCCGGCCGTACCCTGAGCCATCTTCTGAATCTGCTTAAGTCCCGCAGACCGGAGAGCCTGGCACTTTGTACCTTGCTTGATAAGCCGGAACGCAGGGTTGTGGAAGTAGATGTGGATTACTGCGGTTTCACCATTCCGGATTTGTTCGTGGTGGGTTATGGTTTGGATTATGCCCAGAAGTACAGAAATCTTCCTTATATCGGTGTTGTGAAGTTTGAAGAGGAAGAATAGGTTTGGAATAGAGAGTAGAAGGAGAAAAAAGAGTGAATAATGAAAGAAGACGAGGGAATGGAGCGATTTTTCTTTTGATTGCCATTCTCATTATGGTAGCAGTGTGGCTTATTACACTGGGAATGGGAGCGAAGAGCGTTACCCGGGGAGAACTGGAAACTTATATGGATTCCGGCAAGATTAAGCAGATGGGCGTGGAACAGCGCAAGGGAAGCGAGGGCGGTGCCGTAGTTGCCGTGCTGACTACGGGAGAAGAGATTATCGTTCACGTGACGGATGCTTCGGAAGCGGAAGACTGGCTTCGCAATAAGGGATTCGATCCTGTGGTAGGGGATGTGGCGCAGGACAACTGGTTTGCTTCCTACATGCTTCCTCCTCTGATTATTTTCGGAATTTGTGCCTTTTTCTTTATGATTTTTGTCAATGCCCAGAATGCGGCAGCCGGAGGCGGCGGTCGTATGGCGGATTTTGGAAAAAGTCGTGCCAGGATGGCGACGGATACCAAAACCGGATTGGGAGATGTGGCAGGTTTAAGAGAAGAGAAAGAGGATTTGGAAGAAATCGTAGCCTTCTTAAAAGAGCCTGAGCGTTTTACCCAGGTGGGAGCAAGAATTCCCAAGGGTGTTTTGTTAGAAGGCCCTCCCGGAACCGGTAAAACTTTGCTGGCCAAAGCGGTTGCAGGAGAAGCAGGCGTTCCTTTTTTCAGCATCTCAGGTTCCGACTTCGTGGAGATGTTCGTAGGTGTGGGTGCGTCCCGTGTCCGCGATTTGTTTGAAGAGGCTAAAAAGTGCAAACCCTGTATTGTTTTTATCGATGAGATTGATGCGGTAGCCCGCCGTCGAGGAACCGGTATGGGCGGTGGACATGACGAGCGTGAGCAGACCTTGAATCAGTTGCTGGTAGAAATGGATGGTTTCAGCGAGAACAGCGGAATTATCGTACTGGCGGCAACCAACCGTGTGGACATTCTGGATCCGGCGATTTTGCGTCCCGGACGTTTCGACAGACAGATTCGTGTGGGTCGTCCCGATGTGGCCGGCCGTGAAGAGATTCTTATGGTACATGCCAAAAACAAGCCTTTGGGGGATGATGTGGATTTAAAGAAGGTGGCACAGACCACTGCCGGCTTTACCGGAGCGGATTTGGAGAACCTTTTAAACGAAGCTGCAATCGGTGCCGCAAAGGACCAGCGGGCTTTTATCCGTCAGGAAGATATTACCAAGGCATTTGTGAAAGTGGGAATCGGTACAGAGAAGAAGAGCAAGATTGTATCCGACAAAGAGAAGAAGATTACGGCTTATCATGAGTCCGGCCACGCAATTCTCTTCCATGTGCTTCCGGATATGGACCCCGTATATACCGTATCCATTATTCCTACCGGCGGCTCGGCAGCAGGCTATACCATGCCCCTGCCTGAGAAGGATGAGATGTTCCACACCAAGGGTAAGATGAAACAGCATATTATGGTTTCCTTAGGCGGACGTATTGCCGAGGAATTGATTTTTGATGATATTACAACCGGAGCATCCAGCGATATCCGCTCGGCAACCGGTGTGGCAAGAGAGATGGTTACCCGCTACGGTATGAGTGATAACTTAGGTACCATCAATTATGAAAGCAATGGTGACGAGGTGTTCATCGGCCGTGACCTGGCGCATACCAGACCTTACAGCGAACGTATTGCCGGTGATATCGATGCCGAAGTGAAGGCAATCATTGACGAGTGCTATGCGAAGGCGAAAGAGATTATTTCCCAGCATATGGACGTACTCCATGCTTCTTCCGCGCTTCTTATAGAGAAAGAGCGTATTACAAGGGAAGAGTTTGAGGCTTTGTTCGATAAAAAAGACGAAACGGGTGCTGATGTGACATTATAAAAGAAAGCAGAAACGGTTTTTTGGGAGATAGGTCAAACGCACATTATACAAAATGCACAAAAAGAGGTGCAATGTTTTGTAATGTTTGTGAATTCTATGGATTGTTAAAATGGGGGGGCGGTGCTATACTTCTAGATGTAACCCCCCCAATACATTATAGTTTTTTGCTATACCCCATAAGAAGAAATACCTTCTCTAAAAAGGACAGTTCATTCATGACTGTCTTTTTTACGTTATATGGACCCTTTTTACAAATGAGAGGATTTACAGTATGAAAAAAACAGCAGGCGGAGATGATTCGCAGAAAAGAGCATTTTATTCCAAGATGTTTAAACTGGTGTTACCCATTGCCATTCAGAACTTATTGAGCGCAGCCATCAGTTCGGCGGATGTTTTGATGTTAAACAGTGTGGGGCAGAACGATGTTTCGGCGGTTTCCCTGGCATCCCAGTATGCAGGCATTCTCTTTTCCCTGCTCTACGGACTCGGCACCGGTGTTACCATGCTCTGTTCCCAGTATTACGGAAAGGGTGACATGAAAGCGATTCAGATTGTACAGGGAATTGCCATGCGCTTCTCCCTGACCGGAAGTTTGATTTTTGCCATTCCGGCCCTGATCATTCCGGAGTACATGATGCTTCTTTTTACCGGAAATGCAGACCCGGCGGCAGTGGAACTGATGCGAATCGGTGCTTCTTACTTACGCTGTATGAGTGTGGCATATATTTGCTGGGCTGTGATTGAGGTGTATCTTTCTGCCCTGCGAAGTACGGGACGGGTTACTGTTTGTACCGTTCTGAATGTCATCGCTTTTTCAATAAATATTATATTTAATGCGGTTTTTATCTTCGGTCTTTTCGGGGCACCGAAGCTGGGAGCCATGGGTGTGGCCATCGCCACCTCCGTTTCCCGTGTGGTTGAACTTGTGGGTTGTATCATCGTTTCTGCTTCCAGCAAGGATGTTAAAATCGCCTTCCGGGAGATTTTTGTGCATAACAAACTTCTTTTTAAGGATTTCATCCGGTTTTCCGCACCGGCCCTTGGAAACGACATTATCTGGGGCCTGGCATTTTCCGTGTATGCAGCCATTATCGGACACTTGGGAACTGACGCGGTGGCGGCGAATTCCTTCGTGGTAGTGGTGCGTAACTTCGGTACTGTCCTTTGCTACGGCGTGGCCAGCGCAGGTACCATTTTATTGGGAAATATTCTCGGAGAGAACAAGTTAAAAGAGGCGAAGGATGCTGCAAGCCGTTTGCTGAAGCTGGCCTTTTTTAGCGGTTTCATCGGCGGCGTGATTGTGCTGATATGCATTCCTTTTGTAATGGCCTATGCAGCTCAGAGCTTTTCTGACACCGCCCTTCACTATCTGAAGTGGATGCTTTTGATTAATACCTACTATATTACGGGTGCAGCGGTGAATACCATGCTGATAGCAGGCGTATTCAGGGCCGGCGGCGATACGAAGTTCGGTTTGATATGTGATACCATTGACATGTGGTGCTACGCAGTGCCGTTGGGGCTCCTGGCGGCCTTTGTATTCAAGCTGCCGGTGCTGGTGGTTTACTTCCTGCTTTGCACCGACGAATTCGTGAAATGGCCGTGGGTATTCAAGCAGTACAGAAGCGGCAAGTGGATAAAAAATATCA
Organism: Lachnospiraceae bacterium; assembly: GCA_045595325.1. GTDB lineage: Bacteria > Bacillota > Clostridia > Lachnospirales > Lachnospiraceae > UBA3766. Next base: position 8,595 of record JAZOAG010000056.1, read on the forward strand.
CCCGTGAGGACATTTACGATTAAAACGGAAGCCCCCGGGGTTTTAGGATAGCAAAAAAGAGACTTTAAAGTATGATTTAAGGTCTCTTTTTTTCGTTGAAGTATTGCCTGAAAATTTGATATGTAATAAAATAAAAAGGTATATAAAAACAAAAGAACCGTTGAAATGGCAGGTGCATAATCTATGGATATTAACCGTTGTTTTCAGGTGGAAAAATCATTTCAGTATATATCGCAGATGCGTCCTATTTTAAATAAGCGGGCACTGTTCTCGGATACCACGGAAGAGTTTGTTTCTCCCATGGAGCCTAAGCCCGGCGAGGATGTTACAATCCGGTTCCGGACAGGACGCAATAATGTGGATATGGTCTGCCTTTGTATCAAAGACAGTATTATTCCCATGAAAAAGGTGCAGCAGGAAGGCGCCTTTGATTACTATGAGTGTGTTGTGGAAAAAGTGCAGGAGACCTTAAGCTACTTTTTCCAGATTAAGCTGGGACGTTTATGCTTTTTTTACAACCGTAAGGGCGTTACCAGAGAGATTCAGGAGTATTGTAATTTCCGTATTATTCCCGGTTTTTCGACGCCGGAGTGGGCTAAGGGAGCGGTTATGTACCAGATTTACGTGGACCGTTTCTGTAACGGCGACCCCACCAACGACGTGGAAACCAGGGAATATTTTTATTTAAATGACTATAGCGTGAAGGTGGATGACTGGTACAAGGTGCCTGCCCAGATGGGTGTCAGAGAATTCTACGGCGGCGATTTGCAGGGTGTTCTTGACAAGATGGACTATTTGTCGGATCTGGGCATTGAAGTGATTTACTTCAATCCTCTGTTCGTATCCCCTTCTAATCACAAGTACGATATTCAGGACTATGACTACATCGATCCTCATTTCGGTAAGATTGTGGAGGAGAAGGGGGATGTGCTTCGGGAAGACCAGCGGGAGAACCGTTTCGCGTCCAAGTATATCAACCGCGTAGCCAACAAGAAGAACTTAGAGGCAAGCAATGAGCTGTTTGCCAGAGTGGTGGAAGAGGCTCATAAGAGAGGAATCCGCGTCATTCTTGATGGCGTGTTTAATCACTGCGGTTCCTTTAATAAGTGGATGGACCGGGAGCGTATTTACGAATATCAGCCCGGCTATGAGAAGGGTGCCTTCATTGAATGGGACAGCAAATACGGTTCTTACTTTAAGTTTAACCGACAGGAATGGCCCTACAATACCTCATATGACGGATGGTGGGGACACGATACGCTGCCCAAGCTTCACTATGAGACTTCCAGAGAATTGTATGATTATATTCTGGAAATAGGTAAAAAGTGGGTATCTCCGCCTTACAATGCGGACGGATGGCGTCTTGACGTGGCAGCGGACTTAGGACACTCCAAGGAATTCAATCACCGTTTCTGGAAAAACTTCCGCAATGCGGTGAAGGAAGCCAATCCGGAAGCCATTATTTTGGCGGAGCACTATGGTGCCGCCAGAGAATGGTTAGAGGGTGACGAGTGGGATACGGTAATGAACTACGATGCTTTTATGGAGCCGGTGACGTGGTTTTTAACCGGTATGCAGAAGCACAGTGATGATTACAGAGAAGATTTGCTTGGCAATGCGGACAGCTTCTGGGGCGCCATGAATCATCATGAGATGAACTTCACTACGCCGTCCCTGCAGGTGGCCATGAATGAGTTAAGCAATCACGACCATTCCCGCTTCTTAACCAGAACCAACAGGAAGGTGGGAAGGACCCACACCTTAGGAAGCCATATGGCAAACGAGGGTGTAAATAAGGCAATTCTTCGTGAGGCGGTTATCATGCAGATGACTTGGACCGGTGCGCCCACCATTTACTATGGTGACGAGGCAGGTCTTTGCGGCTTTACGGACCCGGATAACAGACGTACTTATCCCTGGGGCAGGGAAGATATGGATTTGATTGCATTCCACAAGGAGGCAATTCGGATTCGTAAGGAGAATCCGGTGTTAAAGACCGGTTCCCTCATGCGTCTTGCGGCGGATTATAATTTCCTGGCATACGCCAGATTTGCCGGGGACGAGAAGATGGTCGTAGTGGTCAATAACAACAACAGAAGTATTACGAAGGAAATCAGCGTCTGGGAAGCAGGTGTTGAGGATTCCATGAAAATGCAGCGGATTCTTTTATCCTATGCAGACGGTTTTACCCGGGATACATTTGAATATGAAGTGGTAAACGGCCGGATCAGTATCGAGATGACCCCGTATACGGGACTGATTTTAAAGGCTATCAAAGAAAGAGAGTAAAAGATATGATAACAAAGGCAGTAATTCAGACATGCATTGATAACCTGAAGGAATTGACAAAGGTGGATTTCTGTGTCATTGACGCAGAAGGAGTTTTGGTGGCTACCACTTTTGAAGAAGGGGCGACGGATTTCTCTTTTATGGAAACGTTCCTGGAATCTCCGGCGGACAGTCAGATTATCGGAGAGGATTATTTGTTTAAGATTAAGGACGAACGGGATGTGGCTTATGTGCTGATTTGTAAGGGCAGCCAGTCGGAAGGATATATCTACGGAAAGATTGCTGCCAGCCAGATCGGACAGCTGATGGTGGCGTACAGGCAGCATTATGACCACACCAGTTTTATGCAGAATTTGCTTTTAGACAATCTGCTTTTGGTTGATATTTATAACCGCGCCAAGAAATTGGGCATCAGTCCCCAGGGCCGCAGAATCATCTTCCTGGTTGAAGTAAACCAGCAGAAAGAGCGGGAGGCGCAGGAAATCTTAAAAACAGCCTTTGCCGGTAAAATGGACGATTACGTCATTGCAGTGGACGAAAAGAGCATCATTCTCGTGCACACATTGGAAGAAGAGGAGCAGTTTGAGGATATGGAAGGCCTGGCCAATATCCTGATTGACGTGATGAATACAGAGCTTTACATGAATGTGCGGGTTTCCTACGGCACGATTGTAAGCGAGTTAAAAGACTTATCCAAGTCCTACAAAGAGGCCAAAATGGGTTTGGAGGTAGGCAGGATTTTCTACCAGCAGCGTAAGGTGATTGCCTACGATGCGTTGGGAATCGGCCGTTTGATTTACCAGCTTCCCATTAACTTATGCCGTATGTTTATTCAGGAGATTTTTGGAGATGATATTCCTGAAGAACTGGATGAAGAGACACTTATGACGGTGAACAAGTTCTTCGAGAATAACTTAAATGTATCCGAAACCTCCCGACAGATTTATGTTCACAGAAATACTCTCGTGTACAGAATTGAGAAACTGCGCAGTGTAACCGGGCTTGATATCCGCGTATTTGACGACGCTTTGACATTAAAAATTGCCCTGATGGTTACCAACTATATTAAATATCTGGATTCAAAGGATTATGACTATGAGTAAATATAGATTTGTATCCTGGAACGTGAACGGTCTTCGCGCATGCAGGGACAAAGGATTTTTGGATTTTTTTAACGAAGCGGATGCTGATTTCTTCTGTCTGCAGGAAACAAAGCTGCAGGAAGGTCAGATTGAGCTTGCCCTTGAGGGTTATGAGCAGTATTGGAACTATGCCGAGAAAAAAGGATATTCCGGAACTGCTGTTTTCACCAGAATGAAGCCTCTGAGCGTGCAATACGGAATCGGCGTGGAGGAACATGACCATGAGGGCCGGGTGATTACGCTGGAGTTTGATACCTTTTATCTGGTTACGGTGTATTCCCCCAATTCCCAGGATGAGTTGCGGCGCCTGGAGTACCGGATGCGTTTCGAAGAGGATTTTCTTGCATATATATTGAAACTGGAAGAGAAGAAACCGGTGATTTATTGCGGTGATTTAAATGTTGCTCATGAGGAGATAGACCTTAAAAATCCCCGGACAAATCATAAAAATGCAGGCTTCACAGATGAAGAACGGGAAAAATTCGGAAAAGTGCTGGAAAGCGGGTATGTGGATTCCTTCCGCATGCTTTATCCGGAGAAACAGGAGTATTCCTGGTGGTCCTACCGGTTCCATGCCAGAGAGAAGAATGTGGGATGGCGTCTGGATTACTTCGTAGTATCAGAGAAGGTGAAAGAGCAGATTAAAGAAAGTAAGATTTATACGGAAGTGCTTGGCTCAGACCATGCACCGGTAGGTTTGGAAATCGACCTTTAAGTCGGACCCACCGGTACAAGTCCAAATATCTGAGCACTATTTGCAGCCGGCGTCTTTCATATAGTAGAAAAGCCGGGAAAGGAAAACGGCGTTGGTAGGCACACCCTTGTCCGGGCGAATGCAGTTGCGGAACATCACGTTGATAAGTTCTGAGTTGCCGTGAAGCCAAGCCACATGAATGGCGTGGCGAATGGCCCGTTCCACTCTGGAGGGTGTTGTGTTGAACCTCTTTGCGATGTCCACATAGAGACGTTTGGTAATGGCGTGCTCATATTCACTGTCCTGAAGAAGAAGTTCCACAGCGTATGAAGTATAACTATATCCGTATATGTTAGGCGGAATGCCGATGCTAAGAAGTATTTCATGAATGGGATTTGTACTCATGAAAAATCCGAATGCCGGCGTTAAGGTGTTTCTTTGTGGGGAAAATAGTTCTGCTGAATCCATAATCTTAGTCTCCTTATAAATTAATATAATAATAGTATGTTATGCAGTGAAACAGGGAGGGGAAAATCTTCTTTTTCTCCCGTGTTTTGCGTTGCTCACTCAATATATTCCTAATATTGACATTTTGAAATATCTTTTGTAACATTTATTTTGAATCTGACAGAAAAGAGGCGTGTCTTTTTTGACACAGGAGAAACAAATGCTGAGTGAAAGATTGAGAACTTTATTGGCTGAACGTAACATGGGAATTGCGGAGTTTGCGGAATTGTGCGACCTGCCCATGGATACAGTCAGAAATATCTATTATGGTAAAAGTGTCGACCCGAAGCTTTCTACAATGACGAAGATGGCAGAAGCGTTGAATTTAAGCATCAATTGCCTGCTGGGAAAGTGTGCACACACTTCTACGGAGAAACTTTTGTTACGTAATTACAGAGAATGCGGACCCCGCGGAAAGAGTGTTATTGAGCTGGTTGCAAAATATGAAGCCAGTGCCGTGAAAAAGGAACGGGAAAGCAAGGGAAAACACCAAATCCCCTGTCTGGTTCCCCGTGGAGATATCCGTCAGGGAATTATATATGATAATTGTGAAGCCAAGGAGATTGTGGTGTCGGATGAAGAGGCATATGTTGCCATTGAGATGACGACTAACGATTTGGCTCCTATCTATTGCAGAGGAGATCATATTCTGATTGCCAATCGTTTTCCGAAGGATGGAGAATACGCGGCATTTTTTAAAGAAGAGAAGGCTTATATCCGTAAGTTTTTCGAAGAGAAAGGCAAGTACCGTTTAAAGAGCCTTCATGCCCATGGCAGTGATATCATCCTGTCAAGGATGGATGAAGTGGAGTATATCGGTGTGTGCATCGGGGCAACCAGAAATTAAGGGTTACGGAGTGTGGGGAAGAACTGCAGAACCGGATTAACAGGAGTACAAGAACATGGGAATGTTTGATTTTTTCAAAAAGAAATCTAAAACAGACAATCGGGAGCAGGGTGAAGAATATACTGCCGGTGGAATAAATAAAACAGAAAAAATAGAAGAAGATGTGGCAGAGGGTGTAACACCGGAAGAAGCCGATATTGAGTTAGAAGAACCTGTTGTCACACCGGAAGAAGTCGATACGGAGTCGGAAGAGCCTGCGAAGGAGGAGTGTTCCTTCTTTTTAGGCGTGCTGGAAGTGTTTCCTGAAGAGCCCGGCGAGGATCTGGTATTGGGCGGAAGCTTACGAGGCACCGTAAAGACTGGGATGGAGGTGCTTTTATCCCACTTCGGTTCTGATGAGAAGACGGAGCTGAAAGGAACGGTGAAGGCAGTTATTACCCAGGAAAATCCCCAGGCAGGAATTGCCACCAACGTACAGGTTATTTTGAAGATTGCCAATCTGAAATCAGCAGGAGTCAGACCGGGATTTGTTGTATATACGGAAGATGTTTCCTTACAGGATCTTCACAATGCATACATTGCAACACTGGGGGATGTTTTTGTATCCCGCAAAGCCCTTGAATTGACAGAGGAAGAGATGGACTCTTTATCCATTACGGATTGCGCGGAGATTCAGCGACTTTTTACATGGTTCCACGGAAAGTCCTTACAGGGTGGAAGCGATGAGGTGAAGGCCTCTCTGTCTGCAAAATTAACCCGCCTCGGAAAGGCTATGGCAACCAAGATATTGGAGGCCCCTTCGGTATTCTGTGTTTACAGCAATATGACAGGAAAACCCTACCTGTTCTCAAGAGTTGTGAATCGTGAAGAAGGTCAGTTTTTCTGTACACCTCCCAATATCATGATTTTTACCAAGGCATATTATGATGTAATGGCGCCCCGTTTCGAGAACGAGCGTCTTACCGTGAAAGAAATTCTAAACGATGCGAATAAGAAAGAAATTGCCAGATTTTTACGGGAATGCTTCTATTTAAACGGTGCCATCGGTGTGAATGTTTTATCCGAGCAGAGTGGTATTCCGGCAGCAGTTCTGGTGGATAATCCCTACGGCGACGGAAGCAAGGATGCCGCAAAGGCAGCGAACCCGGCCGTAAACAGATATTGCCTGCTTCTGGCTCAGATTGCAAAGCCTTCAGGGCAGGAAGAGGAGGTTATTTATAAGCTTTATTACCGGTTCTTAGCACTGGAGATGAAGAAGGCCCGATTCCTTCTTCCTGTTAAAAACGCAGGTCTTACTCCTGTTACGGATGCTTCTGGAAAGCTTTCCTTGCGTCGGAATTCCGGTGTGGAACTGCCTTTGACCAAAGGAAGAAATGAGCGAATGGCGCTTCGTATGTATACAGACCGCCGCAGAATGGGGGATGCCTATAATGATAAGTGGGACATTAAATTATTACCCCTTTCTGCTGTAACGGAAGAATTTGACGTGGTGCTGAATGCCTCTAACGAACCTAAGGGATCACTGTATATCAGTAAAGAAATGTTTGAGGATATGAAACGCTATGAATAAGAAATTACCCAAACTGCACAAGGTAGGTGATTACTGGGTGCGTCCCGGTGACTACCTCAAAAATGGCGCCACCGTAGTGAAGGAAGGAGTGAATTTCACCATTCACTCCGTTCATGCTGTGGGAATGGAATTATTGTTGTTTAAAGAGGCTCAGATAGAGCCTTTTGCTGTTATTCCTTTCCCGGAGTCTTATCGGATTGGTGATACCTACTCTATGATTGTGTTCGATTTGGATATGAAGGAATTTGAATATGCATTCCGCGTTATTGAATATGCGGAAGATGGAGTGACCCTTCGGAAGAGCCCCCCTTTGTTGGATATGTATGCCCATGCGGTAGCAGGGCAGAGCAATTGGGGAAAGCATGCTGACGAGGGCGTTTTTTATAAGGCCCGCGTGGTACAAAGCGAATTTGACTGGGGTGCTTTTGTGCAACCGGAGCATGATTTTAAGGATTTGATTATTTATGAGATGCATGTCCGTGGTTTTACACGGGATAAAAGTTCGAAGGTAGCCCATCCCGGCACCTTCGCCGGTATTCTCGATAAACTGGACTATTTGCTTGATTTGGGCGTAAATGCCGTGGAACTTATGCCGATTTTTGAGTTTGACGAGCTGGAAGCGGAGCGGTATGTGGATGGTAAACAGTTGCTTAATTACTGGGGATACAATACGGTAAGCTTTTTTGCGCCCAATACGAGTTACGCGTTTGCCAAAGAACATAACGCAGAGGGGAATGAGCTTAAAGAAGTAATCAAAGTCCTGAATGAGCATGGAATAGAAGTCTTTCTGGATGTGGTTTTTAATCATACCGCGGAGGGAGATGACAGAGGTCCTACCTTCTCTTTTAAAGGATATGATAAGGATATTTATTATATGGCTACGCCGGAGGGGCATCATTACAACTTCAGCGGATGCGGAAATACCATGAACTGTAACCATCCCGTGGTGCGCCAGATGATTCTTGACTGTCTGCGCCATTGGGTTGTGGAATATCGTGTGGACGGCTTCCGTTTCGACTTAGCTTCTATTCTTGGGCGGGATGAGGATGGTGCGCCCATGAGTGATCCGCCGCTTTTGGAACTTTTGGCATATGACCCGATTCTTTCCAAGGTAAAGCTTATTGCCGAGGCTTGGGATGCCGGCGGTTTGTATCAGGTGGGCACCTTTCCTTCCTGGAAACGCTGGGCAGAGTGGAACGGCCGATACCGCGACGACATGCGGCGTTTTTTAAAATCGGACGGCGGCCTTTCGGAGATTGCCTTCAAGAGAATGACCGGTTCCGGCGATATTTATGACCCTGCGCTCAGAGGGGATGCGTCGGTGAATTTCATTACCTGTCACGACGGATTCACGTTGTATGACTTATACAGCTATAACAGCAAGCACAATGAAGCCAATGGATGGAACGGCACGGACGGTTGTAATGACAATCACAGCTGGAACTGCGGTGCGGAGGGAGAGACGGATGACCCGGAGGTGAATGCCCTTCGCCTGAAGCTTCGTAAAAATGCTTTTACCGCTCTGATGATGAGCCGTGGCGCAGCCATGTTTCTTGCCGGGGATGAGTTTGGGAATACCCAGTTCGGAAATAACAATGCTTACTGTCAGGACAACGAAATTTCCTGGCTGGACTGGCGTTTGCTAAAGAAAAATAAGAAGTTCCATGAATATGTGAAATCCTTGATTGCTTTCCGTAAATCTCACGCAGTGGTGCGTGGCGCAACGGCGAGTGCAGCCTGTGGATTTCCGGATGTCAGCGCCCATAACACGTATGCATGGAATGGCAACTTTGCCGGAGATACCCGTGTGTTCGGCATAATGTATGCCGGCCGTAAGGCGGGTGAGGATAAGGACGAAGTGGTTTTTGTGGCGGTGAATATGTACTGGGAGACCAGGGAGCAGTTTCTGCCCGGGGCGCCGGAAGGGATGAAATGGAAACTTCAGTTTATGACGGATGATGAGATTGCTTTCTTCAAAGAAGAAAGCAAAGTGGTTTTGCCCGCAAGAAGTATTGCGGTACTGGAGGTGACAGAGTAGTATATGAAGCTGAAAAAAAAGCTGGTTGTGATTTTTATTACGATTATGCTTCTTCCCATTGTGTTATCCGTGGTGGTTTACTGGGCAATGGGACTGGGGCTTCTTTATAATGTGCGAAAAGTCAGTCTGGGCGAGGATGCGAAATTCACATTTTCCGACCCTTCCAGTGCATACAACAAAGCGATTGACGAATATTATGATTTGCTGGAGCGTCTGGTGAAGGAGAAACCGGGGAGCCTCGAGAATGCGGAATATCTTGCCGAAACGGATGAAAATCTACAGGAGGTTTCTGCATATCTTGTGGTAAAAAAAGCAGATAAGATTTTTTATGTTTCCCCGAAGATGGAATCGGAAGAGATTATTTCACATCTGCCGGTCGGCGCCGGGCGAAACGGCGCCGGGTATGATTTTTATTTCAATGAATACGAGCGTTTGGTGAAAGAGATTGATTTTACCTTTGCTGACGGGACGCCGGGCAGTGTTTTTGTCATTACCAGAATTAATATGATGATTTCCGACACCCTGATTACCACGATGTTCATTGTGGTGGTGATTGTGCTTTTTATTACAATCATGATTATGTCCCAGTGGCTGAAACGCAGTATTTTCAAGCCTTTGAACGAGATGAAGGAAACGATTGAGAAGATTGAGGAAGAGAGAAAGGAAACGGAAAGTACCAACAGGGAGCTAATCAGCAATATCACCCATGACCTAAAGACTCCCATCACATCCATTAAAGGATACGTGGAGGGAATTATGGATGGTGTGGCGGATTCACCGGAGAAGATGGAGAAGTATGTACGGACCATTTATACCAAGGCCAACGACATGGACCGCATGATTAACGAGCTTACCATGTATTCCCGGATCGAAACCAACAGCATTCCCTACGAGTTTCATGATATCAGTGTCAAAGATTATTTTGATGATTGTGCCGATGAGGTAGGATTTGATGTAGAATCCAGAGGGATTCACTTCTTTTATGAGTGTCAAATGGAGCGAAACCGCATGATTCTGGCAGATGCGGAGCAGCTCAAACGTGTGATTGATAACGTGATTTCCAACAGTATTAAGTATGCAAAGGAAACGGAAGCCCGGATTACGCTGCGCGTGTTGGAAGAAGAGACGAAGATTCATATTGAAATTGAGGATAACGGCAAGGGAATTCCGGCGTCTGAGCTGGATAAGGTTTTTGAGCGTTTTTATCGGACGGACGCTTCCAGAAACTCATCCCAGGGCGGAAGCGGTATCGGCTTGTCCATCGCAAAACGTATTGTAGAAGAGCATGACGGGCGCATCTATGCCACCGGTGACGTGGGAAAAGGCGTCTGTGTACATATTGAGTTGAAAAAGTATATCCGTAAGGATGGAGAAGAGATTGCGGAAGACAATAAGGGATTCCATAAGATTGAAAAGATGATTAAGTCTACAGCCAAGGGAATTCGAAGCGAAGCGGAAACCAGAATTCAGGGCTTGAATAAGATAGTGTCCGAGAAGAAAACCGACAATGGGGAAAAGGGTGTTGAAGAGAAGAGCGATGCACCAAAGGAAGGCTTGTTTAAATGGCTGAATAAGGACAGGGGAGGTAAAGCGGATGAATAAAATTCTGATTATAGAGGATGAGCAGGCAATTGCGGAACTGGAAAAAGATTATCTCGAGATGAATGGGTTCTATGTGGATGTGCGAAATGACGGCGAAGAAGGGGCACAGCTGGCATTGAATTACCAGTTTGACCTCGTGATTCTTGATTTGATGCTGCCCGGCATGGACGGGTTCGAAGTATGCAGAAAAATCAGAGAGAAAAAAGAGATTCCCATCATTATGGTCAGCGCCAAGAAAGAGGACCTGGATAAGGTATATGGTCTGGGCATGGGAGCGGATGACTATATGACCAAGCCCTTCAGCCCCAGTGAATTGGTGGCCAGGGTAAAGGCGCATCTTTCCCGCTATGAACGTCTTATGGGCCAGAATAAAGGACTGGGAGAGAATGAGATCGTGGAAATCCGCGGAATGAGAATTGACGTGACCGCCCGCCGTGTCTTCGTAGACGGAGAGGAACGGAATTTAACGACCAAGGAATTTGACATTCTTACATTCCTTGCCCAGAACCCGAACCGGGTTTTCTCGAAGGAAGAATTGTTCCGGGAAATCTGGGATATGGAGTCCATCGGTGACATCGCTACCGTAACGGTACATATCAAAAAGATTCGTGAGAAGGTCGAAAGGGATAGCCAGAAACCCCAGTACATTGAAACGATTTGGGGTGTGGGGTATCGGTTTAAGGTGTAGTAGATGCCCAAATCGTTTTACGATTCTGGGGCGTAGGGTATCGCTTTAAGGTGTAGAGTATTGAATTTGTATCTTGGTTAAAATATAATTGAAGCAGAAAGATTTTAATGAAGTAGTAGGAGGTGATATGGATGTGTACAGAATTTCAGTTGAATAGAATTATGAAAGCAATGGTGGAATGTTATAGAGTTGTTTATGGTAGCGATATTGTTGAAATTGTTCTTTATGGTTCCTATGCAAGAGGTGATTATGCAGAAGATTCAGATATTGACATTGTTGCGGTAGTGCATGGTTCACGCATAGATTTGCAGGAAAAATTAAAGAAGGTTTGGGAGGTTTCAGCAGAACTTGGATTGGAAAACGATATTATTGTTTCCCCGACAGTTATTCCGTATGACGAGTTTGTGAAATATAAGCAGTCACTTCCATATTATCGAAATATTGCAGAGGAGGGGAAGAAGATTGGATGATTTAATTAAGTATCGTATGTCTTCCGCGAAGGAAAAACTGATATCTGCAAAATTACTGTTGGAGGCGGGAATGTATAGGGATTCCATTGGAAGATCTTACTACGCTATATTTTCTGCAATAAGAGCTGTTCTTGCTGTACGGCAGGTTGATTTTTCAAAGCATGCAGGTGTAATTGCTTATTTTCAAAAGGAATTTATAAAGACAGAAATTTTTGATAAAAAATATTCAAAATATTTACAACAGGCATTTCAAATTAGAAATAGTTGCGATTATGATGATTTCTTTATCGTCTCGAAACAAGATGCCGAAGAACAATATATAAGAGCAACCGAAATGTTGGCCGTTATCGAAGAGTATATTGGGCAGTCAAGGAATTGATTTTAATAAAGTATGGTTTAAAGGCACAAGTTCAAGATGGACTTGTGC
>JAZOAG010000057.1:0-21103 GCA_045595325.1 Lachnospiraceae bacterium
AAAGGAGAACATGATGCAACATGTTCTCCTTTTTTCTTGGTGGAGCGAGTTTCCCGGAAGCGGCAAAACAATGAAACCGTTTCCAATGTTAGATATCTCTTTAATTGTAGAATCGTCACAAAAAGTCCCTTGTGCACCACGCCCGCTTTCTCAGACAATTTGGGACAAGCAGTGTCTAGGGGGCAAACCATGCAGACAAGGCGTTCTACTCATTCTCTATAAAAGTTTGTGAGATACACTTTGCATGGCGGCCTCCGGTATAAGAACTGCGGATATTCAACGTTCTTAACGAACTGACTTTTCCGTTTGGTGGAGTGGCGGTGGGCCTTTAATAACCTAAATGCTCCGCAACAAGGATTACTTTGATTCGCTTAGGCTGTGAGGAGCGTCTGGTTATCACAATCTGGCTGCAGATGCTGTCCTGGGAATAACAGTCACCGCAACGTCCTGTAAGGGCACAGGGGGTGTTACGATTTAAACGGAGTGTATTGGCAGGGCATGCCACGCTGCGAATGCGTCCGATGGCTGCAGGAACATCACTGACTAACTTATTCATTCCTACAATTACGTATACGTTCTGCGGACCGTGTAAAAGGCATGCAAGACGATTGGAAGCACCGTCAATATTTACCAGTTCGCCGCTCGTTGTAATTGCATTGGTACTCATCAGAAAGGCATCTGACATTGCAACTTTGCCAAAGAATTCCCGATATTCTTCCGGTGCAATTTTAGAACGGTCAAGCAACTCGTAATCACCCGAGCGGAGAGCATCCATAAGGCCGCATTCCTTGATTGTTTCAGAACCGCCCCAGCTGACAGAACTTTTTTCCGGAATCATGGAGAGAACGAGTTTTACCGCTTCGGCACTGTTCTCACAGAAGAATCCTTCCATATTTCTTTTCTCAAGCTCTTTGATTATGGTCTTTGCGCTTGCCGCAAAGCCTTCCTGCTGTCTGGTCATATTAGTAAACCTCCCGTTGATTTGTTTTCTTTTTTTAATCGAAACCATTATAGCATAGATCCCCTCAAAGTAGAAGATATCAGCGCGAAGAAAAGCTAAGCCGAACTTTCATAAATACATAATTGAACACACTCATAAGTACATAATTGAACACACAATTAAAACAATTATAAAATAAAATCAGAAAATAATTAAAAATATATAAAATAGTATTGACAAAACAAAAGACGCGAGTTATACTAAGTACATAATAAAACTTCACATAGATAAAATAAAGAAAAGGAGGTACGGTCCACCTAAAACATAGTTTTTATCTTATGAAAAACGGAGTATTTCGTAACACCGCCATAGTAGTGAGAAACATATTAAGATGTCCATTACAGTATTATAATACATAGAGTCGGATGAAGCGGATACAGAAGAGAATTAGGAGGTATGGTCCAATGGATCGGATAGTTGAGGAAAATCAGTTGTAGGAAGCCCTGTAGTCTAGATGCGATGCAGGGCTTCTTACATGTTCCAAAAAAGGAGATAAAGAAATAAAAATTTTTTTAAAAAAAGTGTTGACATTCACTTTGGGTTATAGTATATTATGTATTGTTCGCGGCAAACATAAACGAACAAACAACTAAATATGCGATAGTGGCGTAGTTGGTAACGCGCGACCTTGCCAAGGTCGAGACCGCGGGTTCGAGCCCCGTCTATCGCTCTTAAAGATGCTAATTGATTAGCATCTTTTTTTTTACATATTTTGCCCTCCCGATGGAGATTTTAATGGTATCTTACGGATGGAGGGTAAACAGATGGATGGATTAAAAATTGTAAATGTGAAGGGCAGGGAAATCATGGATTCCAGAGGGAATCCTACCGTGGAGGCGGAGGTAATGCTTGGGTGCGGAATAAAAGCACACGGTGCGGCTCCCAGCGGTGCGTCTACGGGTGCTTTTGAGGCGTTGGAGTTAAGAGATGGTGACAAAGACCGATATGGCGGTAAGGGAGTAAAAAAAGCAGTAGAGAATATCAATACGATAATATGTCCCTGTGTGAAAGGAATGGATGCTTCTGACTTATATGCCGTTGACAGGGCCATGATTCTTGCAGACGGAACAAATGATAAAACGCATCTGGGAGCAAATGCCCTTTTGGCGGTATCCATTGCCGTGGCGCGAGCAGCGGCAATGGCGATGGAACTTCCTTTGTACAGATTTTTGGGCGGATTATCCGGAAATTGTCTTCCGGTTCCCATGATGAATATTTTAAATGGCGGCGCCCATGCGGCAAATAATCTGGATGTACAGGAATTCATGATTATGCCCATCGGGGCAAAGTCCTTTACGGAAAGTCTCAGATGGTGCTCGGAGATTTATTGGCAATTAAAAAGTATACTTGCAAGGAAAGGGTTGGTTACGTCAGTAGGGGACGAAGGCGGATTTGCTCCCGATTTAAAAGATGAGGAGGAAGCGATTGCGTATATTCTTGAGGCTGTTGTTGCGGCAGGCTACAAACAGGGCAGTGACATTGTGTTGGCGCTGGATGCCGCAGCCAGTGAGTGGAAAGGAGAAAAGAGGGGGGAATATATTCTTCCCAAGGCAGGAATCCGTTATTCTTCCGATGAATTGATTGCGCATTGGGTAAATCTTACGGAGAAATATCCGATTTACTCCATTGAGGACGGATTGGATGAAGAGGATTGGGAAGGATGGCATAAATTCACTGTTAATCTGGGACAGCGGGTGCAATTGGTGGGAGACGATTTGTTTGTTACCAATGTGAACAGACTGCGGAAAGGAATTGAGAATAACTGCGGCAATTCCATTTTGATTAAGCCCAATCAGATCGGAACTTTGTCTGAAACCATGGAGACCATTAAAATGGCGCATAAAGCAGGATTTACAACCATTGCATCGCATCGCTCGGGAGAAACGGAGGATACCACAATTGCGGATCTTGCTGTGGCCTTAAATACCGGCATGATTAAAACAGGAGCCCCTAACCGGACGGAGCGGGTTGCCAAATATAACAGGCTTTTACGCATTGAAGAATCCCTGGGAGAGGGCGGACAATATCCGGATTTGCGAAAGAGATTCAGTGTGTAAATACTGTACTTTGGGCATGCGTCGGGACTCTTGCGGCAAGAAGTGAAACATGCTATTATGTTCGAGTGGGCATAATAGCTTACATACAATTATGTCAACTGTATTATGTTAACCATGGAAGCGTAACAAAAAAGGACAATGTAATCATGCAAAATAGAAGTAAAAAAGAAGTAAGCGGTAATACCCCAAAAGAAGTAAGAGGTAACACCCACAAAACAGCAAGCAGAAACAACAAGAAAGCAGCAATCCTGATTGCGGGAATTCTGGTTGCATTACTTGGGATTGTAATTGCGGTTGCGGCTGTTTGCTGCAACAGTGAAAAAGGCGAGGAGGAACGGGAGATTTCCGCATCCGAGCTGTTCGGAGAAGATACCGTAATTTGGGCGGATGGAGAAGACTCTGATTCGGCAGAAAACGTTGAAGCCTCCGAAGAGAATGCTTCCTCCGGGGATAGTGAATCTTCTGAAGAGAATGCTTCTTCCGAGGGAAATGCTTCTTCTGAAGAGAATGCTTCTTCCGAGGAAAATGCTTCCTCTGAAGAGAATGCTTCTTCCGAAGAAAGTACTTCCGAAGATGATAATACTTCCGATACATCGGACAAAAAAGACATCATTTTGGCTGACTGGGAGAGCATTCCGGCCGGCAGTCTGATTCCGGCAAGTGACATAGATTGGAACCGCCTGGATGCGTATTTTACAGCGTATGAAATATCAGACGAAGTCTTTGGGGTTATTAACGGTAAGTCGTTTCGAGAGAATCCTGATGTCGGTCTGGAAGATTTGAGATATCTTAAAGTTTTACACTACAATTTCAACCATGAAATACAGGTGGGTGAACTGATTGTGGCAACAGATTTACAGAGTGATTTTATCGGGGTTTTTACGGAACTGTTTCAGGCGGAATATGAGATTCAATCCCTTTATCTGGTGGACAATTACTGGACGGGAGATCCCACTTCTACAGACTCGGCATCCATTGATGAGAACAATTCGTCTGCCTTTCTGTATCGGCCGGCAACCGGTTCTTCGAAGTTGTCTAAACATGCTTACGGACGTGCAATAGATATTAATCCGCAGCAGAATCCATATGTGAGTTACTCCACGGGGAGTCCGGTCTGGAGTCATGAGAATGCGAATGATTATATCGACAGAACCACAGGTCTGCCTCATATGATTACGGAGGAAGATACCTGTTACAAAATATTCATCAAATACGGATTTACCTGGGGCGGCAGCTGGACCAATCCCAAGGATTACCAGCATTTCCAGAAGTAGGAAAAGAATAGTTGCGGGATATGCGGAAATATTTGTCATATTTTGCATATTTTTATACTGTGTATTTGTTTTTTGTGTGATACACTAGGATAGAGAAATGCTGAAAAGTGTTTGTAATAGAAGATTTAGCACATGGGGGTACCTGTGTCGGACGGAAGGGGAAAATGAAATGGCAGTTACAAAGTCTGTAGCATCGAAAGAAAGCAAAAAAGTATTTACTTTCCAAAATGAACTGGGCTGGTTTGAGAAAGATGAGAATGAAGAAAACATTTATGTGAATATTACCGCAGAGGGAATGAAGATGATTGCCGGTGCAAACCGGTTTGCGCAGAATAATATGCAACCGTTGCGTGCGACTACTCGTTTCCCTGTCAATACGAACGGAATGTCCGGGGTGGTATACTATCACTGTCTGAAGCATGACTATATGTACTATTCTGAGAATTTCATTGATGACAAAGGACAGTCGTGCAAGGCCGGATATTATAGTGAAGCAGGAACAAGAAGGGACGCGATAGATTTGATTTGTCCAAAGCAGGACGTTGTTTTGGAGGATGAAAAGATGCGCTCCCCTGCGCAGGATTTCCTTGTGGGAATTATGGAGTCACCGATTGTTGAGAAAGAAGAAGTGATTGATAATACCAAGGAGAAAGAAGAGGAACAGTGGCGTCGGAATGCATTTAAAAAGGCGGATGCGGATTTTGAAAGCAAAGTAGAACGGGAACTTACTCCTGAAGAAGAAGCTGTTTTCAAGCGTGCAAGCCGTAACTCTATTGATGTGGGTTACGGTAAAAATAGTAAGAGTACGAATAGTACTACAGCGGTAGCCGTTATGGTAATTTTACATTTAACCTGGTTATTCATAGGCTTGTTTCTGCGGACGTGTCAATAAGAGGACTGCAGTATGATGGAGAAAAGTGTAATTCCTTTATTAAATGTTAGTGATATCTTACCGTTTCGCATGGAAGACGGATGGTTTGAACAGACCGAAAACGGTGAGCTAATCTATACCAATATTGCTGCAAACGGAATTAGAATTGTTGGTGGTGCAGGCAGATTTGCCAGGAGAGAAGCAATTCCGCTTCGGCAGTCGGTTCGTTTCCCGATGAAGCGTGATAAGAATATGTCTGACCTTGTTTTTTACCACGGCAGAAAAAAGGATTATCTTTATTTCCCTACGGAGTTTACGGATACGGCAGGTGAAGTCAGACCGTCCGGATATTATTCGGATGGCGGGAAATATTATGAAGAAATAAAGTTTGTTATCCCTTCGGCGGAGGAAGCAACGCAGAACATGGAAAACGGAACGGATTGCCTTGTGGCTTTGGAAGAACCGGCTGAAGCAGCAGAAGAAGAGCAAAAGCAGTCGGAAGAGGAAGTATTGCCTAAAGGGGTAAGAAAAAAGGAAAATGTGTTGCCGAAGCAAACTTTCGAAAGCTTTAATTGGCCGGATGAGGAGAAGCCTGAAAATAAGAACAAGGAAAATAGCAACATTTTTGAAGATGTTATGCGTAATTCAGTGCGTAAGGCCTGTTCTTTTTTACTGATACTCGCTGTGATAGGATTGGTACAAACATGTTCGGGCGGTATCTTGATTCTGGCTTGTCTATTCCAATTAATTGCCAGAGTGTTTGAGTTCTTTGGGTAATGTTTTAACAGTTTGGCGGCAGTGATGAAATCTGGATTAAGGATATGACTATAATCGTGCAATGCAGTACAATATGAATGGAGACAATTGATGGATTTTTATATGGCACCTATGGAAGAGGTGACAGGATATGTATATCGAAATGTTTTTCACCAAATGTTTGGCGGTGTGGACAAATATTTCGCGCCGTTCATAGCGCCGACACAGAAGAAAGTGTTAAAAACAAGAGAACGCAAGGATGTGGCAAGGGAGAACAATTTGGGAATCCCCCTGGTGCCGCAGATTCTGACTAACCGGGAAACGCAATGGATTGATACTCTGGATTATTTGTCATCGCTTGGCTATACAGAGGTTAACATAAATTGTGGATGCCCTTCCGCCACCGTAGTAACAAAAGGGAAAGGAAGCGGGATGCTGGTTGACATAAATACACTCGATGCTTTTCTGGAATTTGTTTTTAATAACAGAGACCGGGGAAACATACAGATGGATATTTCCGTCAAAACCAGACTCGGGATTGAATCGGAAGACGAGTTTGCGCCTATCTGGCAGGTATATAACCGCTATCCTTTCAGCGAAGTGATTTTGCATCCGAGACTGCAGAAGGACTTCTACAAGAATTCACCCCGTATGAATTGTTTTGAATATGCCGCAGCCCATACGGATTTGAAGCTTTGTTATAACGGTGATTTGTTTCAGGCAAAGCATCTGAGGGCGTTTGCAAAGCAGTATCCGGAAACGGAAGCAGTTATGTTAGGGCGAGGACTTATCGGAAATCCGGGGTTAATCAGGGAATTTCAAACCGGTGAGCAGATTTTAAAGGAAGAGTTGCGGGAATACCATGACCGGATTTACCACGGATATTTAGAGGCATTAGACTGTACCAGGGATGCACTTTTTAAAATGAAAGAGCTGTGGTTTTATTTGAGTTTTCAGTTTGCGGATGCAGAAAAGCATCTGAAAGCCGTACGGAAGGCGGAGAGCGGAAACAAGTATGAGATTGCGGTAAACAGATTCTTTGCAGAGTGTGACCTGAAATAAATAAACCGAAGAGAAATTGCATGTAATGCAGGAGGATATAATTTCATGAAAGTTGTGTTGGAACATTTGACCAAGATTTTTCCAAACAGAGATAAAAAGAAGCCGGATGTGGTGGCTGTTTCGGATTTCAACTTTGAAATCCCGGACGGGAAGCTCATCGGGCTTTTAGGCCCTTCGGGATGCGGCAAAAGTACGGCCCTGAATTTAATAAGTGGTTTACATAATCCTACATCCGGTCGTATCTATTTCGGAGAGGAAGATGTGACGGAAGTGCCGGTGGAGCACAGGGGAATCGGACTTGTGTTTCAGAACTACGCCCTTTACCCGCATTTGAGTGTAAAAAAGAATATTACATTCCCTTTGGAGAATTTAAAGGGAAAGGACAAGCTTACCAGACAGCAGATGGAAGAGAAGGCATATGAAGCAGCTAAACTCGTACAGATTGAGGAATTGATGGAGCGTAAGCCCTCGGAATTATCAGGCGGCCAGCAACAGCGTGTGGCCATTGCCAGAGCCTTGGTCAAGATGCCTAAGGTTCTTCTGCTGGATGAGCCTTTATCGAATCTTGATGCCAGACTTCGTCTGCAGACCAGGGAAGAAATCAGACGAATTCAGAAGGAAACCGGCATTACGACTATTTTCGTCACCCATGACCAGGAAGAGGCCATGAGTATTTCGGATATGATTATTGTGATGAAGGACGGTGTGTTGCAACAGATGGGAAAGCCCCAGGAGGTATATGAGAATCCTGTAAATCAGTTTGTGGCGTCCTTCTTAGGCACACCTCCCATTAATATGTTCCGGGGTGAAGTGAAGAAGGAAGCACTTTATATCGGAGAACATAAAGTGCTGGATGTGAAAGGAGTAGCTGACGGAACTGTGGTTGCGGGTGTTCGGCCGGAAGGCTTTATTCTGCAAAAAGACGGCCCTTTGGCGGGTACGTTAATCAACGTAGAGGTAATGGGAAGAGACAGCTCTGTTATTTTCTCCCATCCTGCAGGATTGAAAGAGCAAATCCGCGCAATCATGGACAGCGATGAAGCAGTGGATGCAGATGCCGGGGAAGTACGCTTTGCCTTAAATCCCAGGAAAGTACATTTGTTTAGAGAAACAAACGGGGAAAGACTGTTTTAGAAGTGGAGTACGACTGATATGAAGAAAGTATTCAAAATAATAAGAGAGCAGAAAGGCTGGCTTTATTTACTGCCGGCGCTGGCATTTCTTTCGGTGTTCATGCTTTATCCCTTAATTGACGTTTTGGTGTATTCTTTCGAGGAAGGGTATAATTTCGCCTCCCAGACATATTTTGGCGTTGGCGGCTATAATTATTCCTATGTACTGCACGATACCTATTTTTTACAGGCGTTAAAGAATACCTTTATTCTGGTTGCCATTACGGTGCCCTTATCCACAGGAATCGCACTTTTGATTTCTGCAGGATTAAGTTCCGTTAAAGCCCTGCAGAATCTCTTTCAGACCATCTATTTTCTGCCTTATGTTACCAATACACTGGCGGTGGGGCTGATTTTTATGGTTCTGTTCAAAAAGACGCCTTACAGTGACGGACTCATGAATGCCCTGCTTTCCGTCTTCGGAATCGCACCCGTTGATTTCATTGACGGACCATACTGGGCCAAAATGTTTGTACTCTGTTTCTACACCATCTGGATTGTATTACCGTTTAAAATTCTGATTCTTACTTCGGCATTGGCCTCGGTGAATCAGATGTATTACAATGCAGCCAGAGTAGATGGTACGCCCAAACACAGAATTTTCTGGCGAATTACGGTTCCCATGATTTCCCCCACGATTTTTTATCTGGTTATCACAGGTTTTATCGGTGCTTTCAAGGCCTACAGCGACGCGGTTGCCCTCTTTGGCACCAACCTGAATGCGGCAGGAATGAATACGATAGTGGGATATATTTACGATATGCTTTACGGAGACAGCGGCGGATATCCCTCCTATGCCTCGGCAGCGGCAATCATTCTGTTTGTGATTGTGTTCACCATTACCTGCATCAACCTCTTAATCAGTAAAAGGACGAAATGAAATGGAAGAAAAAAATACATACCAAAAAATTAAAAAAAGAGAGCGGATGCGGCGCGGGATTACGGCAGGATTTACTTATGCACTGCTTGGGTTCTGGGCAGTGGTGGTGCTTTTTCCCTTTTACTGGATGATTCTTACTTCCGTAAAAGGTTACGGTGAGTACAGTTCGGAGTATATCCCTAAGTTCTTTACGCTGACACCTACTTTGGAAAACTATGCCTTGGCGTTTACCGAGGTGCCGTTAGGAACGTATCTTTTCAATACCCTGGTTTTCACCCTGGCAACCACGTTTATTATGCTGATGGTCATTATTCTGGCGGCATATGCTTTTGCAAGACTTGATTTTAAGGGTAAAAATCTTGTATTCGTGATTTTTTTATCCCTGATGATGATTCCGGGAGAGTTGGTGGTGATTACGAACTTTGTAACCATTACAAACCTGGATTTGCGAAATACATTTATGGGATTGATTCTGCCTTCGGTTACATCAATCTTTTATCTGTATCTGTTGAAGGAAACCTTTGAGCAGATTCCGGATACTTTGTATTATGCGGCGAAGGTGGACGGAACGTCTGACTTTAAGTATCTATGGAAGGTTATGATTCCTTTGGCAAAGCCTACTTTGATCACCATCACGATTCTTAAGGTGATTGAGTGCTGGAATTCCTACGTGTGGCCAAGGCTGATTACGGATGATGAAAAGTATTTCCTGGTTTCTAACGGTATTCAGGCCATCCGCGAAGGAGGCTTCGGCCGTGAGAATATTCCTGCCATGATGGCAGCGGTAGTGGTAATATCTCTGCCCCTGATTATTCTCTTCTTAGTATTTCGCCGGACAATCATGGAAGGTGTAAAGAGAGGAGGCACCAAAGGATGAGTAGTTATGTAAACCGAATTGTGCGCCGGGGACTGTGTTTCTTAATGGTGCTTTTGCTTACGGCAGGAGCTGCATTCCCCCTTACAGCCTGCCATGGCAAAACGGGAATGAAGGAATTTACGATTCCCGAAACCTTTGATACCGACAAAGAGATTGAGATTAGTTTCTGGGCAAAAAATGATACCAACAAAACCCAGACTGCCATATATGAAAAAGCCATAGCGGATTTTGAGACACTCTATCCCAATATCACCGTGAATCTCCGATTATATACGGATTACGGTAAAATCTACAATGATGTTATTACCAATATTGCAACGGGAACAACACCAAATGTATGCATTACATATCCGGACCATATTGCTACTTACCTTACGGGGGATAATCTTGTGGTGCCTTTAGAGGAACTGCTTCGGGATCCTGTGTTTGGTGCCGGCGGAAGCGAAGTCCGTTTTGACGCACCTGCTTTGGGAGAAATAGATCCGAAGTTTCTGGCGGAATGTGATTTCGCAGGCCATATCTATGCGTTGCCGTATATGCGTTCCACAGAAGCATGTTATGTAAACCAAACATATGTGGAAGCGCTGGGCTATCACCTGCCGGAGCAGCTGACATGGGATTTTATCTGGGAAGTATCGGCCAAGGCCATGGAAAAGGATGCTTCGGGGAATTTTGCGGTAAACGGACAGAAGGTTATGATTCCTTTTATCTACAAGTCCACGGACAATATGATGATTCAGATGCTGGCACAGAAGGAAGCGGGATATTCCACCAAAGAAGGGGAGATTCGGATTTTTAATGATACCACCAAGGAGATTCTGAAAGAAGTGGCACAGTACGGAGGAGAAGAGGTTTTTTCAACCTTTAAGATTTCCAGTTATCCTGCCAACTTCCTGAACGCGGGACAGTGTATCTTTGCAATTGATTCCACGGCAGGAGCTACCTGGATGGGGTCGGATGCGCCTCTTTGTGATATCAGTCCCGATAAAATCGTTAAGTTCGAAACAGCGGTCCGTGCCATTCCACAGTATGACCCGGCGAACCCGAAGATGATTTCCCAGGGACCATCGGTTTGTATATTTAATAAACCGGATGGCGACACGGTGCTGGCTTCCTGGCTTTTTACCCAGTTCCTTCTGACCAATGAAGTACAGATTTCTTATGCACAGACGGAAGGATATGTTCCGGTAACGCTGAAGGCAAGGGAAACACAGGAATACAAGGACTATCTTAGTGCAGCGGGAACGGATTCGGATTTGCATTACAGGGTTAAACTGGACGCTACCAAGCTTCTTCTGGATAACGTTGACAATACGTTTGTCACTCCTGTTTTTAACGGCTCTGCATCCCTGCGTGATGCGGCAGGGCAATTGGTGGAGAATTCCGTGAAAGCCGCCCGAAGAGGAAAAGTGGTGGATGATGCTTACGTAGATACCCTTTATGAGGATGTCTCGTCCCTCTACCGCTTGAATCAGTCCGGCTTACAGAATACGTCTTCCTTCGGGAAAAAAGAGCTGGGACCTCTGCCCGGCGGAGCGGTTGCACTGCTTGGCGTTCTGGGCGGAACGTGGCTTATACTTATTTCCGTAGGAGCAATGCAGTGGTATCGGAATAAAAAACAGAATAAAAACACTTAAATTTGTGAAAAATAGCGAAGAAATCATGGAAAAAATTGTGAAAAACCATATATTATTCTATTGATTTCCAATGTGAAACGAGTATAATTAGTGGCATAAAAAAACATTGCGAAAAGAGGAGAAAAAATGAAAAAGAGTTTAGCATTGTTAATGGTTTGTATCATGATGTTTGCATTCGCAGGATGTAATGCAGCAGCTACCGATGCGGCAGATGTTAAGTCTGAAGGTGTTATGACTTACGCTGAGTACGCAGCAGCAGAGCTTGACACAGAAGTTGTAGTTGAAACTTACGTTCAGGCAAAGCAGTCCTGGTGGGAGAATTCCGCAACAATCTATACCCAGGACAAAGAGGGCGCATATTTTATCTACAATATGGCATGCTCCGAAGAAGATTACGCAAAGCTTGTTCCCGGAACAAAGATTAAAGTAACCGGTTATAAGGCCGAGTGGGCAGGCGAAGTAGAGATTATCGACGCAACCTTCGAAATCATGGAAGGCAGCTACGTGGCATCTGCAGAGGATGTTACTTCCCTTCTTGCATCTGATGAGTTAATCAATCACCAGAACAAGTTTGTAAGCTTCAAGGGATTAACCGTAGAAGCAGCAAACGATGCAGGTGATGCATATCTTTACGGCTGGGACGGTTCCGGTCAGGAAGGCGATGACTTATACTTCAACGCTTCCGTTAACGGACAGACATATACCTTTACCGTAGAGTCTTACCTTTGCGACAGCTCAACTGATGTATATGCAGCTGTTAAGGCTTTAAATGTAGGAGACACCATCGACATGGAAGGTTTCTTATACTGGTATGAGGGCGTTAATCCTCACATTACATCTGTGAAAGTGAAATAATTCAGCTTAATGCAGACAGACGCTGGGAAGCATATAGGGCATCCCGGAACGTGAATTTATATGGAGAATGAGAGAACCCAGGGTGAATTGTTATCGAGTGCGGTAACAGGGCACGGCTGGGTTCTTTTTTGTGCGTATATTCTTTGAAAAGAACCGTTATTTTTGAAAAAACAGCGAAACTTTCGCTAAATTCAAAAAAATATATAAAAAATAGTTTTTCTGTGGAAAGATTCAGAAATTAGAGGTATAATGTAGAAGGGTGTAGAATTGACGTTTCGTATTGTATTTATATAGGATTACAGAGGGTTACCGGATGGATTATTTTAATCTGAAATTTCATAATACAACGGTTCGCAATGAAGTTTTTGCGGGCATTGCTCTTTTTATGGCGATGTCTTATATTCTTATCGTGAATCCGGCTACGTTGGCTGATGCTGGAATGGATCCTTCCGGCGTGTTTTTCTCTACTGTGTTGGTTTCGGGGTTTGCCACCATCGTATCTGCTTTCTATACCAAGCTTCCCATTGCGCTGGCACCGGGGCTTGGGCTGACAGGTATTTTTGCGTCCATGACAGCGGGGGAGAACGGGATTCACTGGTCTGTGCTTTTGCTGGCTACGTATGTGGCCGGTATCCTTATCTGTGCTTTCGTCAAATTTGGTGTATATGATAAGATCATGGAAATTATGGACCATGATTTCCGTAAGATGCTCGTGTCCGGAATCGGATGTGCTCTTTTGATGTACGGCGTCAGTACCACGGGCATTATTAAGTCTATGGGTGCTTATTACCTGCCCGGCACCATAAAATGGATTCCTCTGGCAATAACGGTACTCAGTCTTTTGATTATCTATGTAATGAAACATTTCCGCATTAAGGCGCATGTATTAATCGGCCTGCTGACAGCGTATGTATTAAGCATCGGTGCGAGTTATTTTGAAGCGTACAATGCCACGGGAATTGCTTTTGATACGTATATAGCCGGTATCTTCAGTGTTTCCTACCATTTCAGTGATATTTCAAAGGTAATGTTTAAGTTTCCTTCATTAGAAGAGGTATTCGGGCAGTTTCGTACATTTATCCCGTTTGTGAATGCTGTATTTGCCATTACCATGGGGCATTTCTTTGATGCCATCGGTACCAACACGGCAGCTTTTGATGCAATTAACAATGATGTGGATTCCCGTATCAAGGGAACCTTAAGCCTGAAGCGCGCCATTACCGTAGATGGGATCGGCAACGTGGTAAGCGGCGTGATGGGAACCTCCACCGTAACCTCGTATGCAGAGTCCATGGTTGGTATTGTAAGCGGCGGTAAGACCGGAATTACGGCTCTGACGACAGGATGCCTGTTCCTTCTTTGTTTCTTCTTTGCGCCGCTTTTTACTTCCATGGCGACCTACGTGGCGGCGCCGGCTTTGATTTATGTCGGTATTACCCTGACCATGCGGTTCAAGGAGTTTGCGTTTAAAGATAAGAAGATTCTCGGAATATTCGGAATCGCCCTGATAGCTTACGTGGGTGTGACCTTCCATATCGGAAATGCAGTGCTCTACGGTCTGGTAATCTATACGGTGCTTAAGATGATTACCCGCAAAGAGAAGGCACCACCCTACTGGTGGGTTGCACTGATATTCGCGGCATTTCATATTTTGTTGAATTTGATGGCATAGGGAGGGCACGATATGAGCATGTTTTTAGCAGTATTTTTCGTGGCCTTTGGAACGGTTTCCCTTGTACTGGCCATAAATAATATTATTCAGGAAGATAAAAACGTTGCGGGCAACTGGTTTTTTATGTTCTTAGGATTGTTTAGTTTCCTCTGGGACATCGGCATGGGTATTTTTACCTTGCAGAAAACGGAAGAGTTTGCGGCATTCTGGCGTTCCTTCTATCTGATTGGCGTGCTGGGAACCATTGTTATGGCAGGCATCCTGGTAGGAATCTGGCTTGACATTCCTGCAAGAATGAGGATGGCAGCTAACGCATATTTCGTGTTTGGAGCGCTGATCGTATATCCTTTAATCAGTGTGCCTGAAAGCTGCACGTTTATTCTTACGGATTACGGTATGTCCTATGCAACAAATAATTGCATGGGACGTTGGATTTATAATGTTTATCTTTTGTTTTTTATCCTGATTGTGATTGTGGAGTTAGGATACAGTTTTACCCATTGGCAGAAAAAACGTGAGCGTGTTATGGCTTGGACTTGTACCATTGCAATGCTGACCCTTTGCACGGGGATTTTCTTTGACACGTTCCTGTTTGGCGGAGGGGGAGAGCGGGTGGCATTCCCTGCCACGGCAATGATTCAGCCCCTTGCGGTGATTTATGCCTACGTTATGTCCAAGAAGACTAAGATTAACAACATCTCCATTCGAAACTTTTCGGATTACATTTACGCATCCGTAAATGTGCCCATGCTGATTATTGATGACAACGGCTACATAAAGATTTGTAACGCTACCGGCATTGAGTTCTTTGATATGCCGGACGAAGTTCTGAAGCAGAAGAAGTTAGAAGAGTTGTTTCATATAACCCGTGAAGAAATTAAGGGGACCGGCGGAGAGTCGGAAACCGTAGAATGTCTCTGCTTATGCAATGATAAAACATGTCAGCTCCAGATTAGTCATATCCGCGATAAGTATAATGACTTGTTAAGCGATATTATTGTGGTAAACGATATGACGGATACCTACAAGACTATGGAAGAGTTGGAAAATGTGAAAGAAGAGGCGGTTCGGGCCAACGAGGCAAAGAGTGCATTCCTTGCCAACATGTCCCATGAAATCAGAACCCCTATGAACTCCATTATCGGAATGAGTGAGATTCTTCTCCGTGAGGAGCTGGATGATGAAACAGCAACCGGAGTTATGCATATTCATACGGCAGGTAAGGGTCTTCTTGGTATCATCAACGATATTCTGGATATTTCTAAGATTGAATCCGGCAAATTCCGGATTGTAGACGCCGAATATCATCTGGATACGCTGGTGCTGGATGTTGTGAATATGATTGAAGCAAGACTGGCAGAGGGTGTTGTGAAGCTGGAGTACGGTGCAGAAGAGAATGTGCCGGCAGTTTGGTATGGCGATTCCATCCGTGTAAAACAGGTGCTTCTTAATATTCTCGGAAATGCGGTTAAGTTCACCAAAGAAGGTAAGATTGTCCTGCATATAGCCCATGAGGCATTGGGCGATAATAAGGCGAAGCTTATTTTTACAGTAAAAGATACCGGCGTGGGAATCAGGAAGGAAGACATGGAGCGCCTTTTTGAAGTGTTCCATCAGGTAGATGTTAAGAAAAACCGTGGCGTACAGGGGACAGGTCTTGGTCTTGCCATTTCCAAGAATCTCTGTGAGCTTATGGGCGGCGATATTGTGGTAGACAGTGTTTACGGGGAAGGTACGACCTTTACCATGACCATGGAACAGCGGATTGTGAAAGATGTTCCTTTGAATCTGCAACATACCAAGGGGGTACGTGAGGATGAGATGCGTAGTATCTTCAAAACGAAGCCGGTGGCTGAACTGGTGGGAAGACGTATTCTTGTGGTAGACGATAATTCGACCAACCTTCTTATTGCCAAAAGACTCTTAGAACCTTACCGCATGAATGTGGAAACCGGATCCTCCGGTAGTGAAGCATTGGAATGTGTGAAGGAAAAAACTTATGAATTGATTTTTATGGACCACATGATGCCTGGGATGGATGGTGTGGAAACCACCGCACGAATCAGAGACTTAGATATTCCGTATTGTAAGAATGTTCCCATCGTAGCGCTTACTGCCAATGCGGTGTACGGTGCCAGGGAAGAACTTTTATCTTCCGGGTTCACTGATTATGTGGCGAAGCCCATTGAAATGAAGCAGTTAGAGGATGTGCTGAAAAAGTACCTTGTGAAGGGAGAGGCCATCGAAACTGTGGCAGAGGAAGAGATTTCTGAAAAAGTTGCACCTACAAACATGGGGTGGGAAATGTTGGAAGCAGAAGGCATTGAGTGTCATAAAGCCATGAAAAAGATGCAGCTTAGTGAGGATAGTTACTGTGACATTTTACACAATTACTATCGTGATCTGATTGCAGCGAAGGAACGCCTGACACAGTTTTATCAGAAGGATAGGAGAAAGGAATTCGTTATTGATGTTCACGGCATTAAATCATCCAGTGCAAGTGTCGGCGCCAAAAATCTTTCGGAGTTTGCCAAAGGGCTTGAGGCGGCCGGTAAGAGGGATGATAAGAAGTATGTGGAAGAACACATCGATGCATTTAATGCATTGTGCGACCGCTTGATTCTCAGTCTGAAAAACTTCTTTAAGGAATCGGATTTCGCCACGGGAGAACCGGAGGAAGCGGTGAGCATTGATCCGATAACAGAACGGTCTGCACAGAAGAAGTGCATCTTGGCAGTGGACGATTCAACTACAAATCTTAAGTTTGTTGAGAATGTATTGAAGGACGAATACAGGATTACACCGGTAAAGACCGGAGCGCAGGCTTTGAAGTTTCTCGGTAAGAATCAGGTGGATCTTGTGCTTCTTGATTTGCTGATGCCGGAGATGGATGGTTTTGAGACTTACGAGAGAATTCGTATGCTTGAATTAAATAAAGATGTTCCTGTCGTATTTCTGACTGCCGATGAGGATGCGGACAGTGAAATCAAAGGACTCCGCATGGGAGCGAAGGATTTCATTAAGAAACCTTTCGTACCGGAGATTATGAGAAATCGCATCGAGCATATTTTACAGCTGGAAGAATTGAATAAGCGCCTGGAGCATAAGGTAGAAGAGAAGAGAATGAAGATTGAACAGCTCTCTTTTGATACGATTTCAGCTATTGTAAATATGATTGAAGCAAGAGACAGCTATACCAAAGGTCATTCCGTACGTGTGGCGAAATACAGCTGCCGTCTGGCAGAGGCGCTGGGGTGGAATGCCAAACAGATTGAGCAGTTAGAGGATATTGCACTTTTACATGACATCGGTAAAGTTGGTGTGCCTGACTACATCTTAAATAAGCCCGGGAAACTGACCACGGAGGAGTTTGACATCATTAAGTCCCATACCACTGTGGGCGGAGAGATTCTTAAGGATATTACAACCATGTCCCATGTATCTTCCGGTGCGAAGTATCATCATGAACGTTTCGACGGCACCGGATATCCCTGCGGTCTGGCAGGCGAGGATATTCCTGATGTGGCCCGCATTATCTGCATTGCGGATTCTTATGATGCAATGAACAGTAAGAGAATCTATCGTGACCGTCTTGCAATGGACACGATTTATCAGGAGTTGGAGAAAGGAAGAGGGACACAGTTTGATCCCGCTTATCTGGACGTATTTGTAAAACTCTTAGACGAGGGCAAGCTTGTTCTTGCAGAGGAATAAGTATTTAAAAAAATGTAATTTTATACCACAGATATAATTTACATTTTCATCTTAATATGTTATAGTGCCTTTAGGGTTTTAAACTGGGACCCTAAAATAACAGCAAACTAAGGCTTTGCGGAAAGGAAGAGACATGAAGACAGTTACTACAGCGATTTACGGAACACATAAATATTATGATTCACTCAAGCATCTTTTTGATCGCGAGTGGTATGTTTTACTATGCTCATATAAGAAAAAGCCGGGAGATATAGAAACTGCATTGATATAATCAAGTTGTAAGTTTGGATATTGATTATATTTGATATGAAGTTTAACCGCTTATCTTTTATGAGATAGGCGGTTTTTTTACTTCTTGGGAAATTCTTATGAAGTGAAAAACACTCCGTAATGATAAGAAATTTTTACTTAATGAGACAGGGTAAATCTGATTTAATGAAAATGGAGGAAAAAGAAAATGATGGCAATACCGGCAATCGACATGAACAAAACAGGACAGAACATTATCATTTTACGCAAGGCAGCAGGCTTGTCCGTAAGAGACTTACAAGATGCTTTCGGATTCGGAACCCCTCAGGCGATATATAAGTGGCAGCAGGGTGTGGCATTACCCAGCATCGACAATCTTGTAGTGCTGGCTGCAATTCTGAACGTAAAGGTAGATGATATTCTGGTTTTGGCAGGAGCCAAAGATGTCAGAATCAGTGCGTAAAACCACGGTTGACAATTGCATACCAAAATTGATATTGTATGATATGTGAATTAGAAACCGAAAGGGGAAGATTGAATGAAACGATTAATATGTGTACTTTGTGCAGTTGTGCTTTGTACGACTTCTGCCTGCACTTTATTGGAAGGGGCAGCTCCTTCCGAGAGTGTCACTGCTGACACAGAGGGCAATGCTGAGGCAAAGGAAGAGACAACAGAGAATGAGCAGCCTGCGGACGTCAAGGAAGAGACAACAGAAAACGAGCAGCCTGTGGCGGACGTTAAGGAAGAGACAACGGAAAACGAACAGCCTGCGGATGATGGCTGGAATGAGGCAAAGATTGAAGAACTGTTATGTTTGGCACAGGAAGAGGATACAGCGAAAAATTTTTTCCCTGCGTCGGAGCTTAGCGACTTCTCAGATACTTTGGCAGGATATTTCTATATGAATGAGGATGTTTTCTTCATAAAGCATGATATGTTTACGCAAGAAGAATGGGATTCTCTTATGAAGGACTATCGTGATGAGATTTATGCGGACGGCGAGCTGGCGAAGTATAACATTAGCGAGGAAGGATGTATTTACTATAGCAATGTGGTGAATAACGGTGTGCTTTGCGTTACTCCGCTGGAGAATGATTTCACTACTTTCGCAGGTATGATGGTGTCGGCATATATGGAAGATGAAAGTCTTGAAACCAAGTATCGGTTGAAAGGGGCATGTTTCTATCCCGCTATTATGCCGGAAGCCGTAGAGGCAAGTTCTTCCCTGCCGGCAGGTAGTGAGAGCAACTATATCGCCGAGAATCTTTATGACTGTGATGTCTTTACTGCATGGGTAGAGGGTGTTCCGGGGAACGGGGAAGGTCAGGTGCTTACCTACAGGCTTCCTGCAGGAACCGAAATTCACGGACTGGCAGTTGTAAACGGCTATGGTAAAAATGAGAAGGTTTATCATGCAAACGGAGCGGTGAAAGAACTTATGATTACCGCCCTGGCGGGAGAGTTTTCCCGGCGCATGACCTTGGAGAAAGTTACATATACAGGCATGTATAATCCCCTGTATCCCCAGTGCACATACTGGAGCGGTGTGGATGCGGATGTGATACAGGTTACCATCCAATCTGCGGAAGCGGGAACGGATTACGAAGATACCTGTATTTCTGAAATGTGGTTTTATTAATTAATTGAAAAGGGAATAAAGAATAAGGAATAAGGAAGGGCACTTCGTCAGTAAAGTGATTTCCCCAAAGCGGTTTTGAATCGCTGATGAATGAGGGATTGCGTTGCTGCCGGGGTGTCTTTTTTACTTGTTCGATAACTTCACGAAAAGTTTGATATTTTATATACAATTTGCGAAAAAAGGTAGAATATCACGCTTTTTTCGTGTAAAGTATAAATGTAGGAGAATAATCCGGATGCTTGGAGAATTGAGAAGCTTACTATGAGATCGGAGGCGTATAATATGGGGATGAACATGCAGAATGTACCGGAAAAGGTGCAGAAATTTGTTTTAAATGAAACTTTGATTGTGAATTGTGTTTTGCTTCTGTTTCATATTTCTTTTGGTGTCTTTTTCTATATATATAAGGCACCGATCCTTTTTTATTTCAACCTGGTGAGTATATTAGTTTACATAATATGCTTTGAAGTATTAAGAAGAAGACAAAAGGGAATCTATACGTTCATCGTATTTGCGGAGATTTATATTTTTATGATGTTAGGGGTTGTGTGTTTGGGATGGAATTACGGGTTCCAACATTACTGCATCGGTTTTGCAGCGTCTGCGGTATTTTCGGATTATTTTGTGGAGCGAAGCAGATCCCTTAAGAGAAGAGCCATTATTATCGGCGGCTGTAATTTAGCAATCTATCTGGTGCTACGGTTCTGGACCTATTATACCCAACCGGTTTATGTGCCCGGAAACGAGTTCTTCCAGAATCTATTCTATGTGGGTAATACGATATCCGGTTTCGGGTTCATGATTATGTATATTGCCATCTATTCTGATACGGTACACAGAATGGAACAGGAACTTTTTGAACTGGCCCATAAGGATCACCTGACCGGTTTACATAACAGAAGACATATGATGAGAATTTTAAGGGCTTTCATCGAAGATGAGGAGAAAGAGAAGTTTGCCATTGCAATGATGGATGTGGACTATTTCAAGAATGTAAACGATACATACGGGCATGATGCGGGTGATAAGGTACTGAAAACCATGTCCGAGATTTTGAAAGAAGAAAGTGCCGGTAATGCGTCGATTATGCCCTGTCGCTGGGGTGGTGAGGAGTTCCTTCTTGCATTAAGTGATTACAACGGAAACAAAGAGGAGATTATGGCCTCTCTGGAGGCACTCAGAAAGCGCGTGGAGGAAAGGATTATCTGCCACGAGGAACAGGAGATTAGGATCACGGTTACCGTCGGGGTGGCCTTTTATGAGTCGGGGCTTAGCTTAAATGAGTTGCTAAAGGCTGCTGACAACAAGCTGTATGAGGGCAAGGAAGGCGGAAGAAATAAGGTGGTTTGGTAGGGGGGAGTAGGTTGTTTTGTTCCGGGAAATGA
>JAZOAG010000058.1:0-5464 GCA_045595325.1 Lachnospiraceae bacterium
GCCCGGGACGGGGATTCAGCCCAAAGAGAAGAAACCAAGAGAAAAGGCTGAAAGCCGGGGAAGAAGATTCAGCCCAAGCAGTGGAATTCATGAAATAAGGCTGAAAGCCCGGGGGTGGCGATACGGCCCAAAGGGAAGAAAACAAGAGAAAGGGCTGAAAGCCCGGGACGGGGATTCAGCCCAAAGAGAAGAAACCAAGAGAAAAGGCTGAAAGCCGGAGCGAAAGATTCAGCCCAAGCAGTGGAATTCATGAAATAAGGCTGAAAGCCCGGGGGTGTCGATACGGCCCAAAGGAAAGAAAATATGAGAAAGGGCTGAAAGCCGGAGCAGAAGATTCAGCCCAAGCAGTGGAATTCATGAAATAAGGCTGAAAGCCCGGGGGTGGCAATACGGCCCAAAGGGAAGAAAATATGAGAAAGGGCTGAAAGCCAGCCCTCCATGATTCATTCCAAACAAACAAATTTGTTAAGAAGGGCTGAAGCTACTTTTGTGCACATGAAAGAAGAACATAAAGAGAGGGTATCCCTCTCTACGACCTTAACCAGTCATAGTTTTGGGACACCCTCTTCTTTGTCTTCAATATCAATATTCATTCGTTCAAAAATCAAATCATATCCGTCACAACCGTAATTCAGAGAACGGTTTACACGGCTGATGGTTGCTGTGGACGCACCGGTTTTTTCCGCAATGTCCATATAAGTTTTTTTTTGGCGCAACATAATAGCTACATCCAGTCTCTGAGAGAGAGAAAGCAACTCATTAATGGTACATAAGTCTTCAAAAAAATTATAGCACTCCTCCTTGCTCTCCAGGCAAAGAATTGCATCAAAAAGCTGGTCAACAGCGTCATTTTTTAACTTTTTATTCATGTTATCCTCCATTTTCACACAATACTGTAAAAATTTAACACTTTAACTCTCGATAATTTTACCATACTAAAGTGTTTTCGTAAAGATGCATTTTTATTATGTTTATTTTGTATAAAGTATATTTGTTTTTTATACGCTTTTTGGTCAAAATCGCTTTACAAGTAGTTTTTCGTACTATATAATATAAGGGCATATTTCTGTTTTCAGATAAGGCACGTAGACAATATTTTTTATATAAAATTGGCTTTGGACTTCTTCGGACTTGCAGAGATGTGTTTTGAATGATTTTTAAGGGGAAATTGGGAATGCGGATTGACACAGAAGCTGTGATGAATGAAGTAATAGATAAAATGCGGGATATTCTTAAGATTAGAACCAACGATTTCCCGAATATTGATCTTTATATGGATCAGGTGACAACTTTTATGGATGAGAAGCTTCGTTATACCGTTCGGCTGAATGCTGATGATGAGAAGATTCTTACGAAGACCATGATAAATAATTATGCAAAGAATGATTTGCTGCCGCCTCCCTATAAGAAGAAATATTCAAAGGAACATATGATGGTTCTTATTTTTGTTTACTATTTTAAGAATTTCCTGACCATCAGTGATATCTGTACACTTTTAAATCCATTGACAGAGTCTTACTTTGAGAACAACGACGGCATGAAGGTGGAAGATGTTTATGAAGAGATTTTTGGTCTCGGAGAGGAGCGCCTTGATTATCTGGAAGAAGATTTAAAGAATAAGTTCCGGGTAGTAGAGGACTCTTTTAAGGACGTTCCGCAAGAGGAGGCGGAATATCTAAGGCTGTTTTCTCTCATTTGTCTTCTGAGCTATGATATTTTTGTCAAAAAGATGTTGATTGAACGCTTTTTGGATGAGATGACGGCAAAGAAGAGTGCCGAAGACGAAGTGAAAAAAGAAGATGATAAGAAAAAAGAAAAGAAGCGAACCAGAGAAAAGAAAAACACAGGAAATAACAAAGAATAGAATCAAAAATATATGGGGTTTGTGTAGTAGAAAGGAGTATTGGGATGCGTAAAGTATTGATTATAGGTGCAGGTCCGGCCGGTATTACGGCAGGATATGAACTTATGAAATGTACAGGGCGATATGATGTGACGATTCTTGAGGAGGGAAGTCAGGTCGGCGGAATTGCCAGAAACGTTAATTGCAATAACAAAATAATGGATATCGGTGGCCATTGTTTTCAGACAGACAGCCCGAAGGTTGAAGCATGGTGGAAAGAGATTTTACCGGTGCAGGGGGCACCGGCATATGATGATGCCAAATGCGGAAGAACGGTTGCATTGGCGGAAGGAGGACCTAATCCGGAAACTACGGATGAGGTTTTGCTTGCGCGTAATCGTGTGGCGCACATTTTATACGACAATAAGTTTTTTGATTATCCCATCAGAATGAACGTGAATACACTGCGTAATATGGGAATCGGTTCCAGTATTAAGGCCGGTTTTGATTTCGTCGGAAATTCGGTTTCACGTAAAAAAGACACTAATTTGGAACATTACTACTTAAATCGTTTCGGAAAGCAGTTGTATAAATTGTTTTTTGAAAGCTATATCGAGAAATTGTGGGGCGTTCATCCCAGTAAGATTGATACGGCTGCCGGAATTCAGCGGATCAAAGGGGCTTCTGTTGCGACTGTGATTCATGACAGTGACCGTAACCATGATAATTCAGCCTTTTTTTATCCGAAACTTGGTCCCGGACAGATGTGGGAATGTGCTGCACGGAAGTTTGAGGAAATGGGCGGTGTGATTCATCGCAATTGTTCCGTACTCAAACTGAACAAAGAGAACAGTAAGGTGAAATCCGTAACTTGTGTTATGGACGGGGAACCTATTGAGGTTGAGGCAGATATTGTGATTTCCACAATGCCTTTAAAGGAATTAGTAATGGGCATGAACGATGTGCCCGGAAATATTGTGGATATTGCAGGTAGATTGCGTTATCGTGATTTGGTTCAGGTAGGTCTTTTATTGCCCAGGCTCAATATTAATGTGGATGCTTCGGCAAAGACACTTGGAAATATTGTTCCTGATACCTGGATTTTTGTGCAGGACAAAAAGAGAAAAATATCCCGTATTCAGATTTATAATAATTGGTCTCCTTATTTGCTGGAAGAACCTGAAAAGTATGTTTGGGTTGGATGTGAATTCTTCTGTGAAGAAGGCGATAATGACTGGAATATGTCAGAAGAAGAATGGGTTCGTCTTGCGAAGCAGGAGCTGAGTTTCCTGCATGTTATTTCAAGTAGTACGGCAGTGCTTGATTCCCACAGAGAATGTGTGAAGAAGGCATACCCGTCATATATTGGCGGATATACTGATATAGACGAAATGATTCAATATCTCAACAGTATTCGCAACCTTTATTGCATCGGAAGAAACGGACAACATAAGTGCTATGATATGTCTTATGCCATGTTGTCTGCATTTGAGGCAGTTAAGAATATTACATACAATGTGGAAAGCAGAGAAAATATCTGGAATGTGAAGCGTGATGCAAAGGAATTTACCGTGGGAGAAGCAGATCGTAGATTCCAGACTTCTGCACCGGTTCCGCCGAAGAATAATGCCTATGTTCCGCCGGCTGAGGTTAAGACACCGTCTCATCCCAGTGCGGTTCCCAGTGCGCCTGTTGTTAGCGCAGTTGCGAAGAAACCTGTAAACATGGATGCCGTAAAAGAGCAGGTAGGAGCAACGGTTACGGCTGCCGGACAGGCTCAGCCCGCAGAAGAAGTCAGAACCAGTGATTTATCATTGGAAACCGTCACAAACGAAGAGGTAAAAGAAGAGGCAAAAGAAGAAAAACTGACGTTTAAGCCCGTTGAAAAAATGTTCCCGTCTACAGGAACAGCTCTTTATAATGCAAATTCTAACGAAAATGCCGGAAATGTTGTGAAAAAGACCACTGAGGTTTCACAATTACGTCCTTCTAAAATTGTTCATGATGCGCCCGATTATATTGATAACAGTGCAGAAGCAGCGAAGCGTTATGCAATGGAAGAGAAGAAGGAAACAACTAAGTTTTCCATTAAAAAGCACGAAACGATTACAGAAGTTCCCTTTAAAGACGTGAAGTTTAAAGACGATATGTATGAAGAGGACGAGGCAGTTGTAAACGAAACTGTGGTAGCAGAAGAGGAGGTTACAGCATCTGTTTCTGCTGAAACAGAAAGTATCGATGTAGCCGAAGAATCGGAACTTATTGCTGATTTCGAAGCCGAAGAAGTTGAAGAAATTGAGGATGTTGAAGATGAAACCGTTGAAGAAACGGATGATTTAGAAGCGTTTGAAGACGCTGAGGAAATCGAAAGAGTCGAAGAAGAAGCGGAAATCAAAGAAACAGAGGAAACTGAAGAAGCCCAAGAAACCGAAGAATTAGAAGAATCTGAGGAAATCGAAGTAGCAGAGGAAACTGAAGAAACAGAGAAAGCCGAGGAAATCGAAGAAACCGAAGCAATTGAAGAATCTGAGGAAATCGAAGAAACCGAAACCGCTGAAGGATCAGAGAAAGCTGAGGAAATCGAAGAAACCGAGACCGCTGAAGGAACAGAGAAAGCTGAGGAAATCGAAGAAGCCGAAGCAGTTGAAGAATCTGAGGAGAACGAAGACGCTGAGGAAGTTGAAGAAGCAGAGGCAGTCGAGGCGGCTGAAGAAACAGAGAAACCTGAAGAGATCGATAAATCTAAATTACATCCTTTGATTCGTAATATGACACCTGCGCATGAAATCATGCAGCAACAGGTTGTGAAGAAATCAAAGGAAAGAACTCCCATTCCTTTGGCGAAAGATATTGAAAAGACAGAAGGTCTTACGGTATCTCCTTCCGTTGTTACCGCGGAAAGTATTGAAAAAACAGCACCTTCCGTGAAGGAATCTCATAAAAAGGGAGAGATGGAAGCAGTTCGACAGTTTGAGCGTGTTCTCTCCATTGGAGGGTCTGAGGAAGTATCCGATGAGGATATGAATGAAGAGAAACGCAAAGCGGAAGAAGAAGCAGAGCGACTCCGGTTAGAGGAAGAAGAAAGACGCAAAGCGGAAGAAGAAGCGGAGCGACTCCGGTTAGAGGAAGAAGAGAAACGCAAAGCGGAAGAAGAAGCAGAGCGACTCCGGTTAGAGGAAGAAGAAAGACGCAAAGCGGAAGAAGAAGCAGAGCGACTCCGGTTAGAGGAAGAAGAAAGACGCAAAGCGGAAGAAGAAGCGGAGCGGATTCGTCAGGAAGAAGAGAGACGCAAAGCGGAAGAAGAAGCAGAGCGACTCCGGTTAGAGGAAGAAGAAAGACGCAAAGCGGAAGAGGAAGCAGAGCGAATTCGTCAGGAAGAAGAGAGACGCAAAGCGGAAGAAGAAGCGGAGCGAATTCGTCAGGAAGAAGAAAGACGTAAAGCGGAAGAAGAAGCAGAGCGGATTCGTCAGGAAGAAGAGAGACGCAAAGCGGAAGAAGAAGCGGAGCGAATTCGTCAGGAAGAAGAGAGACGCAAAGCGGAAGAAGAAGCGGAGCGAATTCGTCAGGAAGAAGAAAGACGTAAAGCGGAAGAAGAAGCAGAGCGGATTCGTCAGGAAGAAG
>JAZOAG010000059.1:0-3258 GCA_045595325.1 Lachnospiraceae bacterium
GTCCTTTCTCTTTTCGTTTTGCCTATCGGCTAATTTCAAAGTAGCAAAAGACTCCCTAAGCATAAAGAAACGCAGTGTCACATACGTGACACGATTCGTGTCACGCATGAAAACACTGCTTCTTACTCGTTTAATTAGAAATGTTGTCCCGGAAGTTTTACAACGGTAATATCCACCTAATTTCGAAAAGCACTTGAACTATTTTAGCGTAAGTGTTATTATAATTATATCAAAAGAAAGCACCCACTCCAAAGGTGGATGCTCCGAGTTTAGGTATCAAATGTCCTTATGGACACCGCCTATCCTGTTGGCAGACAGGATAGGCATTTTTATTTGCGCTTGTTTCTCTTATCGAGAAAGGCAAGCAACGCAACAATTAAGCTTCCAAAGGATATTAGCAATGCCAATATTCCTAAAAAAATCGTAATGATTTCATAAGCTGTCATCATCGGCGCCACCTCCCTTCCTATGTATTCCGGCGAACCGGTATCATAAACTCGGGAGGCTACCACCCTGTCATGGGTACTTTCCGTAATTTCATTTTACCAAACATACATTCGAACAGCAACCCTTTTTAACTTCATTTTTTTATAACAAAATATAACAGTTATTAAATCCCTTAAAATTCCTTAAGTGAGAATTCAAATAATCACGTTCTTACAGACTCACCAGATGCCTGAATGTTTACTTTCACACATTTACACTTTTTGATTTATCAATCGTTCTATCGAATCAACTAATTCACACTAATTTTCTCTGTGTTGATGACGTAAGCGCATCTGCATTAATTCAGCCTTTTCGTCATCATTTGCAGCCATAGCGACGAATGAATAAGCATCCTCAATAGAAAGTCTATTGCTACATCCACCTTCCTTTTCACTGCTCAAATATACTTTAGGAAGATTATGAAACACATCAAGTTTATGAGCAACACATTCCCAATCCGTAATCAGTTTCGTTGTTTCTTTTATCGAAACATCCAATAAAGACATCATGAACTGATTAAGAATGCAATATTCCTCTGAATATTCCTCACTGTCAAACAGAACCGGTGTTTCTTCCGTATACTTAGCTGCATAATCAAGAATCCCACTCCTTATTTGGTCCAAATCCTCGCTTTCAAGAAGATTCACAAGTACTTTCATATCTACCAAATGGTTATATATCTGTTTTTTGTGTAATATTCTGTATCTTTTATTCCAGGCATTTGCCCTCTGTCTAATTGCGGCCATATACAAATACTTACCAATTACATTTTGATACGACATCATTTGTTATACCTTTTTCCTTCTTACTTCCCAAGATTTATAACATCCATTCTTACTTATTCTTTACCAACTAGTGAATCAAACTAATTCTGATAGTAGGTATCTTACGCTTATCTCCATCACATTACAATTCACGGATAATAAGTGCCATAAGAACACAAACCACCATAGCCAAAACAGCAGACCCGAATGTTAATAAAATCTTCTGATACGGGCGCTTGCCGGATTCTCTGACCTTCTCAATCTCTTCCAGGCTCTTTCCTTCCATAAAAGCACTGATTTCTTTGTATGTCTGGGTTCCTGTGTGTTAATTTCTTTTTTCATGATTTCTAAATCTCCTTTGACTAATTGATCAAGGGACACTTGGAAAACTTCACTTAAGAGCAACAAGCTTTTAATATCGGGATAGGTTTTGTCATTCTCCCAGTTGGATACCGACTGACGTGAAACGAATACTTTCTCCCTCACCATACGTTAAGCGAGGATTTTTATCAATCAAAGGTCTTTTACATTGACTGTTTTGTGTATGTAAAAGGTATTTTACATAGCTAAAATATCTAAAGTAAGCTAAGATCCACCGAAAAATTCGTTATGTTATTAACCGCCTTGCGCTTGGTATATATACAGTATATACCAAGCATAAAAAACATCAACCATTTGATTTCCGAATTACCAAAAGGAAAAAAAGAAACCTGCTAACGGAGACAGCACAATCATAATAACAGAAAAACTGAAAGATTCTATGGAAGTAAGTGTAGCACGTTGCTCAGAAGGAAACATATCCTGCAAAATGGCATTGGTACGTACCTGTAGTGCATCATCACCAATAGCTGCTATAAATCCCCCCAACGTCATAATCCAGCAAACGCCTGAATGCTCCGTCAACAATCCGGTCAGAACAAGCAAAAAAGAGAGGGCCAATATCCATTTATACCGAATCTTAGGTACTTTTAATATCAATCTCGAACCTACAATACCTCCCAGCTCCATAAATAAAAGTGCAAATCCGAGCCACCACTTTGAGATACCGGATTCGGGAAGTTTCGCCTGCAAGAAAAACAATAACAGAATGTCAATGGCACCAATGAATGAATTGCATAACATTAATCCCATGCATTTACGCATTTCTTTCAGAAAAGCAAAACTTTCTTTAAAGCATGCCATTAGTTTTCTTCCTATTTTATCTTCTGTCTTTTTCGTTGCATTTTCTATACAAACCTCATGGAGAGACAGTAAAATGATTATCTGTATAATGCCCGTAATAAGGCTTGTTCCGTACGCAAGCCGATGGCCGATTGTAAGTGCAAAACCTGCACATAGGGTAGAAATTCCGCTACACAATCGATAAATAATTAACTGATTCGACTCATATCTTTCAAACCTGCTCTCCAGCTTAACTTTCTTAAGCGAATCATAGGCAAGTGCATCCCCTGAGCCGGATGAGAAATTGTAACTCAAAGCTCGGAAAGCAACAGACAGGCATACCGTAAAAAGATTACCTGAAAGAATCATAATAACATCAGAAAGCATCCCCATAATTGTGCTTACGACGAGCATCTTCTTTCTTCCGAAAACATCCGCCAAAACACCGGAAGGAATCTCAAAAACAAGACTTACGATATGGAATACCGTTTCAGCTATGCCTATTTCAACAAGACTATAGCCTCTTGCTGCCAAAATTGCTACCCAGGCACCTGTTAAAGACAAATTCCCAAGTACCGATGATGCATATAATTTAGATAATTGTTTCTTAATTTTAAACATAAAAAATCTCCTTAACTTAATTGAATGAATAACTGTTAAGGAGATAATGCGCAATCTTATTTTATTTGTAAAAACATCTCACGTATGCTTAAATTAGAGTATGTTCATGACAAATCGACCTAAAAAAGGGCGCACTATCCCCGTAAAGGGAAAAAATGTAACCTTTTATAAGTTGTAAATTAATCATTTTCCAAGACATAAAATCTACCTCTAACTTAATACTACA
>JAZOAG010000060.1:0-2312 GCA_045595325.1 Lachnospiraceae bacterium
TTTCTTTATCTTTCCCTGCAATACATTTGAAACATACATAATTCCGGTCGTTTCTCTTCCAGATTCCATGTGTGAAATCCATCACCGCGGCAATATTCCTTTTCCGTGCATTTTTTACAATAATCACTTTCCAAAGCTCTATTATATCGGAATACCTCAAACTTTTGATTCCAAACCTCCCAAAAATCATCCGTCCGAATATTTCCCTGAATTGTTTCCGGCTTTCTGTCAATATCCAAACACGCACCGATATCCCCATTATAAAAAATACCACCCGTTTTAATTCCTGCAGCACATTTATAATACCAATTACGGAAACGATGTTCATTTTCGACACCAAGCCAATGGTTACACCCAAAACATATTTCAAAATTCTGCTCTTTCACACGATATTCCTTGATAAAATCAAGCAATTTCACATAATCCGTTTCCTCCAACAATATTTCATCATTGAATTTAGCTCTTCCGATTGGCTCCACGTTAATCAACCGCCATGTATTTATTCCTGTCTGTTTCATCACCTCATACATCTCATGCAATTGATGAATGTTTTTCTTATGAACAACCGTAGTAATCATGACATTATGAAATGATTCTTGCACAAGAAGCTCTACTGCCCGCATCGCTCTATTATACCCGTCTTTTGTCTGACGAAACCAATTATGTGACTCCTCAAGTCCGTCAATGCTGACCGATACCGTCTTCATCCCCGCGTATATCAGGCGTTTCACCATCTGCTCATCAATCAACGTCCCATTGGTCGTCATTCCCCAATAATATCCAAGCTCTGAAATTTCATGCATGAGTTCTGTAAATCCCTTACGCAACAATGGTTCCCCTCCCGTAATATTCAAAAACGGTTTCTTCTCCACTTTGCCTTTCAGATCCTTTAAAAAATCTAAAATCTCCGTGTCTGTCAATGCATTTTCCATTGCAACATCACCGCACTTACTTCCGCAATGTCTGCAATGTTCATTACAATCTAAAGTCATCTCTATAAACAAACTGTTTAAACTCGGTTTCTGATAGAGCCCATCCACATAATCTTTCACCATCCGTAAATGCTCTGTCTTGTATTCAATAGACAAATCAGCATATTTATCAATCATCTGATTCCTCTCCCTCATACTCTGTCGGTGCCGGTCCGTAAACACATACTTCTTCCTCATCTGCCGGCGCAAAAACTTCTTTCGTTCTTTCATCTTCCTCCGCTATATCTTTTTCAGAATCCGATTCTTCCATCTCCTTGCTTTCTTCCTCAGGAATTATAACTTCCTCTTCATAAGGAGCCGGTCCGTAAACTTCTGTCATTTCTTCTTCCGCCGGATTAAATCCGCATCCGCCGGCCAAAGCTGCACTGACAATTGCCGTTGCCAACATAGCTTGTACTTTTTTATTTTTCATAACTTACATCCCCTTTTTTAATCAAATATACCCTTTATTTAGTATTCTTAATTGCATTATAAAAAAGACTTTAGATATCGTCAACTTTAGAAAAGCGAAAACAAAAAAAGCTCTAAAATTTAATTTTAAAGCTTTTTCCTTAAGAGGCGCCAACCGGATTTGAACCGGTGATAGAGGTGTTGCAGACCTTTGCCTTACCACTTGGCCATGGCGCCATATTTAATTTAGAGTGACCCCAACGGGAATCGAACCCGTGTTACCGCCGTGAAAGGGCGATGTCTTAACCGCTTGACCATGGGGCCATAAGTTTTTCTCCATCACTCTTTGGAGACGGACACTCTGCAACTCGCTCCGCTTGTTACAAAGCTAACTCCCCAAGTAGGACTCGAACCTACCACAACTCGGTTAACAGCCGAGTGCTCTACCGACTGAGCTATTGAGGATCATTTCTAAAGGCCATGCCTTCAAAACCGAATACTGAAATCTCTCTTACACATCCAACCTATCTCCTTCAGGATAAGCCCTCGACCGATTAGTACTTATCAGCTGAACATATTGCTATGCTTACACCTTAAGCCTATCTACCTCATACTCTCTAAGGGGTCTTACTACTTGGGATATCTCATCTTGAGGGGGGCTTCACGCTTAGATGCCTTCAGCGTTTATCCCTGCCAGACTTGGCTACTCTGCCATGGTGTTGGTCACCAACAGATACACCAGCGGTCTGTCCATCCCGGTCCTCTCGTACTAAGGACAGCTCCTCTCAAATATCCTACGCCTGCGCCGGATAGGGACCGAACTGTCTCACGACGTTCTGAACCCAGCTCGCGTACCGCTTTAATGGGCGAACAGCCCAACCCTTGGGACCTGCTA
This sequence comes from Lachnospiraceae bacterium, assembly GCA_045595325.1. Classification (GTDB taxonomy): domain Bacteria; phylum Bacillota; class Clostridia; order Lachnospirales; family Lachnospiraceae; genus UBA3766. Next base: position 2,278 of record JAZOAG010000060.1, read on the forward strand.
CAGCCCCAGGATGCGATGAGCCGACATCGAGGTGC